>JAWWCA010000001.1:0-70220 GCA_033720695.1 Rubricoccaceae bacterium
CGCGGTTCTCCCACGTCGACCCCGTCACCACCACCGTCCCCGACATCGCCTCGATCCGACGCAGCAGCGCCAGCGGCTTCGGCGTCGTCGTCACCAGCACCCGCGGCTCCGACACCGACGCCTCCCGCATCCCCAGCATCAGCGTCGCCCAGCTCTCGTCCGCGTAGCGCCACGCCGCCAGCTCGTCGCACCACGCCGTGTCCCCGCTGAACCCCCGGATCCCGTCCGGGTCCGCCCCGCTCCGAACCCGCGCCGTCGCCCCCGTCGGCCACACCAGCCGACGCTTCGACGGCTCGTACCGGGGCCGCTCCGACGGCGGCGTGTTCCGCAAGATCCCACCGGGACCCTCGATCATGTCGTCCCGCGCGTCCGCCGGCGTCTTCGACACCAGCAGCATCTCGCGACGCCCGTCCCCCGCCATCGCCCGCGCGTGCACCCACCCCGCGCCCGTCCGCGTCTTGCCGAACCCCCGGCCCGCACGCAGCATCCACACGAACCACGGACCCGCGGGCGGACGCTGCGACGGACGCGCCACCAGCCCCCAGTCGTGCGCCAGCGCCGTCGCGTCCTCCCTACTCAGGCTCCACGCCAGACGACGGATCTCCGCCGCCGTCAGCGGACGCGCCAAAGAGACGCGCGAGCTGAACCACGAGCCGCTCCCGCGCCGCCGCCGCGCTCGTCTCCGATCGCTCATCGCTCCCCTCCTCCGGCTCGCGCCACCCCGCGCGGCACCTCAGCCACAGCCGCAACGTCGGCTGGTACCGCGGGTCGTCCGCCGCCTGACGCGCGCACGCGAACGCCACCGCCTCGATCTCCCCCACCGCCCGACGACGACCCCGCGACAGCGCCGCCGACACCGACGGCGTGTCCTGCTTCCGCGCCGCAAACGTGTCCGCCGACACCCCCAGCTCGGCCGCGATCTGGTACTCCGACAGACCCCGCGCCGCCGCGGCCTCCACCGCCGACGCCTCAACCCTCTTCCGCGGACGTCCCATCCCCCCGCCGCCGCCACGCGGTGATGATGCTCTTCACACGGCTCAGGCTCAGGTAGTACGCCCGCCCGTCCGCGTCCAGCCACGGGCCCCGCAGCGCCGACACCGCCCGCGCGTGCGACACCCCCGCCGACCGAAGCCGCGCGTACCCCCGGCCCACCCGCTCGTCACGCAGCGCCAGCTGCACCGCCGCCACCACACGCGCGTCCTCCAGCGCCTCCCGCACCTCCTCCGGCGTCACCGGCAGCGGGGACACCCCCTCGATCACCGTCTCATAACCGTCCATGCTCGGAGTATACGTCGTATACGTATGTATGGGCAAGGCCCTCTCTCGCCCTACACCTCCACCACCACCGGCGCACGCACCACCCGGTACGCCACGTCCACCACCGCCGCGTTCACGGTCAGCCGCCCCCGCGCCCCCGCCGGGGGCCCCTGCACCCCGCCGCTCTCGTGGATGTCGCCGTGGACGTGCACCCGAGGCCCCGTGCTCGAGGCGTCCAGCGCCGCCAGACGCTCCGCCAGACGCTCGCACCCCACACGCCGACCGTCCTCCGTGCGGTCCAGCCGCCCGAACGACGGCGTGTGCGTGACCAGCACGTCGAGCCCCGGAGGCATCGCCCCCCACACCGACGCCAGCGCCGCCCCGCCCCGCGGCAGGTTGAACGCCCACCCGTTGAACGACGGGACCCAGGGCGAGCCCCACACCCGAAGCCCGGCCACCACCACCTCCGCGTCTTCCACGAGCACCGCACCGGCCGCGAGAACGCGCTCGCGGGCGGCCGCGACCGACGCCGGGCCGTACCGCGCCTGCACGCCCCACGCCGGCCGCGACGGCTGGACGGGCCAGTCGTGGTTGCCCGCCACCACCACCTTGTGGGCGTGCGGCAGCAGCGCCAGCCACCCGCAGAACTGCGCCCACTCCTCGGCCGTCCCCCGCGTGCACGCGTCGCCCGCGAACACCAGCACGTCGCCGTCCGGGACGGCCAGCGGCCCACGGAGCGAGCCGTGACGCCCGTGCGTGTCAGCGAGGCAGACGAGGCGCGGCATCCGATGAGGCGGCAATACGGCGCCAGTCTACCACCCCGCCGCCGACCCGGCCCGCCAACGTACCTTCCCCAGCAGCCAATCCGCCCGACCCGCCATGACCGCCCTCGACGAACGCGACGCGTACCTCGAAGCCCTCCCGCCCGAGCGCCAGGACGCCGTCCGACGCCTCCTCGACACCCTCCGCCACCACCTCCCCGAGGGCTTCGAGGAAACCATGGCCTACGGCATGCCCGCCTTCGTCGTCCCCCACAGCCGATACCCCGACGGCTACCACTGCGACCCCGAACAGCCCCTCCCCTTCGTCAGCGTAGCCAACCAGAAGGGCCACGTCGGCCTCTACCACATGGGCATCTACGCCGACCCCGACCTCCTCGACTGGTTCCAGACCGAGTGGCCCAACCACGTCCCCACCAAGCTCGACATGGGCAAGGCCTGCATCCGCTTCAAGCGCATGGACCGCATCCCCTACGACCTCGTCGCCCAGCTCGCCGAGCGCGTCACCCCCGACGACTGGATCGAGCGCTACGAGGCCGCCGTCAAGCGCTGACCGCCATCCCCGCCATGCGACCCCTCACGCTCGCCCTCGCCCTCCTCCTCGCCCCCGCGGCCCTCGCCCAGCCCGCCGTCCCCGAGCTCGAACGCCTCGCCTGGCTCGTCGGCACCTGGGTCGGCAGCGTCGACCTGGGCGAGGACCGACAGGCCCACGACGTCAGCACCTTCTCCTGGGCCGTCGGCGGACACGCCCTCCGAAACGTCCACGCCGTCGGCGACGGCATCTACGGCGGCGAAACCCTCATCTGGTACGACCGCGACGCCGACGCCTACCCCTTCGTCTACGTCACCACCGGCGGCTTCACCACGCAGGGCCTCCTCGAGATCGACGACGACGGACGCCTCGTCGGCATCGAGCAGGTCGACGGCGACGAGGGCGGTATGGCCGATGGCATCGACGCCGTCCGCTCCTCCTCCGCCCTCGACGACGACGGCCACCTCGTCGTTAGCGTCGCCTACCAGCGCGACGGCCAGTGGGGACCCGAGGCCGCCCGCGTCTACGAACGGGATCCCGACGCCTCGCTCCCCTGCACCCTCGACCCCGCCTGCCCCGACGAGTAACCCCTACCCCGAGGCGCCATCCCCCGGCTGGGAGTAGAACCGGGCGTGCACCACCTTCCCGCCCTCCCAGCGGTACCGCCCCACCTCCTCCATCAGCACCCGCTGGCCGTCCTGGAACGTGACGTCCATCCACGTCTCCACCAGCGACACGCCCGCCTCCTCGTCGGCCGCCACCGCACGCACGCCGCTGCCGTGCGTCGCCTCGATCGAGCCCAGCCACCCGCGCATCCGCTCGATCTGCGTCTCGCGCCCCCGAAACGTCTCGCCTGTCGCCTCCACGATCTCGACGTCCTCGGCGTAGTAGCGCTCGATCGCCGTGACCATCTGGCCCGTGTTCGCCAGCGTCACGAGGTCGTAGGTGTTCTCGAGGATCGGGGCCATCGGCGTACCCACGAAGGGCCGGCACGCGCTCAGGGCCGCTCCAGTCTTGCGGACCCGCGCTAGCCCATGTCGCCGCCGCCCGGCATGTTGTAGTAGAACCGCGCGTGCACCACCTTCCCGTCCTCCCAGCGGTACCGCTCCACCTCCTCCAGCAGCATCCGGTTGCCGTCCTGGAACGTGACGTCCGCCCACGACTCCACCAGCGACACGCCCGCGTCCTCGTCGGCCGCCACCGCGTGCACGCCGCCGTCGTGCATCTCCTCGATCGAGCCCATCCACCCTGTCATCCGCTCCACCTGGGTGTCGCGGCCCTGGAACGTCTCGCCCGTCGCCTCCACGATCTCGACGTCCTCGGCGTAGTACTTCTTGATCGCCTCGATCATCTGGCCGGTGCCGGACATCTGGACGAGGTCCTGGGTCTTCTCAAGGATCGTGGACATGGCGACGAGAGAGCTGGTGGTACGCACCGCCAAGGTACACCGAAGCGCTTGAACGCCAAGGGCGTTCCCCTGAGACCCCTAACCCCCTACTGCCGCGACCGGATCGCCGCCACCAGCTCGGCCTTCGTCATCGACGACCGGCCCCGGATGCCCAGCTCCTTCGCCCGGTTGTACACCTCGTCCTTCGTCCGCTCGTCCAGCGGCGTCCGGGGGTTCCCCGTCCCCTGCGTCGTCCGGTTCGGCGTCCGCCCCTCCTCCCGACGCGTCTTGTTCACCGTCCGGGCCGCGATCTCCTCGGCCTTCGACGCGTCCATCCCCTCCTCCAGGTACCCCTCCTTGATGTGGCGGTACTGCCGCTCGTCTTTGTCACTCCAGGCATCAGGCATCGCAGGGGGGGTCGGGTGAAACTCCCGTCGAACGCCCCGGAGGCCCCGCCGGGTCCGGCCCCGCACCCTACCGGCAGTACACCCCGGGGCGCCACCGCGCCCACCCCTCCGTCCCCGCCGCGTCCGTCAGACGACGGACCTCGCCCCCCTCCGACGGCATCAGGTACAGGTCGAACGTCCCCCGCCCATCGTGCTCCGTTCCCGCCGTGAACAGCAACCACGCACCGTCCGGGGAATACCGCGGCTCGTACTCGTCCACGAACGTGTCCGTCAGCGGACGCGCATCGCGCCCGTCCGCATCCATCCGCCACAGCTCCGACCCGCCCTCCGCCGTCCGGTGGAACACGACCGCGCCGCCGTCGCCGCGCACGTCCAGCCCGCCGCTGTACCCCCCGAGGTCCGTCAACACCGTCTCCTCTCCCGTCGCGAGGTCGAGCCGCACCACGTCCCCGCTCCCCGACGCGCCCTCCACTCCGGGCGTGTACCGCGTGAACAACACACCCGACCCGTCCGGCAACCACGCCACGCCGGAGTCGTGACGCGCGTCGTGCGTCAGCCGCGTCACGACCCCCGTCGCCACCTCCAGCACGTAGATCTCCGGCTTCTCCGCGTCGCGCGTCGACGCGAACGCCACCCGGCGACCCGCCGGGCCGATCGCAGGACCGGTGTCGTCGGCGGGGTGCGGCGCCAGCGTCGAGTCCGTCCCCGCCGGCAGCGCCCGCCGCACCAGCGCCCGCCCCTCCGTCGTGTCGGTCACCGTCGTGTACACCATCCACGTCCCGTCCGGCGACACCGACGCCTGGAACTGGTGCTCCGGCGCCACCACCAGCGCCGCCAGCTGGCTCCCGTCCGCGCACACCCGGTACAGGTCGTAGTCCGTCCGCTCCGCCGTGCTGTGCCCCGAAAACACCACCCCGTAGCGCGGAAGCTCCTGTCCGGACACCGGCGCGCCCGCCACCAGCAGACTCAACACGAACGGCAGGACGGGCAATCGGGCTCGCATACGGTCAGGCGCGGACGGGTCGCCCACGATACGGCTCCCCCGTCGATTCCTCCACCGCCCGGCACTATAATCTCCCCTCTCCCTCCCGCCCACGCCATGCGCATCGACCGCTACGCCGAAGGCCACTTCTGCTGGGCCGACCTCTCCTCCACCGACATCGAGGCCACCCTCCCCTTCTACCACGACGTCCTCGGGTGGGACGGCCAGCCCCGAGACATGGACGACGGCTTCGCCTACTACATGTTCTCGCGCGACGGGGACCTCGTCGCCGGCGGCGGGACCCTCACCGACGACGCCCGCGATGCCGGCGTCACCCCCGCGTGGACCCCCTACGCCAACGTCGCCGACCTCGACGGCGCCGTCCAACGCGCCGCCGACGCGGGCGCCGCCGTCATCGCTCCGCCCGCCGACGTCGGCGACCACGGCCGCATGGCCTACCTCGCCGACCCCGAAGGGGCCGTGTTCGGACTCTGGCAACCCGGCGCCCACCGGGGGTTCGAACGCGTCAACGCCCCCGGCGCCTGCATCTGGAACGAGCTCAACACGCGCGATCCCGAGGCCGCCCAGCGCTTCTACGCCGCCCTCTTCGGATGGGCCTTCCGCCCCGCCACCAACGACGCCCCCTCCCCCTACTGGACCATCCACATCGACAAAGGCCACAACGAGGACGGCTACAACGGAGGCATCCTCCAGATGACCGAGGAGTGGGGAGACATCCCCTCCCATTGGATGACCTACTTCGCCGTCGACGACGTCCACGACGCCGTCCAACGCGTCCGCGACGCCGACGGCGCCGTCCACCACGGGCCCTTCGACTCCCGCGTCGGACCCCTCGCCGTCGTCGCCGACCCCCAGGGCGCCGTCTTCATGATGATGAACGCCCCGCGGCGCTGAAGCCCCGCCGCCCATGCAGATCGAGCGCTACGCCGAAGGACACTTCTGCTGGGCCGACCTCGCCACCCCCGACCCCGAGGCCGCACACGCCTTCTACGGCGACCTCTTCGGGTGGTCCACCCAGCCGCTCGACGACGACCACCCCCCTTACCTCGCCCTCGCCCTCGACGGCCGGCGCGTCGCCGGACTCCGGACCCGGCCACCCCACACCCCCGCCGCCTGGACCGCCTACGCCAACGTCCGGGACCTCGACCGGACCCTCGCCCGCGCCACCCGGCGCGGCGCCCACGTCCTCGACCCCCCCGCCACCATCGGGTCCGCCGCCCGACGCGCCATCCTCGCCGACCCCGAAGGTGCCGCCGTCGGCCTCTGGCAGGCCGACCGCCTCCCCGGCTTCGAGCACGTCAACGCCCCCGGCGCCTGCATCTGGAACGAGCTCAACGCCCGAGACCCCCTCGGCGCCCAGCGCTTCTACGCCGCCCTCTTCGACTGGCGCTTCCACAAGGTCCCCGACAACCCCGCCGAGTACTGGGCCATCCGCATCCCCGACGGCTACAACGCCGACGGCTACAACGGCGGCATCCTCCAGATGACCGACGAGTGGGGCGACATGCCCGCCCACTGGATCACCGCCTTCGCCGTCGACGACATCCTCGCCGCCGCACACCGCATCCGCCTCGCCGGCGGCGCCGTCCTCGCCGGACCCGCCAACGCCGCCGACGGACCCTTCGCGGTCGCCGCCGACCCCCACGGCGCCGTCTTCATGGTCATCCAGCCGCCCGCTTGACGACGCGCAACCCTAGGTTTGCGACGCCTCACACCCCCCCGTCCGATGCCCGACGTCTCGCCCGCCATCCAGACCGCCCTCACCAACGCCGGCTTCACCCGCGATACCGGCAACGGCAACGGCCACCAAACCCCCTTCGTCCGGCAGCGCCGCCTCGACGACGCGCCCACGGCGCCCGTCCTCACCACCTGCGTCTGGGCCGACCCCGACAGCTACACCGTCATCGCCTTCAACAGCGACCTCCCCACGCCCGACCAACCCGTCCACTACGGCAGCGTCACCCTCCTCCCCGCCGACGACCACGACCCCGCCGTCGTCGAGGTCGTCGCGCGCGACGTCGCCGTGCCCGCCGCCATCCTCGGCGCCGTCCGCCGCACCAAGATCGTCGCCGCCGCCCTCCTCCGCGGCGAGCTGCCCGAGCCCGTGGTCGTCCCCGACTCCGAGCGCGCCGCCCGCATGGAGGCCGTCGCCGACGCCATCGCCCAACGCGTCGAGAACGGCGACGTCCAGATCGTCAACGTCATGGGATCCGCCGACGGCCTCCCGTCCCTGAACTACACCGTCGGCCTCCCGCTCCTCCACCACCATCCCGAGATCGCCATCCTCTCCCTCCCCCACGCGGCCGCCAACACCGTCCTCCGCGCCGTCGTCCAGCGCATCGCCGACGGCCTCCAGCTCGACGACGGCCACCACCTCGACGACCTCGCCACCGCCCCCCTCCGCGTCGTCGCGCTCCCGACCGACGTCGCCAACGCCGTCCTCGCCGCCGCCGCGGCCTTCCTCGAGCAACGGGGCCTCGAGACCCGCGCCCTCCAGCTCGTCTGGCCCGACGACCAGGGACGCTTCCCCGACCAGCCCGGCTACGACGTCCCCCCGCACGCCCAGGACCTCACCACCCACACCGACGCCCTCCCCCAACACACCCTCGACCCCACGACCCGCGACGCCTACCGCGCGCGCGTCCGGCCCCAGGACCCCTGACCCCGCGCCGCAGCCCTCACCCCTCGGGCTCCGCCGCCCACTCCGGCGCACCGGCCGTGATCTCCGCCCACGTGTCGGCCTCGATCACCGCCTCCCGGTACGGCAGGAACGCCGCCTCCGCCTCCGCCCGCGTCCGCCACGTCGTCCCCGACGCGTCCGCGCCCGCCTCCTCCACCCACTGCCCGCCAGCCGTGTACCGGAGCACCGCGCCCGCATCCGACCGGTACGCGCGGACCACCCAGCGCCCAGACGCCAGGCGCTCCGTCGAGAAGCGCCAGTCATACCCGTCTCGCATCGTCGCTCCGGCGGACGCCCACGTGAATCCTGTACACCCGAAAGGTACCGCCGCGCCGCACGCACCCCCCCGCTTGCCCCAAGCCCCGCTCCGTGACCACCTTACCCCGTCCACCTGCTCCCCCGCCGATGACCGACCCGCGCTCCGACTTCCTGGACTTCGGAAGCCCCATCTACCCCTGCCCCACCGAACGGAGGGGCGTCCACGTGCTCGTCCGCCTCCGGCCCGGGCACTACGCCTGCGAGTCCTGCGGTGAGGTCTTCTCCTGGAAAGAGGACAACGACGGGACCTACCGCCTCGTCCCCGTCGCCGACAACGGTCGCCCGCCACAGCCCTCCCCCTGAAACCGACACGCGCCCCGCTCGTCCCCTCCCCCCTCCCCTCACCCCCTCCCCCCATGCCACGCTACAACAAGGGCGACGACGTCCAATGGGAATGGGGCTCCGGCACCGCCACCGGCACCGTCCAGGAGTCCTTCACCGAGCACGTCACCCGAACCATCGACGGCAACGAGGTCACCCGCGACGCCGACACCGACAACCCCGCCTACCTCATCGAGCAGGACGACGGACAGCGCGTCCTCAAGTCCGAGTCCGAGCTGAAGAAGGCCTGAGCCGTGCGACTCGCCTACGTCCTCGGCGACCAGCTCCACCCGCGCAACCCCGCCCTCGGCCCGCCCTCCGACACCCACGTCCTCATGGCCGAGGTCGCGGCCGAGGCCGACCGGCACGCCAACCACAAGCAGCGGCTCGCCCTCTTCTTCGCCGCCATGAGGCACTGGGCCGACGACCGACGACGCGACGGATACACCGTCCGGTACCACGCCCTCGACGACCCGGACGCCCCGCACGACCTCGCCGACGCCCTCACGCGCGCTCTCCACGACCACGCCTACGACGAGGTCGCCGTCGTCGAACCCGGCCGCCTCGCCCTCCGAGACGCCCTCCAGCGCACCTGCGACGACGCCGGCGTCCCCCTCCGCGTCGTCTCCGACGACCACTTCTTCTGCTCCCTCGACGACTTCGAGGCGTGGGCCGACGGACGGCGCGCCTTCGTCATGGAGCACTTCTACCGGTGGCAGCGGCGCCGCCTCGGCATCCTCATGAACGGCGACGACCCCGTCGGCGGACGCTGGAATTTCGACGACCAGAACCGCGACGCCTTCGGCGCCGACGGGCCCCCGGACATCAAGCCGCCCATCCAGTTCCGACCCGACGACACCACCCAGGCCGTCCTCGACCTCGTCGACCAACGCTTCCCCGACAACCCCGGCGCCCTCGCCCCCTTTGAGTGGCCCGTCACCCACGACGAGGCCCTCCGCGCCACCCGCGACTTCGTCGAGCACCGACTCCCCCACTTCGGCACCTTCCAGGACGCCATGTGGACCGGCCGACCCTTCCTCTATCACGCCCGCCTCTCCGCCGCCCTCAACCTCAAGCTCGTCGACCCCCTCTACGTCATCATGAAGGCCGTCGACGCCTACCACGACGGACACGCCCCCCTCAACGCCGTCGAGGGCTTCGTCCGCCAGATCATCGGGTGGCGCGAGTACATGCGCGGCCTCTACTACACCTTCCCCGACCGATTCCTCGACGCCAACGCCCTCGACGCCCACCACGACCTCCCCCCCCTCTACTGGGACGGCAAGACCGACATGGCCTGCCTCGAAGACGTCGTCGGCCAGCTCCTCGACACCGCCTACGCCCACCACATCCAGCGGCTCATGGTCGCGGGCCTCTTCGCCCTCCTCTACGGCGTCCGCCCCCACGCCGTCCACGACTGGTTCATGGCCCTCTACGCCGACTCCGTCGAGTGGGTCACCCTCCCCAACGTCGTCGGCATGAGCCAGCACGCCGACGGCGGCCTCACCGCCTCCAAACCCTACGTCGCCTCCGGCAACTACATCCGCCGACAGTCCAACTACTGCGCCGCCTGCCGCTTCGACCCCCGACAGGCCACCGGCGACGACGCCTGCCCCTTCACCACGCTCTACTGGGACTTCCTCCACCGGCACGCCGACCGCTTCCGCGACCACCGGCGCATGGCCCTCCAGGTCAAGAACCTCGACCGCAAGTCCCCCGACGAGCTCCACGCCATCGCCACCCGCGCCGAGGACGTCCGCGCCGCCGCACGCGACGGCACCCTCTGATCCGACCGACGCCGCGGGCGACCGGTGTCCGCTCGGTCTGGGGATGGGTAAGCGGCACGCTCCGGTCGCCCGCGACACGCGCGCCGCAAGCGCGCGCGGGAGAGTCGGACCCCCGAAGTATAAGCCTCTTTCCCGAAGGCTGCCCGGCCGCCCCAACCCCACAGAACACCGTTGTTTGGCAACGTGCTGTGGCGTACGTTCTAGGGACGGACCAATCCCTCGATGCCATGCGCTGCGCCCTCCCTCTCCTCCTCCTCGCCCTCCTCGCCGCCCTCCCCATCGACGCCACCGCCCAGGACGACGAGATGGAAGCCTGGCTCGCCATGAGCGCGCCCGACGACAACCACGCCTACCTCGAGCACTTCGCCGGCGACTTCGTCTACCAGTCCACCACCTGGATGGAGCCCGGCGCCGACCCCATGCAGAGCGAGGGCGCCAGCAACGCCTCCATGACCATGGGCGGCCGCTACCTCTCCACCGACCACTCGGGAAGCATGATGGGGATGGACTTCAACGGCCACGGCGTCACCGGCTACGATAAGATGGCCGGCCACTTCGTCGCCTCCTGGATCGACAACATGAGCACCGGCATCATGGTCTTCCGCGGCCACCGCGACGGCGACATGCTCGTCCTCGAAGCCCCCTGGGACAACCCCATGACCGGACAGACCGAGACCCACCGCATCAAGCAGTGGCCCACCGACGACGGGTACGTCATGGAGTACTACACGGTCGCCGAGGGCGCCGAGCCCTTCAAGACCATGGAGATCGCCTACTCCCGACGCTAGCCGCCCATGGATCCCACCGCCGTCCAGCCGACCGCCCGGCCCCGCCACCTCTGGATCGTCGGCGGCCTCTCCCTGCTCTGGAACGCCTTCGGAGCCGTCGACTACCTCATGACCCAGCTCCAGGTCGAGTCGTACCTGAGCGGCTTCACCCAGGAGCAGCTCGACTACTGGAACGGCTTCCCCGCCTGGGTCGATGCCTGCTGGGCCATCGGCGTCTGGGGCAGCGTCCTCGGGTCCGTCGCGCTCCTCCTCCGACAGGCCTGGGCCCAGTGGGCCTTCGCGCTCTCCCTCGTCGGCCTCGCCGGGTCGTCACTCTACACCTACGGCCTCACCGACGGCCTCCGCATCATGGGCGGCGCGGGACCCGTCGTCTTCTCCGTCCTCATCTGGGTCGTCGCCATCGCCCTCTTCATCTACGCCCGCGTCATGGCACGCCGCCACGTCCTCCGGTAGACGACCGCCCCCGGGACGACGACCGGTACCCCTCGTAGAACGCGCCCACCACCACGGGCACCCCGACCCCGCGCGGCGACGAATCGGCCAGACGCCCCTCCCCACCCGGCGTGCGGGTGATCGCCAACGCGTCCACCAGCGACCGACCGTTCGGGGACAGCGTCGCCACCACCAGGACCTCCGAACGCGCCGACGCCTCGCGCTCCGTCGGCGCACGCCCGCTCCCGTCGTCGAGCACCATCCACGACTCCGCGATCCACGTCAGCGCCAGGACCCGCACCGCCGACGCCCCCAACCGCGACCCGAGGTCCCGAAGCTCCTCCGCCCGCGTCGCGGGATCCACGGCCGCCCGCAGCTCGAAAACCCGCCCCTTCCGCGACCGGTACGTGACCACCGCCGTCGGCGCCAACGCCGGCCTGGTGACGTCGTCCGTCTGGAGACGCCCCCACGCCTGCCGCGCCTCGGACACGTGCCGGTCGTGGATCTCCGGGAGCGGGATGGAGCGGCGCGGGGCGCGCAAGGTGCCGTCGGACTGAAATCGGGGCCGGAAAGCTACGCGTCAGGCCACCTCCCGCCCACGAGCGACGCGCCCGGCTATCGGACAACCCGATAGCCCTCGTAGAACGACTCCAGCACGAAGGGCACCGCGGTGTCCACACGCCGGGTCGCCGCCCCCAGCGCGGCCTCCCCGCCCGTCGACCGCAGCACCGGGACCGTGCCCACCAGCGCGTGCCCCGCCGGCCCCGCCGTCACCACCGTCATCACGTCCCGCTCCCCACGCGCCGGTGCCACGCAGCTCACCGCGGCCACGCACGTCCCCTCCGCCGCCATCGCGCGGCCCAGCGCGCGAAGCTGCGGCCCCCGGCGCGACGGGTCCAGCACCGACACCACCTCCTGCATCCCCGGCGCATCCCGGTACGCCACGACCGCCAACACCGGACACCGGCCACCGCTGGCCGCCCACGCCTCGCGCGCCACCCCGACGTGCTGGTCGTGCAGCTCGCAGAGCAGCCAACGGTCCCACCTCCGCATCGCTACAACCGGCGGATGCGCCCGGGATGGCCGCGCACGAAGCTCTCCCAGTCCTTGAACCGGCCACCCGCCCCCACCTCCACCCGGTGGGCATGGCAGATCGCCACCGCCAGCGCGTCCGACGCGTCGTGGCCCGCGTCCAGCGCCACCCCCAGCTGGGCCGCCACCATGTACGCCACCTGCTCCTTCGCGGCCTGGCCGTTCCCCACCACCGCCTTCTTCACCTCCGCCGGCGTGTACTGCGTGACCGGGAGGTCGAGACGCGCCGCCGCCACCATCGCCGCCCCCTGCGCCCGGCCCAGCTTCAGCGCCGACTGCGGATTCCGACCCATCACCGGCATCTCGATCGCCAGCTCGGCCGGACGGTGCGCCTCGATCACCCGCACGATCTCGCCGTGCAGCGCCCGCAGCCGCTCGGCGTGGTCGATCGGCCCGACCTCGAACGTCCCCCACGCCACACCCACCACGGCCGAGCCCGAGGCGTCGATCACCCCGTAGCCCAGGGCCCGGGTCCCGGGGTCGATGCCGAGGATGCGCATGGCGCCGCAAGACGGTGAGCGAACATGGTACGATCCGGCCAGCTCAACGGCAACGGACCGGCCACCACGACGCCGAAACGCCTCGGTCGTATCGACCCACACCGTACCTTGCCCAAACGCCCCTCCCACCCTCCTCCCCCAACGGCATGGACAACCCGGTCAACTGGTTCGAAATCGCCGTCGCCGACCTCGACCGCGCATCCGCCTTCTATGAGGCCATCCTCGGCCTCCCCCTCGACCACCACAGCATGGGCGGCGCCGACATGGCCTGGTTCCCCATGAACCCGACCGGCGCCGGCTCGGCCGGCGCCCTCGTCAAGCACGACACGTACGAGCCGTCCGACAAGGGAACCGTGATCTACTTCAGCGTCGACGACATCGAGGCCACCCTCGCGCGCGCCCAAGAGCACGGCGGACACGTCCTCATGCCCAAGGAGAGCATCGGCGAGTTCGGCTTCGTCGGCATGCTCACCGACTCCGAGGGCAACCGCATCGGCCTCCACAGCCGAGCCTGACGTGACCAACGACGCCTACGCCGACGTCGACCGCTTCCGGTTCCACACCCTCCACCCCAACCTCCGCTTCGGAACCGCCAGCGACCGCTACGCCGGATGGATCGGACAGATCTATCCCGAGGACCATTACGCCGACCGCGTCAGCTCCCGCAAACGGAAGCTCGGCGGACGCTCCTTCGAGGAGCGGACCGTCCCCGTCGAGTCCACCGCCGACTTCTTCGAACACTTCGGCGTCGTCGAACTCGACTTCACCTTCTACCGGCCCCTCCTCGACCCCAACGGCGACCCCTCCTCCAACCTCTTCGTCCTCGAACGCTACGCCGAGCACGCCCCCCCACACGCCCGCTTCCTCCTCAAAGCCCCGCAGGCCTACTCCGCACGCGTCCTGCGGCGCGGCGGCCAGTTCGTCGACAACCCGGACTACCTCGACGCCGACGCCTACCGCCGGCGCTTCCTCGAGCCCGCCTCCGACCTCCTCGACGACCGCCTCGTCGGCGTCCTCTTCGAGCAGGAGTACGCCCGCGTCAGCGAGAGCCCCTCGCCCGACGCCTTCGTCGCCGAGCTCGACGCCTTCTTCGCCGCCGACGGCGACGCCCAGCCCCACCTCGAAATCCGCTCCCCACACCTCCTCACCGACCCCTACTTCGCCTGGCTCCACGACCGCGGGCTCGGCCACGTCTTCAGCCACTGGACCTGGCTCCCCTCCATCAAAGAGCAGTGGTTCCGCGCCGGCCAACGCTTCTCCGCCGCCAACGGCGAAGCCGTCCTCCGCCTCCTCACCCCGCGAAAGATGCGCTACGCCGACGCCTACGCCGAAGCCTACCCCTTCGACCGGCCCGTCCCCTCGCTCAGCGAGACGCCGGGCGCCCGCACCATGATCGAGGAGTCCGTCGCCCTCGCCGTCAAAGCCATCGAGGCCGGCGCCACCCTCAACGTCATCGCCAACAACCGCGCCTACGGCAACGCCCCGGCCCTCAACCAGGCCATCGCCTTCCGCTACCTCGAGCACCAGCGCTAAGACGCCAGGTCCGAGCCCAGCGGCACCCACGCCACCACCGCCGACGCCGGCAGCCGCTCCCCGGACGCCGCCTCCCAGTGCGCCTCCGGCGTCGCAAAAAACGTCAGCACCGGACGCTCGAACCCGCCCTCCAGCACGGCCCGCACCACCGTCCCCGGCGCCGGGACCTCGTCCGACGTGTAGCGCCAGCCCCGCCACGGACCCACAGGCTCGGGCACCTCCCCTCCACGGGGCGCCACCCCCGCGTCCTCGATCACCGGGAGATACCGGCACGCGCATCCACCCGCCTCACACGAGGCGTGCGGCAGAGGGCCCGACGACAGCGCCTCCAGCACCGTCATCGTCGACCCCGCCGACGCGGTGCAGTCCGGACACACCCCGCCCCCCGGGCACACCACGCGCACGCGCGCAACGCGGGCCTTCTGAAGCTGCTGGAGGTGCTGCGCATGCGCCTCACGCGACACGAAGTCCCCCGGCGGCACCACCGGATCCTCCGACCCCGGAGCCGCCGACCCCGCAGCCGCCTCCGACTCCGAACCGTGAAGCGGACCGAACCGGTCCGACACGCTCATCACGCCGCGAGCCGTCAGCACCACGTGGTGGTTCACCAATGCGGTGTACAGCGCCTCCGCCGTCCCCGCCTCGGCGTCCCACTCCGACAGCGCGCGGTCGCCCGCCGAGAACGACGCCCCGGCGTACAGCGGATCCGACACCAGCGACGACGCGACCGCGCCGGCCTCGACGCCCTCACCGACCGGAACCACGCGCCACTCGGTCGCGCCCGTGTACAGCGCCGCCGCCCCAGGTCGCGGCACGGCCCCGTCTCCGAAATCGACCGCCAGATCGTGCTCCGCCGCACACAGCGCCATCGTGCGCCAGTGCGCACGGTCCAAACGGGGAATCTCCCGCCGCCCGTCCTCCGGCACCCGCACCGCTCGATACACCGCCACGACCGACGCAAACTGCTCGCCCGACGGGATCCGCACGAGGCGCCGACAGAACGTCGCCGCCGCCTCCCGCGTGATCGGGCCCGGCCCCACGTCCACCAGCAGGTGGAAGCGACCCGCCGAGCGACCGCCGTACGCCATCGCCGTCAGGATCTGGCGGTACACCCGCTCCCACCCGTCACGGACCGGGTCCACCCGCAACCCCAACGGCACCCGCAAGACGTCGCGCACCTCCTCGATCGTCGCGCCGTCCTCCTCCGCGTGCACCACCGGGACGAGCGTCAGCGCCGGCGACGTCTGCTCCAGCGTCGACGCATACGCCTTCGCCAGCGACACGTGGTCGCCCGCCACCGCCGCCGTCGAGTCGAAGTAGACCGGCATCCCCGGCGGGACCCCCTCGCGCAGCAACGCCGCCGCCGCCAACAAACCCGTCGACCCCACCCCCGACTGCGGCTGGCGCACCAGCAGCGGCACGACCGACGCCGCCACTCCGGGAGGCACCTGTCGCAGCGCCGACAGGGAGGCGGCGTCCAACGGGAGCGTCGGGACGTACCGCCACCGCATCACCACCCCGCACTCCCGCGACCACCCCGCGCTCCCCTCACGCGCGAAGCTGTCCCGCGCGCTCGGCGCCCAGCGAGCGCGACCGCCGCAGCCGACCCCCACCCGACGACGCCCCGTCCGCGCGCTTCGGCGGCTGCATGAACGACGCCACGTCGATCCGCTCGTCCCCCCGCCCCCAGAACCGGGCGAAGTCGCGCCCGTCGTCGGGGCCCGTCGGGCGGATCCGCGGACCCGGGTCGCCCGAGATCACCGGCAGGTAGCAACACTCGCAACCCCGCCGCCGCGGAAGAAGACCGCGACGGGCCGCCTCCGTCAACCGCTCCTCGCGGGGCCCCCCACCCTCCGGCGGGCACACCGGGCACCGACGCGCCGCGATGCGAACCCGCTCCACACGCGCCTGGTGGTACAATCGGAGCTGTTTCGCAGCAGCGCGCGCGTCCATGCGGGTGGGGAAGAGGGCGGCCCGGAAGTCTACCACCGCCCCGCGCATCGCCGCCAGACCAGCGCCCGAATTCGCACCGCCGCATGTCAGCTCTCACACGGTCCACCCGCCACCTCACCAAGCCCCGAGGATCGCTCCGACCACCGTGAGCAACAGCGTCATGTACCCCGCGTCGATCAACCACAGCTGCACCGACTGCTGCTGGTACAGGTAGTTCATCCCCAGCATCGTCGACACCAGGCCCGCCCCCAGCACCAACCCCACCACCGCGCCCCCCACCGCGCCCGACGACGGACCGATCACAAGCGCCAGAACGACCGTGGCAATGAAGATCAGCACGAACGCCCCCGCGAAGATCAACGCCATGTTCGCGCCCTCAACGTCCGCGTCCGACAGCCCGACCTCGCGCTGCCAGGCCTTCCCGAACAACGGCCCGTACCACACCGCACCGAGGCCAAACGCCCCCAGCGCAGCAATCAGGACGGCGAGGTAGTTGACATCCGCGGGCGAGCCCAAGTCCATGGCGCACAGGGTGGGTGACGGCCATAAGGTAAGGACCAGAAATCAGAAAACTCCTGATGCGCCCATCAGGGCTCGCACGCCCTTCACTCGAACGCGCGCCGAAACGCCTCGAACGCCGCTCGCAACGACGCCACGTCACGCTCTAGGGCCTCGACCCGCGACCCCACACCGCCCCCACCGACTCGAACGCGTGGAGCCGCACCGATCGGGTCCGGATCTCCCCGGCCGTCTGCGGCCCCCGCAGCAGCAACGCCGCCACCGCGGCGACGCCCGGAGAGCCGAGCCCATACCGGGTCGGGAGCGTGTGGCGGTAGCGCTCCACCCGAGACCCCGACCCCGACGTCGTCCCCGCCAACGACCGCCGGCGCAGCGCCTCCAGCGCCTCCAGCACCTCTCCCTCCCCGACGGCCATCACGGGCTCGCGGCCCGTCCGCTGGCAGCACGCCCCAACGAGGGCGTTCAGCGACAACGGATACTGACCGGGCGTCGCCAGCGACTTCTCCGCGAGCGCGCCCAGCACGCGAACCGCCACAGGGGAAAGGGGCTGCTCCATGGCCCAAAATACCCGGGTGACACACCACGCGTCACGCCCACCCCGGCATCCTCCGGCCCGATGCCGCCTCGCGCCATGTCCCCATCCGTCCTCGGACTGCTCGTCCGGTGCCCTCTCGGCTCAGCCCGGCTGCTGTACCCCCGCTTCGTCTGTCGGTACCACCCCGACCTCCAGCGCGGATCGGCACGCCCGACGGCCACGGCCATCCTCGTGTTCAGCCTCAACTAACCCGGGCCGCCTCCGGGGGCGCGGACCCGAAAGTCGCGCGCTGTGTCGTAGCATAGGGCGCCCGATCGCTGACAGAGGCGAGGGCGCTCCGACCGCTTCATGGCGCACGACCACGACTGGACCTCGCGGGCCGTCACGGCCCTCTTCGCGGGCCTCGTCTCCGCCCTCCTGGCCACCCTCCTCTGGCGCATCGCCGCCGTCCCCGCCGGCGCGCCGCCCCCTCCCGACTGGTCGATCTGGGCGGGCACCACCCTCGCCGCCGCGCTGTGGTTCGCCGCCCTGAGCCGCAAGCGGTGACCGCCAAGGCGCCCCTCTCAAACGAAGGCGCAGACGCCGTATACTCCGTCACATAGACCCCGACGCCCATGCGCCTCGCCTTCCTGCTCCCCACCCTCCTCGCGCTCGCGCCGCCGCTCCACGCCCAGTCCGACGCGCCCCCCCTCGCCGATCTGATCGGCATCGTCACCATGGCTGAGGACAAGGTCGCCGCCCTCGCCGAAACCATGCCCGCCGACGCATGGGCGTGGCGCCCGGACGATGGGGTGCGCTCCGCGAGCGAGGTCGTCCGCCACATCGCCGCCTCCAACTACCTCATGCCGGCCATCCTCGGCGTCCCGGTCCCGGAGGGCATCCCCCTCAGCATCGGCCCCGATGGGCCCCAGGGCATGGCCGAGTACGAGGCCCTCACCGACCGCGCCGAGGCGCGCGACGCTCTCGCCGCGTCCTTCGTGCACCTCCGCGACGCCATGGCCGACATCCCGGCCGACCGCCTCGACGAGCCCCTCGTCGTCTTCGGTCGGCCCATGACCGTGCGCGGCTTCGCACTCATCATGGCGACCCACCTCCACGAGCACCTCGGCCAGCTCATCGCCTACGCGCGGACCAACGGCGTCGTCCCCCCCTGGTCCGACGGCAGCTGAGCGACCCCGACACCCCTCATGGCCAAAGACCTCAAGATCCAGCCGGGCGAGTCCATCGACGACTGGATCACCCGCCACGGGCACCCCGTCGGCACCACGCTGCGCGCCCTCCGGGCCCTCGTCCACGACCGCGCACCCCACCTCGACGAGGCCGTGCGGTGGTCGCAGCCCTGGTATCAGGGCACCGACGCCGTCTTCTACCTCGCGGCACAACGCGCCTACGCCACGCTCGGCTTCTGCAACGGCGCGCACCTCGACGACCCGGACCGCCTCCTCGAAGGCTCCGGCAAGAACATGCGCCACGTCAAGATCGACGACCCCGGCGCGATCCAGGACCCCCCCCTCCTCCGCCTCGTCGACGCCGCCCTCGCCCACGACGCCTCTCTCTAGCGCGCATGCGGGCCCTCCTTCTCCTCCCCCTCGCCGCCCTCGTGGCCGCCGCCGCCGCGCAGACCCGGCCGTCGCCCAACACCCTCGGCCTCGACCCCGCCCTCCCGCGCCCCACCGCCGTCGCCGACGACCTCGCCTGGATCGCCGGCCACTGGCAGGGCGAGGCGCTCGGCGGGTACGCCGAGGAAATCTGGGCCACACCCCGCGGAGGGGCCCTCATGGGCGTCTTCCGACTCGTCCGAAACGACGCCATCGCCTTCTATGAGATCCTGACCATCGCCGAGGACGACGACGGCAGCCTCACCCTCCGGCTCAAACACTTCAACGCGGACCTCACCGGCTGGGAGGCCCAACACGACGTCGTTCGCTTCCCCCTCGTCCGGCTCGACCCGGACGCCGCCTACTTCGATGGCATGACCATCCGCCGCGACGGCCCCGATGCGCTCACCGTCGTCGTCGCCGTCGAGCGCGACCAGGGAGGCGACGCCGAGGCCGTCTTCCACTACCGCCGACGCGCCCCCTGACCCCACACCGATGGCACGCATCACGCACTTCGAGATCCACGCCGACGACCCCGACGCCCTCGCACGGTTCTACACCGACGCCCTGGGCTGGAGCATCCACCGCTGGGACGGCCCCTGGGAATACTGGCTCATCACCACCGGGCCCGACGACGAGCCCGGCATCAACGGCGCCATCGTCCGGCGCCGCGGACCCGAACCAGCCGCGGGCCAACCCGTCAACGCCTTCGTCTGCACCGCCCAGGTCGACGACCTCGACGCCACCGTCGAGGCCGCGCTGGCGGCCGGCGCCACCATCGGCGTCGAGAAGATGGCCGTCCCCGGCGTCGGATACCTCGCCTACCTCCACGACCCACAGGGCAACATCGTCGGCGTCATGCAGTCCGACCCCGCCGCGGCCTAGCATCGCGGACGCCGTGGAGGCCCCCCTCGCGCATGACCACCGCCGCCGACTTCCTCCCCCTCGACACGGGCCTCCCCTCCCTCCGCGCGAGCGCGGACCACTGCCGCGGCTGCGCCCTGCACGAACACGCCACCCAGACGGTCTTCGGACAGGGCCGCGCGGACGCCGAGCTCATGCTCGTCGGCGAGCAGCCCGGCAACGTCGAAGACCGCCGAGGGACCCCCTTCGTCGGCCCCGCCGGCCAACTCCTCGACCAGGCGCTCGACGACGCCGGCATCAGACGGGGCGACGTCTACCTCACAAACGTCGTCAAACACTTCAAGTGGCGACCGGGCCGGCAGGGCATGCGCCTCCACGCCACCCCGAACACCACGGAGGTCCTCTCATGCCTCCCGTGGCTCAAGGCCGAGATCGAGACCGTCCGGCCCCGCGTCCTCGTCTGCCTCGGCCGGACCGCCGCGAGAGCCCTGATCCATCCCAGTCTCTCCCTAGCCCAGTACCGGGGTACGCTCTTCACCTCGCAACTCGTGCCCCACCTCATGCCGACCCTCCACCCCGCCGCCGTCCTCCGCGCCCCACCAGCCCTCCGCGAGTCCGCCTTCGCCGACCTCGTCCACGACCTCGCCACCGCGGCTGATACCCTCACCCAAGACCAGGACCTTCCGTAGGAACGGAGAGCGCCACCCTCACGTCGAATCCAACCCCTCTCTCCCAAGCCCATCGATCGACTCCCATGGCGCTCTCAAACCTCAACGACCTCTTCGTGCATACCCTGCACGACATCTACTACGCGGAGCAGCAGATAGAGAAGGCGCTCCCCGGCATGGCCTCAAAGGCGTACAGCAAGCCCCTCCGCCAGGCCTTCGAAGACCACCTCGCGGAAACCCGAAACCAGATCAAGCGACTCGAGCAGGTCTTCGAGCTCGTCGGTGAGGAGGCCTCCGGCGAGCGGTGCCCCGCCATCGAGGGCATCCTCAAAGAAGCCCGCGAGCTCCTCGATGAGATGGACGACCGCCACGCCCGCGACGCCGGCATGATCGCCGCCGCGCAGGCCGTCGAGCACTACGAGATCACCCGCTACGGCACCCTCGCCACGTGGGCCACCGCCCTCGGCTACGACGACGCCGTCCCCCTCCTCCGCGAAACGCTCTCGGAGGAGACGGCCACCGACGACAAGCTCTCGCACCTCGCCGAGACCGCGCTCAACGAGCGAGCCATCGCCTGACCTTCACCCCGGTCACGCCCCGCACGATCGCGCCCCGGCCTGCTCCCGAGCAGGCCGGGGCGCACCGCTTGGGGCCTCGCCCGACGCCGCGCCGCCACCCCCGTCAACGTTTCACAAAACAGTGAAACCACGCCGGCGAGACAGGGTTGACCGCTCCCCTGCACACCCGATGCACATGCGGCCCCAGACCCTCCACAAGCTCGAAATCCTCGCCGACGCCGCCAAGTACGATGTCTCCTGTGCCTCCAGCGGGTCCGACCGCCCCAACACCCCCACGGGCCTCGGCAACAGCACCGGCATGGGCATCTGCCACTCCTACACCGAGGACGGCCGATGCGTCTCGCTGCTCAAGATCCTCCTCACCAACCACTGCATCTACGACTGCGCCTTCTGCGTGAGCCGACGCTCCAGCGACGTCCAACGCGCAGCCTTCACCGTCGACGAGGTCGTCGAGCTCACCATCGAGTTCTACCGCCGCAACTACATCGAGGGCCTCTTCCTCTCCAGCGGCATCTTCAAGGACGCCGATACCACCTCGTCCCGCCTCGTCGCCGTGGCCCAGAGGCTCCGCGAAGACCACGACTTCAACGGCTACATCCACCTCAAGGTCATCCCGGGCACCAGCCACGACCTCCTCGAGACCGCTGGCCGATACGCCGACCGCCTCTCGGTCAACCTCGAGATCGCCACCGAGCGTGAGCTCAAGCGCGTCGCCCCGGAGAAGGACCACCAGGCGGCCCTCGTTCCGATGGGCTTCCTCGGCGCCCGCATCGCGGAAGCGCGACAGGAGCGCACCGACGCCGTCCGGCGGGCGACCCCACGCCCCGCCGCACCGCCGCGCTTCGCCCCAGGGGGCCAGAGCACACAGCTCGTCGTCGGCGCCACACAGGAGTCCGACGCCACCATCCTCGATGTCGCCAGCCGCCTCTACCGCGCCAACGGGCTCCGCCGCGTCTACTACTCCGGCTACGTCCCCATCGACACCGACGACCGCGTCCCGAGCCTCGACGCCGCCCCCCTCCGCCGAGAGCACCGGCTCTACCAGGCCGACTGGCTCCTCCGCCGTTACGGCTTCGACCCCCACGAGCTCTTCGCCGACGACCACGACGACCTCGACCTGTTCGTCGACCCCAAGACGGCCTACGCCCTCCGACACCCCCACCGCTACCCCGTCGACGTCAACCGCGCCTCCAGGCGGCAGCTCCTCCGCGTCCCCGGCATCGGCCACCGCTCGGCCGACCGGATCCTCCTCGCACGGCGACAGGGGACCGTCCGCTGGGAGCACCTCCAGCGCATGGGCGTCGTCCTCAAACGGGCCCGGTACTTCATCACCGTCGCCGGCCACCGACCCCGCCTGCTCGAGCGCGCCCCGGACGCCGTCTACGCGCGGCTCCGCCAAGCCGACCCCGCCGCCGCGCCCCAGCTCTCCCTCTTCTGAGCCGTGACCCTCTACGTCTACGACGGCTCCTACGACGGCCTCCTCTCGGCCCTCTACCGCGCCCTCCAGGACGGCCGAGCCGCCCACGAGGCCGCCGTCCGGGCCCGCCACGTGCGTACAGCCACGCAGGCCGACCTCTTCGCCGACGAGGTGGCCGTCGCCACCAACCCCGCCCGCGCGCGACGCCTCCGCGACGCGCTCCGCCGCCGAACGGGATCCGACGCCCTCGAAGCGCGCCTCTACTACGCCTTCCTCAGCGAAGCCGAGGGCTGGGATCGCCTCGTCGCCGACGCCGTCCTCGGCCTCGCCACCACCGCGCACCTCGACCCCCGGCTCGACCACGTCCACGCCCTCGAAGCGCTCGAACGACGCGTCCGCCGCGAGACCCACCGCATGCACGCCTTCGTCCGCTTCGAGGAACACTCCGACCACTCGCTCCGCGCCACCATCGCCCCCGACCACCACGTCCTCCCCCTCATCGGCGACCACTTCGCCGCGAGGTACCCCGCCGAGCACTGGCGCATCCACGACGCCCGACGGCGCCTCACGCTCGTCCACGAGCCCGACGGAGACCCCCGCCTGCAGATCACCGCCGACGGCGACGGCCGGACGGCACCGTCGCCCGCCGAAAACGAGTTCCAGGCCCTCTGGCAGCAGTACTACCGCGCGACCAACATCCCCGCCCGGCGCAACCTCCGCCTCCACGTCCAGCACGTCCCCCGGCGCTACTGGCCATACCTCACGGAGAAGCAGCCGACCGACGAACCACCCCCCGAGCCCGCATCCGGGGAGCCGCCCGAGGCGTAGCTTCCTCGGGATCCACGGTCCCCTCGCTTCCCCATGAGCCACACGCGACGGATCGTCGTCTCTGAGTTCCTCTCACTCGATGGGGTGATGCAGGACCCGGCCTGGACGGCGCCCTACTGGAACGACCAAATCGCCGCCTTCAAGGGCGAGGAGACCGACGCCGCCGACCTCCTCCTCCTCGGCCGCGTCACCTACGAGATGTTCGCCGCCCACTGGCCCTCCTCAACCGACGAGGCCGCCGACCAGATCAACGCGCTCGGCAAGGTCGTCGTCACCGACACCCTCACGCAGGCGGACCTCGATCGGGACGGCTGGAACGCCGCCGTCTTGGACGGCGGCGTCCCCGACGGCATCCGGCACCTCAAGCAGCGGCCCGGCGGCGACCTCCTCGTCTGGGGCAGCGGCCACCTCGCGCGTGCGCTCCTCCACCACCGCCTCGTCGACGAGCTCCGCCTCATCGTCTACCCGCTCCTCCTCGGCACCGGACAACGCCTCTTCAGCGGCCAGCAGCACGCCGCCTTCACGCGCGCCGAGTCGCACGCCTTCCGCTCCGGCGCAACCGCCCTCGTCCTCCACCCCGCCGAGAACGCGTGAGCCCATGCCCGACATCGACCCCGATCACCCCTTCTGGAGAGCCGCCCAGCCACTCCTCGACGACGGCAGCGCCCAACGCGGCACCATGATGGGCTTCACCTGCCTCCGCACCGCCGGACGCTTCTTCGCCACCGCCGACCACCGCACCGGAGACCTCGTCGTCAAGCTCCCCAGACCGCGCGTGGCCGCCCTCATCGCCGAGGGCCTCGGCCAACCCTTTGCGCCCGCCGGCCGCACCTTCCGCGAGTGGGTCGCCGTCCCGCAGGACCACCGCACGGCCTGGCCGGCCCTCCTCGGCGAAGCCCACGCGTTCGTCGCCGACGCAGACTAACGGGCCCCCCTTACACCATCGCCATTCGTGTCTCGGCCGGTCGGGCCGCCCGCGACGGCCGCGCCACGTCCGCGTTCGCGTGCCGCGTCACCCGGCCACACGACCGACACAGCACCTCGATCGAACGCCCGAACGCGCGGCGCACGCCGCCGACAGTCTCCCGGTTCAGCGCCAGCTGTCGCCGCCCGACGCGCATCGTCGCACTCCCGTGCGACACGGTGCAGCAGCTGCAGAACAGGGGCGTCGTTCGAAGGGCGGTCGCGACGGGCATGGCGGCGGTGGTTTCGTGCTCCCCCACACTACCGCCGCCACGGACACGGGCGCAATCCCGACCTCACTCTGACGGGGACACGTGTCGGAGTTGAGCCCAGACCCACCCCGGGCCGGCGGCGGCCCGCCGCTTGTGGCCGCCCCGGACAGGCCTCACCCCTCAGGCCGCGCCTCCACGTGACGCTCGACCGTCACCTCGCGCACGCGGACCTCGCGCCGCGGCGAGCCATCGCCATACCGGGCCAGCGACTCCGCCGCCGCCTCCGGCGAGTGGTACAGCTCGCCGTACGGCACCGGCGCACCCCGCGCAAACGACAGCAGCCACCACAGCACCC
This sequence comes from Rubricoccaceae bacterium, assembly GCA_033720695.1. Classification (GTDB taxonomy): domain Bacteria; phylum Bacteroidota; class Rhodothermia; order Rhodothermales; family Rubricoccaceae; genus DATGQT01. Next base: position 25,307 of record JAWWCA010000001.1, read on the forward strand.
CCCGATCGGCCACGCCACCCCGAGACGCTTCCGTAGGCGCCTTCAGCCCACACACCGGGCACGCCGGCGCAACGTGGGACACCGACGACGAGCAGCGCCGGCAGCGAGGCCGCGGAGACGAAATCATAGGACCAGGGGAAGGGACACCCGGGCACCCGCCCGGGACGACCTATATACGGACGAAACGGTTATGTTGCGTGACGTAACCCCGGCCGATTCCACCACGCCCGACCGTGTCCGCCGTCGACCTCCCCCCGCCCTTCCCGGGCTTCTCGCAAGCCGGCCTCGACGTCCTGCGCGACCTCGCGGACAACAACGACCGTGACTGGTTCAACGCCCGCAAGAGCGTCTACCTCGACCACCTCAAGGGGCCCCTCGACCTCCTCGTCGCCGACGTCGCCCGACGCCTCGCCGAGCGCGGCATCCCGTACACCGCCGGCCGGCCGTTCCGGATCTACCGCGACGTCCGCTTCTCCAAAGACAAGCGACCCTACCAGACGCACGTCAGCGCCCAGTTCACACGCCCCGACAGCGACGACCCCGCGCTCATCTACGTCCACGTCGCCCCGGGCGCCTCCTTCGTCGCCATGGGGGTCTACCGCCCCAGCGTCGCCTACCTCCGGCCCGTCCGCCGCCGCATCGTGGACCGCTGGAACGACGTCGTGGCCATGCGCGACGCGCTCGGCGACGCAGGCCTGACCCTCGGCCCCGCCGGCGACCCCCTCACGGGGATGCCGCAGGGCTTCGCGGCCGAGCGCGACCACGAGGGCGCCGAGCTCGTGCGCTGGCAGAGCCTCGTCGCGCAACGCGCGCTCGACGACGCCGACATCCGCGAACCCCAGCTCTCCGACCGCGTCGTCCAGGCCGCCGCCCACGCCAAGCCCCTCTTCGACTTCCTCGACGCCGCCCACGCCTGACCCCTCAGCCCATGCCGCACCTCCTCGTCTGGAACCAGGTCCGCGACTTCGCGCGCTGGCTCGCCGTCTTCGAAGCCGACGCCGAGGCCCATCGCGAGGCCGGCCTCGAGCTCGAGCGCGTCTGGCGAACGCGCGACGACCCGAACCAGGTCTTCTTCGTGTTCTTCGTCGGCGATCTCGAGCGCGCCAACGCGTTCATGGACGACCCGGTCGCGAAGGAGCACGCCGAGGCCGCAGGCGTCGTGCGCGGCTTCGCGCACTTCCTCGACGCCGTGCCCCTCGCGCCCGAGACGTGAGCCGTCCCTGGACCTACCCCCTCGGCGGCCGATACGTCGCCGTCAAGCAGCCGCCCACCCCCTCCAACGGCGTCACCTCCAGCTCCACCCCCTCCGCGGCCGAGGCGTCGACCGCCTCCAGACCCAACCCGGACAGCGTCGCCGCCACCGCCGAGCCCCGCGCGCCGTCCGTGATGCACACCGTCACGACGCCGTCCACGTGCGAGACGCTCACCGTCAACGGGCCGCCGCCCGCCACCACGACCCGCTCCAGAACCCGGCCCACCACCGACAGGAGCGGCGGCGGATACGTCTCGGCATATCCACGCAGCCCCGGCACCACGTCGATCCGGACCCCATGCGACTGCGCGATCGCCTCGATCGCCGCCGCCAGCGTGTCAGTGGACTCTGCGCTCGTCATCGACCGGCTCGTTCGGCCGACCTCTACGCGCAGCGCCCCTGAAGGTGCCCACGCCCGTGCCGACCGCCTAGGCAGAGCCCGCGGGCGGTTCCGCCGCTCCGCCCGCCGCCGCCTGCTGCGCCAGTAGACGCGACACCAGCGACCGCGCCGCCTCGGCCTCCGACGACGACGCCGCCTCCGCATAGCGCACGAGCGCGGCGTCGGCGCCCTCGCCGTCGCCACACACCGCGCACGCCAGCGCGAGGTTGTACACCGCGTCCGCCGCACCGTCGTCGTCGCTCAACCCCACCGCGACGTGCAGGTGGAGCCGCGCCGAGACGAACTGCCCGAGGTGCAGGTGCAGGCACCCCACGTTGTAGTGGGTCGCGACGTGCGCGGGGTCCTGGACGAGCGCCTCCGCAAACGCACGAAATGCGCCGTCGTAGTCCTCCGCATGGACGGACAGCAGGCCGAGGTTGCACAGCGCGTCCGCCGCGTACCCCTCGTCCGCAGCCGCCGCCTGACGGTACGCTTCCGCCGCTTCCGGACGGCCCGTCATGTCCAGCGCGAGCGCCCGACGAAACGGGTCGTCGTCGCCCCGGTCGAGCGGCACCACCCGCCCCGCAGCCCCCCACAGGTTGAGCTGCCCCGGCGGCGAGGTGCGCCGCGGCCGTACCCGACGGAATCGGGGCGTCCCCTCCTCGATCGTGACCAGCTGCATCGAGTGCGCCATCAGCTTCCGGTCTTCTTCCGCTTGGTGGAGGTCTTCTTCGCGGCCGTCTTCTTCGCGGCCGTCTTCTTCGCGGCCGTCTTCTTCGCGCCCGTCGCTCGCTTCGCCGGCTTCGCCTGCGCCTTGGCCTCCTCGATGCTCGCCTGCAGCGCTGCCATCACGTCTGTCACAGGGGCCGCGGCCGGCGTCTCCGACACGATCACTTCACGCCCCTCGATCTTCGCATGCACCATCTCGACGACCGCCTCAGTGTACCGGTCGACGAGCCCCGGCGACAGGTCATCGAACGACTTCGTCAAGAGCTCGATCAGCTGGCCCGCCACCGCCACCTCATCCGCCTTCGGCTCCGCCACGTCATCGAGCTCCGGGACGGCCTCCATGGACCGCAGCTCGGACGGGTACCGAAGCTCGTGGAACACCATCCCGTCGTCGTGTACGCGAACCGCCATGATCGTCTCCCGCCCGCGGAGCACCACCCGGCCAATCCCCACCTTCCCACTCTCCCGGATCGCCTCCCGAAGCAGACCATACGTCTTCGCCGCCACCGGGCCGTTCGGCCCCACATAGTACGGCTTCTCGTACAGCGCCACCGGCACGTCGCCGTCCTCGACGAACCCCTCGATCTCCAGGACCTTCGTGCTCTCCAGCGCGAGCTCCTTCAACTCGTCGTCGTCGATCACCACGTACTGGTCCTCGTCCACCTGGTACCCCTTCACGATGTCGCCGCTGGAGACCTCCTTCCCGCACACCTTGCACACCTTCTGGTACGAGATGCGGCCCATGTCCTCCTTGTGGAGCTGGTTGAACCGGACCGTCTTCGCCGTCTCGGTCGCGGTGTAGACTTTCACCGGGACGGTGAAGATGTTCATCTTGATGTGGCCGTTCCAGATCGATCGCATGGGGCTAGTCGGTTGGTGGCGGCGTCTCGTCCAAGGCCTCGCCAAGCAGGTCCTCTGCTGCGAGGTCGGCACGGAGCCGGAGGAAGGTCGGCGCGCGGAAGCGGCCGTCCGATGTGATCTCGTGATAGCGAACCGTGCACACCAGCGACGGCTCGACCCACGTGGTGCCCGGCGCACGAACCCCCTTCGCGACCGCCGGCCGAGGCGTCGTGTCGAGGGCGTCCAGCTGCGCGCGCACCTCGGTGAGCGCACGGTCGTCGAAGCCGCCCCCCACCCGGCCCCGATACAACAACCCGTCCGGAGACGGCTCCGCGACATGCACCGCCCCGAACGTCGCGGAGCGGTACCCCTCGCCGGGGGTGTACCCTATCACCACGACCTCCGCCGTCCCCTCCACCTTCACCTTCACCCAGCAGTCGGACCGGCGCCCCTCGTGATACGCGCCGTCAACGCGCTTGCCCATGACGCCCTCCAGGCCGTGCTCCCCCACCGCCGCCAGGAGCGCCGGCCCGTCACTCAGCGCCTCCGACAGCCGGTACGGACCCTCGCCCTGCCCCACCACCGTCTCCAACCACGCGCGGCGACGGTGCCACGGCTCCTTGACCACGGGCCGCCCATCGAGGTACAGCACATCGAACACGTACGCGTGAGCCGGCCACCGACGCCGCGCCCACTCCGCCGACTGCGAGCCGCCCGTTCGCTGCAGCCGCCGCAACACGTTCCCGAACACCGGGTGGCCTGCGTCGTCCAGGCACACGATCTCGCAGTCGAGCACCGCCGAAATCGTCCGAAGACCCCCAACGTCCTGAAGCTCCGGGAACATCGCCGTGTAGTCCCGGCCGCGCCGCCCCCAGATCCGCACCGCCCCCTCATCGATTGCGACGAGACCGCGCAGCCCATCCCACTTCACCTCGAACCGCCAGTCGCGCCCCGCAGGCACCGCAGACCGCCGCTCCGCGAGCATCGGCGCTGGCGGCGCACCCAACCACGCGCGCGGAGGCTCGTCCAGCCGCTCGAGCAACCACTCCTGGCCCCGCGTCTGCACCAGCCGATACCGGCCGGCCAAGCCATCGCTCTCCAGCGACACGTACACCTTGTCGTCAGCGAACGTCTCGGCCCGATACCGGCCGGCCGCGAACACCCACATCTCTCCGCCCCCGTACTGCCCCTTCGGGATCGTCCCCTCGAACGTCAAGTACTCCACCGGGTGGTCCTCCGTCTGGATCGCCAGCCGCTTCACGCCCGGCCGCGGGGGCAGGCCCTTCGGAACCGCCCACGAACGGAGCACGCCACGATGCTCAAGGCGGAGGTCGTAGTGGAGCCGGCTCGCCGCGTGACGGTGGACCACGAAGGCGCTTCCCGCCCCCACGCGCACACCCGGCGGGGGCTCGGGCGTGCCCCCACCGCCGAACACCCGCTTCTCCGCATACGTCGACAGCGCGCCGTCGCCGCCCACCTCCACCTCGTCTCGACGCGTGTGCAAGGGCACGGCGAACGCGGCCATCCCGGCCCACGCATCGCCGCCCTCCGCCAACCGATCCGGAACCGTCTCGATCGTGAACGCCATCGGGTCGGACGTCGCTTCCAGCGTCTCCCAGGACACCGGATACGACACCGGGGCGCCGGGGCGGCCACGCAGACTGTACGGGCTCACGATCGTCTGACGGCCCCGGTGACGGTACACGTCCACGAGCGTCTTGTCCACCCGGCGCTGCTTCGACAGCGTCAGGGTCACGTCGCCCGGGCGCCGCCGTGCGAACGACTGCGCCAGACCCTTCACCGCCGCAAACACCACGTCCTCCGGCCACCGCGGGAGGACCGGCGCCACCACGTGGAGCCCCCGCCCCCCCGTCGTCTTGACGTACGGATGGTACCCGTGGTCTGCCAGGTGCTCGCGGAGCGCCAGCGCGAGGCCCACCGTCTCCGCGAACGGCGCCTCCTCGGGCGGGTCCAGATCGAACACCACGTAGTCGGGGTGATCCGGCACGGGAACGCGGCCGTGCCCCTGGTGCAGCTCCAGCGCCGCCGAGTTCGCGAGCCACACCAGCGAGGCCTCGTCCTGCACCGTCGGGTGCTCCTTCACGTCCTCCCCCTCCAGGCGCACCACCTCCAGCCACGCCGGCGCACCCCGCGGCCGGTTCTTCTGAAAGAAGCGCTCCGCCTCGATCCCGTCCGGGAAACGAACCAGCGTCAGCGGCCGCCCGGCGACGTGCGGCACCAGCACCGGCGCGACCCGCAGGTAATACTGGATCACCTCGGCCTTCAGGATCGGGCCGGGGTACAGGGGCTTTTGAAGGTTCGACAGCGTCAGCCGCCGACCGCCGACCTTGACGTGGGTGTCCCGCGTGGGCATGCCGGACCCCAGTATCGCCCGCCCGCCCCGTACGATTCAATGCCCAGGCGCGTCAGCCATCCACCCTCGCAACCTCGCGCCATCGGCGCGGGCCCAGGACGCCCGAGGCGCACCCGTCTTAACGTCGCCTTCACCGTCGCTCGGCCACCGCCAACCCACCGCACCTCTGTCCCCACAATGGGACCTCGACGAGGCCTTCGCCCTACAGCGGCAGCCGAAGCTGGACACCCACCACCAAGGCGTCCCCAGACACGAGGTTCGAGGCCGATACCCCGAGGAGTCGGTACGCCCCGAAAATCTCTGGCTCGTGGAGCAGACGCCCCGCCACCCCCGCGAGCGCGTCGGCCGTCCACACCGCCCCGTCGACCGTCTCCCGCCGCGTCACGGTCTCGAACGACGGAGACCGCGCCTTCAGCGTGACCGTCCGCGCCGCCAGCCGATGCCGGGCCATCCGCTCCGCCACCCGCGAGGCCAACGCCTCCAACGCCTCGTCGGTCTCGCCGCGCGTCCGCAACGGCTCGAAATACGTCCGCTCCGCACCGACCGACTTGCGCGCACGCCGCTCGCCCACGCGGCGGTCGTCGTCGCCCGCCGCGAGTCGGGCCAGCCACCGGCCCGTCCGACCCAGCATCGCCTCGAGCGCATCGGGGCTGAACCGCTGAAGGTCCGCGCCGGTCTGGATCCCACGACGCGCCAGCCGCGCGGCTGTGGCCGGGCCCACGCCGTGGAACCGCTCCACCGGCAACCCGGCCAGGAACGTGCGGACCGCAGGCGGAGGGACCACCGTCAAGCCGTCCGGCTTGTCGTGCGCCGACGCCACCTTCGCCACGAACTTCGACGGCGCCACGCCCACGGAGGCCGTCAACCCCGTAGCCTCCAGAACGTCCGCGCGGATAGACGCCCCGAGCTGGGCCGCCGGCCCCGCCGCATCCGAGAGGTCGAGGTAGGCCTCGTCCAACCCCACCACGTCACGCCGCTCCGCATACGCCGCCAGAACCCCGTGGAAGGCCTCCGACGCGGCCTTGTAGGCCTCGAAGCGCGGCTTGACGCACACGAGATCCGGGCACCGGCGGAGCGCCTGGCCCACCGGCATCGCGCTCCGGACGCCGAACGCCCGCGCCTCGTACGACGCCGCCATCACCACGCCCCGCGTCCGACCACCGACCGCCACCGGCCGGCCCCGGAGCGCGGGGTCGTCGCGCTGCTCGACGGAGGCGTAGAACGCGTCGAGGTCGACGTGGGCGATGCGGCGAAAGGCCACGGGGGAGGGCGTGGGCGTCCCGGTGGTTCGCCCCACACCACGCCCAGGTTTCGCCCAACGACCGACCAGACGCACGGCCTCGAACGACGATCAAGACCGTGCGTACGTACAGCCCGATCCCCAGCGCCATGACGAACAACGACGTGGCCGCCGCCCTCGCCGAGGTGGCCGATCTCCTCGCGATCGAAGACGCCAACGCGTTCCGCGTGCGAGCCTACCGCCGCGCCGCCGACGTCGTGCGACAGCACCCCGACCCCGTCGCCGGCATGGACCAGGCCGCACTTACCGCCCTCCCCGGACTGGGCAAGGACCTCGCCGGCAAGATCCGGGACCTCACAGACACCGGCCACCTCGCCGTCCTCGACGAGCTCCGCCACCGCCTCGGACCCGACGTCCGGTCGCTGCTCAACGTCCGGGGCCTCGGCCCCAAACGCGTCGGCCAGCTCCGGCGCGAGCTCGGCGTGACGACGCTCGCCGACCTCCACGACGCGCTCGAGTCCGGTCGCGTCCAGGCCCTCGATGGGTTCGGCGACGCCCTCGTCGCCCGCCTCCGCGACGCGGCCGAGGCCGCCGAACGACACGCCGGCCGCGTGCTCTGGAGCCACGCCGACCAGGCCCTCCAGCCCCTCCTCGACCACCTCCGCACGCGGCATGTCGACCGCATCGCCGCCGCCGGCTCGTACCGGCGGGGCCGCGAAACCGTCGGCGACCTCGACCTCCTCGCCATGTCGGACGACGCCGACGCCGTCATGGCGGCCTTCCGCGCCTACCCAGGGGTCGAGGTCGTGGAGGCCTCCGGCCCGACCAAAACGACCGCCCACCTCCGCGGCGGGCTTCAGGTCGACCTCCGCGTCGTCGAACCGGCGGCGTGGGGCGCTGCACTCGTCTACTTCACCGGCAGCAAAGAGCACGGGATCGCGCTCCGAAACCGGGCCCTCCGCCGAAGCCTCAAGGTGAACGAGTACGGCGTGTGGGACGGCGAGCAGCGCGTCGCCGGCGCCGCCGAAGAGGACGTCTACGCCGCGCTCGGGCTCGCCTGGATCCCCCCAGAGCTCCGCGAGGCCGACGGCGAAATCGACCTCGCGGAGCGGGGCGCGCTCCCCCAACTCCTCCACCGAGACCACCTCCGCGGCGACCTCCACGTCCACACCACGTGGTCCGACGGACGCGACGACCTCGAAACGATGGTCCGGGCGGCCACCGAGCAGGGGCACCACTACCTCGCCATCACCGACCACTCCCCGCTGCTGCCCATGGTCAACGGCCTCGACGCCGGACGCCTCGCACGCCAGGCCGCCGCCATCGCCGAGCTCCACACCCCGGGCCTGCGCGTGCTGCGGGGTTGCGAGGTCGACATCCTCCCGGATGGCTCCCTCGACCTCCCAGACGCTGCGCTCCAGGACCTCCACGTCCGCGTGTGCTCTGTGCACACCGCGCTCGACCTCGACGCCGACGCCCAAACGGCTCGGCTCCTCCGCGCCTTCGAGAACCCCTACATGCAGATCTGGGGCCACCCCACCAGCCGGCTCCTCCTCAAACGCGACGGCATCGCCTTCGACCAAGAGGCCGTCCTCGACGCCGCCGCCCACCACGGCATCGCCATCGAGCTCAACGCACAACCCGACCGACTCGACGCCAGCGTCGCCTTCGCTCGCGCGGCCCACGCCCGCGGCATCCCCCTCGTCGTCAACACCGACGCCCACGCCGTGGCCGAGCTCGACCACCTCTCCCACGGCATCCGCCAGGCCCGGCGCGCCGGGCTCTCCAAGAAGGACGTCCTGAACACACGCGGCACGACGGCCATGCTCGCGCGTCTCCGACAGGCGTGAATGCGTCGCCGTATACTCCTCGTCCCATCACGGCGCCCCCTCCCTCCGACCCTGCACCTCGACCCGCTCGCCTCATGCGAGAGCCCCTCACCGCCCGACAGAATGAGGCCTACGAGTTCATCCGCGATCGGCTCGAGCGCGATGGCCGAGCCCCGTCCGTCCACGAAATCCAAGCGGCCCTCAACGTTCGGTCGACCAACTCCGTCGCGAAGCACGTCAACGCCCTCATCAGGAAGGGGTACCTCACCCGTGAGCCGCACCTCGCTCGCTCGCTCGCCCTCGCCGACGACCCGTCGGGGGGGGGCTCCCCGACCCTGCCGCTCATCCGCGGGCCCCGGAGCGAGGCCCCCCACCTCCTCCGGAAGCGGCCCGTACGCGATCTCGTCGTCGACCCCGCACTCCTCGGCGGCGCGCCCGCAGGAGAATGCCTCGTGATGCGACTCGACGACGACGCCATGGCCCCGGACAGCGTGTTCACCGGGGACCTCGTCGTCGTCCACGAGGCCGAGCCCGAATCCCTCCAGCGCGGACGCCTCGTCGCCGCCGTCGTCGGCCGGCACACCCTCGCCCGGCGCCTCTTCCACACCGACGGCGGGGTCCTGCTCCGGGCCGCCGAGCCGCGATACCACGACATCCTCGTGCGTCCGAACAGTGCGGACGCCTTCATCGTCGGTCGCATCACCGCCGTCCTCCGATCCCTCGAAGCATGACGGCGCAGGACCTCGCGCTCGACCTCCTCGCACGCCAGGACGCAGCGAATCGCCCGAGCTGATCACGGGCTCTCCGCCGAGCAGGGACCTCAGCGCTCCCGCACGCCCCCCTCCTCTCTCGTCTCCCCGCTTATGGACGCCGCCACCATCGAACAGACCGGCATGTTCTACCTCGGCCGTCGACACGACCTCGACGCCGACCAAACGCTCCCCGCCCCCGTCCTCTACGACGCCGCCGACCTCACCACCCACGCCGCCATCATCGGCATGACCGGCAGCGGCAAGACCGGCCTCGGCATCTCGCTCATCGAGGAGGCGGCCCTCGACCGCGTCCCCGTCCTCGCCATTGACCCCAAGGGCGATCTCGCCAACCTCCTCCTCACCTTCCCGAACCTCGCCCCCACGGACTTCGAGCCGTGGGTCAATCCCGCTGAGGCCGAGCAGAAGGGCCGGTCCGTCGACGAGCACGCCGCCGCCGTCGCCGAGATGTGGCGCTCCGGCCTCGACGCCTGGGACCAGCAGCCCGACCGCATCCAGCGGCTCCGCGACGCCGCCGACGTCGCCCTCTACACCCCCGGATCCGACGCCGCCACCCCCGTCGCACTCCTCCGCGACTTCGCCGCACCGCCGGCCGACGCCGGCGCCGACGCCCGCAGGGAGCACGTCGAAGCGCTCATCAGCGGCCTCCTCTCCCTCGTCGGCGTCGAGGCCGACCCCCTCCAGAGCCCCGAGCACGTCTTCCTCGCCCACGTCCTCGAGAGCGCCTGGAACGACGGACGGACACCCTCCCTCGCCGACCTCATCCTCGCCCTCCAGACGCCGCCGATGTCGCACATCGGCGTCCTCGAAGTCGACACCTTCTTCCCCGTGAGGCAGCGCCAAAGCCTCGCCATGCGCCTCAACGGGCTCCTCGCCTCCCCCTCCTTCGCCGCCTGGGCACAGGGCGAGCCCCTCGACGTCGGCTCCATGCTCTACGCCGACGGCGGCCGACCCCGCGTCAGCGTCTTCTCCATCGCCCACCTCGACGACGACGCGCGGATGTTCTTCGTCACGCGCCTCCTCGGCGACCTCATCGCATGGATGCGACGGCAGTCCGGCACCTCCAGCCTCCGCGCCCTCCTCTACATGGACGAGGTCATGGGCTTCCTCCCGCCCGTCAGCGCCCCACCCAGCAAAACCCTCTTCCTCACCCTCCTCAAGCAGGCCCGCGCCTTCGGGCTCGGCGTCGTCGTCTCTACCCAGAACCCCGTCGACCTCGACTACAAGGCGCTCTCCAACTGCGGCACCTGGCTCGTCGGTCGCCTCCAGACCGAGCAGGACAAGGCCCGCCTCCTCGACGGCCTCGAAGGCGCCGCCGGGGGCGCCCTCGACCGCGACGCCACCGATGCCACCCTCTCCCGCCTCGGGAAACGCGTCTTCCTCCTCCACAACGTCCACGAGCCAGAGCCCACCGTCTTCCACACCCGGTGGGCGATGTCGTACCTCGCCGGACCGCTCACCCGCCAGCAACTCCGCCGGCTCGCGCCCGCGCCCGCCGGCTCCCACGCCGACCCGGCTCCGCAGGCGCCAGCCCCCCCTCCCACGCCCTCCAACGGCTTCGTCGACACCCGCCCGCCCGCACCCGCCGGCCTCGACGAGCTCACGCTCGCCCCCTCCCCGGACGCCGACGCCGATCACGTCGTCTACGTCCCCATGCTCCTCGGACAGGCCGACGTCCACTACCGCCGCTCCCGCCCCCCCGTCGACCACACCACCACCGTCCACCTCCTCGCCCCCGCCGACGCGCCCGACTGGTCCGGGGCCATCGAGCGCCCTGCCGCACACGCCGCCGCGACGCCCGACGGCGCCCACTATGCCCTCGTCCCGGCCTCCCTCCACGACGACGCCGACGGGCTCGACCACGCCCTCGAACGGTGGATCAAGCGCGAACGGACCGTCACCGTCCTCACGAGCAAGACCCATCGGTTGACCAGCCAGCCGGGAGAGTCCGAGGACACCTTCCGCGGGCGTCTGACCCACGCCGCCCGCGAGGCACGCGACGCGGAAAAAGCCAAGGTCCGCGAGCGCTATGCCTCGCGCATGAAGCGCCTCGAAGATCGCATGGCCCGCGCCGAGGCCGCCGTCGAGCGCGAGCGAGGGCAGGCCGGCCAGCGCAAGCTCGAGACCGCGATCGAGGTCGGGAGCGCGCTCCTCGGCGCCTTCCTCGGCGGGCGCTCCACCAGCCGCACCATCAGCAGCGCCCGGCAGGCCGCCCGCGGGGCCGGGCGCGCCCGCAAAGAGAGCGGCGACGTCGACCGCGCGCAGAGGCGCCTCGACGACCTCCGGCAGGAGTACGCCGACCTCGACGCCGAGCTCACCAACGAGCTCGACGCGCTCGACCTCCGCGCGGCCGAGCCTGAACCCCTCGAACCCACCGAGATCAAACCCTCCGACGTCTCCGTCAAGAGCGTCCATCTCGCCTGGGTCCCCCATACCCGCGACGGCGACGCGCTCACGCCCGCACTCTAGTCACGTCGGCCGGACGCGCACCCGGTAGCGAAGCACCTCCGGCGCGTGACGATCCACCACCCCGTCGTCGAGCGTCGTCGTGAGGTCCTGCACGTCGCCGTTGAGCGCGTAGCCGCGCTCGGGCGGGAACCGCCCGGCAGAGTCCGGCCACACCACCTGGTGGGCCTCGGGAACCCGCCCCCGCATCTCGTAGAACCGCGTCGCCGAGGCGAGCACGTGCGCCGCTACCTCGCCCGGGACGCCCACCACGGCCACCGGCAGATTCATCACGTCGTCGAGGATGTCGCCGTCCAGGAACGCCTCTCCCGCCGCAACGCGCTGGCCGAGCGCTTCGATCAAACGGGCCCCCGTCGTCGCCGGCAGCCCCATCACCACCAGCTCGGGCTGGTCGTACAGGTGCTGGAGTCCCACGGTGTAGGTCAGCCCCACGCCGGCGCGCGCGAACACGTGGTTGATCTGCACCACACCCTCCTGGATCCGCGCAGCCGTATGCCCGATCAGCGCGTTCGCCCGCGCCTCCAGCTCGTCCGCGGGCACGCCCGGTTCCACCCGCTCGCCCCTCACCAGCGCACGCGCCACCGCCTCCGCACGGCGCAAGGATCCCACCACCGACTTCGGAACGGCGACGGCCCGGTGCACCGTCTCCACGACCAGGGCGGACCCGTCCTCCGCCTTCACCAGCGTCGTCGTCCCGTACATCATCGGCTCGTCCCCAACGGCGGGCAGGGCGTCGGACCAGACGGACACGACGTAACGATCACGCTCCAACCAGATCCGCGTCTCCATCGCCGCCCCGCGGCGAAGCGAGCGCGTCCGCCAGAGCCGCACGTACTCGCCGAGCTCATCCTGCTCGAAGCCGGCGCGCGCCAGCGCCACGGCAATGGGTGAGGGTACATGCATCATCGCCGCCCGCTCAGAGCACCTCGCCGGGGCGCGCACTCACAAGAACCCCCTCCCCCGCTCCGGGGTCGCCGAGCTGCTGACGGACCCACTCCCTCACGCGTGGAGCCACCGGGAGCGCCTCCACGTCCTCCCACGCCGTCGCCGACGTGAACCCCCCATCCCACCGCAAGAACACCCGCGTGCCGGGCGCGGCCCGCCACCCGCCGATCACAACCCCACCCCCCTCCAGCGGAGTCACGACCAGCGTGTCCCGTATCACCCCGCGATCGACGAGGCCCTCCGCACTCAGAAGGAACACGTGACGCCACGCACGTCCCACGCGCTCCTCCGCGATGCCGAGGAGACGGAGCGAATCCACAGAGGCGACGACGTGCACGGGCGCCTCCTCGCCCACCCCCGCCAGCGTCAGCAGCGCGGTGTTGCCGGTGAACCGCGCGGGTACCATTACCGGCTCCGACGGTGATGACGTGCACGACGCCAGCCGCCCCCCGATCAGGAGCGCTCCCACGCTGACCAGGGCCAGGCCCGCATAGCCGAGGAGCGGTCGCACCCGGGTCATTCTACGCGGCCTCAGGCGTCGCCGGCATCGGCGCCGCAATCACGAACTGGTACCCGTCCGGGTCCGACACCAGGACGCCCACACCCTCGTTCACGGGCGCCTTCGCAACCGGCACGCCCCCCGAGGTGAGGTCTTTCACCACGCTCTGCAGGCCTGCGAGATCGGCGAGGAGGATCCACGGCCTCGACTGGGCCGCCACCGCGCCCAAGACTTCCTCGGGGGGACGCCGCACCAGCCGGAGCGCCGCGTCCCCCGACGACAACGTGACGGCGTCCTGCTCGCCGCCGCCGTCCTCCACGACGTGGAAGTTGAGATACCAGAGGAAGAACCTGCGCGATGCGGCCACGTCGCGTACCGCCAGTTGGATCGGTCCCATAGGGCGCCTTCAGGTCGGTGGGGGCCGGCGAAGGTACGAAGGGCCCTCGCAGTCCCCGAACGGGGACAAATTCGAGGGGGCCGAAACTTTTCGGCTCCCCGCCGAAACCTTTCGGGGGACCGTGCCCATCTTATACGCTCCTCCTCCTCTCGCGCCATGAGCGACGCCCAGCCCCTCAACGCGCCCCAGAAGCGTGTCCTGGAGTACGTGGCCGACTCCGTCTCCCGCCGCGGCACCTTCCCCAGCGGGCCGCGCATCGCCCGGCAGCTCGGCCTCCACCACTCCACCGTGTACAAGCACCTCGGCGCCCTCGCCGACCGCGGGTTCGTCGGCGTCGAGGTCGAAGGCCGGCGCCGGCGATTCCACCTCACCGAGCGCGGACGCGCCTTCGGCTCCACCGCCCTCCCCCGCCTCGGCCGCATCCCGGCCGGCCCCCTCCTCCCACTCGAGGCCGAGCTCGACGACGTCGTCGCCTCCGTCCATGACCTCGTCCCGGGTCTCCTGCCCGGCGACTTCCTCCTCGACGTCGAGGGCGACTCCATGATCGACCGAGGCCTCCGGCCCGGCATGACCGTCGTCGTCCGACCCAACGTCGTCCCACCCCCCGGCGCCGTCTGCGCCGTCTGGGTCGAGGGCGAAGGCGGCACGCTCAAGCAGGTCTACGCCGAGGGCGACCACGTCCGCCTCGTCCCCGCAAACCCCGACCACCCCGAACGCCGCGTGCCCGCCCACCAGGTGCGCGTCCAGGGCGTCGTCCGCGCCGCCATCGACGTCCAGCTCTTCCGCTAGCGACGGCCATGCACGCCCCCCCAGCACCCCCCCGGTTCGCCACCGTCCGCATCCCAGACTTCCCCGCCTGGGCCTTCTTCCGAACGGCCCGCGCCGCAGCGCCCGTCGTCGTCTCGCGGGGCGCCCACGTCGCTGCATGCACCGCCCGCGCCCGCCGACAGGGCGTCGCCGTCGGCATGCGCATCGACCGCGCCCGGGAGGTCTGCCCCACCGCCATCATCCGCCCCCGCGACCCCGCCCTCGAAAGCGTCGCCTGGGAACAGGCCCTCGACCGCCTCCACGGCCTCTCCCCCTTCCTCGAACCCGAGAAGCCCGGCTGGGCCACCCTCGCCAAGGTCGACCCCGACGACCTCGCCGCCGCCGCCAACGACCTCGGCGCCACCGCCGCCCTCGCCAACGCCCGCGCCTGGGCCCGCCTCGGCGCCCTCCGCGCCGCTCCCGGACACGTCCTCCTCCTCTCCGACAAAGACGTCCGACCCTTCCTCCGGCGCGCCCCCGTCGCGCTCATCGACGGCCTCGGCTTCGACCCCTCCCTCGCGGAGCGGCTCGCCCTCCTCGGCTTCCCGCACCTCGCCGACCTCCTCGGCCTCACCAAGCGCCACCTCGCCGCTCAGTTCGGGGCCGAGGGCCGCCGCCTCTACACCCTCCTCCACCCCGGACGCGACCCCGCCATCCCCCTCTTCCGCCCCCCGGCTCTGCGCGCCGCCGACGCCGAGTTCGACCACCCCGTCACGCAACCGGCCCTCCTCTTCCCCGCCCTCGCATCCCTGGTCCAACAAGCCGCCGAAGGGCTCGGCGCCCTCCACTGCCGCCGCCTCGTCGTCCACGTCACCTACGGCGACGGCGCACCGGGCGTGGCCGGCCGCATCCTCCCCACCAGCACCGCCGACCCCGCCTACCTCACGCGCCAGGCGCACGTCCTCGCCACCGACCTCCTCGGACCGGACCGCGACGTCGTGGCCGCCCGCATCGAGCTGGGCGGCCTCCGGCCCGCCGCCGTCGCGCAGGGCTCCCTCTTCCAGCGGCGACGCGCCGTCGCCCTCGCCGTCCGGGGCGTCCACCGCCACTTCCCCGGTGCCCTCCGACGCGCCGTCCTCACCCCCCACGCCCTCTTCCCGGAAGACCGCGTCCGGTACGAGGCCGCCACGCCCGACGACTAGATCCCATGGCGACCCTCCCTCCCGCCATCCTCTCCGTCTTCGAAGCGGACGGACACCTCCAGCGCCTCTTCGTCCGAGGCCGCTGGCGCACCGTCCGCCGCGTCCTCGCCGCCTGGGTCGTCGAAGGACGCTGGTGGGGAACGCCGGAACGGCGCGAGTACGTCCGCCTCGAGGTCGACGGCCTCCTCCTCGAAGCCTACCGCACCGACGACGGGTGGCACCTCGCCGCCATCCTCGACTAGCGTCATGTTCGTCCACCTCCACGCCCGGAGCTGGTTCTCCTTCCGAGCCGGTGGCTCCTCCCCTGAGGCGATCGCTCGCGCCGCCGCCGCCGCCGGGCAACCCGCCGTCGCGCTCACCGACCGCCACGGCGTCTACGGGGCCGTCCGCTTCGCCAAGGCCTGCCTCGACGCCGGCGTCCGACCCCTGTACGGCGCCGAGGTCGTCGTCGACGGGCACGCCCTCATCCTCCTCGCCGGCTCGAACGACGGCTACGAGCACCTCTGCCACCTCCTCACGCGCGGACAACTCCGCAGCCGCGAGGCCCCCGCCGTCACCCTCGACGAGCTCGCGCACGACGCCCACGACCTCTGGTGCCTCACCGGCACCGATGACAGCCGGCTCTGGGACCTCCTCGACCACGACCGACCCCGCGATGCCCTCCACTGGGCCGGAACCCTCCACGACATCTTCGGGCCGCGCCTCAGCGTCGAGCTCGCCCATCGCCTCGTCCCAGGCGACGACCGCCGGATCACCCGCCTCCTCCGCCTCGCGCAGCAGGCCAACCTCCCCACCGTCGCCACCAACGACGTCCGCCATGCCTCCCGCGAGGACTACTGGCGGTACGACCTCCTCTCGTGCATCCGAGAGGGCCTCTCCGTCTTCGAACCCCACCCGGCCCGACCCACCAACGCCGAGCGATTCCTCGCCGACGAGACCACCCTCCGCCGACGCCTCCCGCTCCCCGCAGCCCTCGCACGCGCCTGCGAGATCGCCGACGCCTGCCACGTCCAGCTGATTACCGGGGAGGTCACCCCACCCGCCGCGCGCCTGCCCCCCGAGACCGACGCCGCGACCCACCTCCGAACCCTGTGCGAACGCGGCCTCGCACAACGGTACGGGGAACCGCCGCCCGGCCGCGCTCGCGAACAGCTCGAGCACGAGCTCGCCGTCATCACCGGGCACGACCTCGACGAATACTTCCTCGTCGTCCACGAGGTCACCGCCGAGGCCCGCCGACGAGGCATCCGGTGCGCCGGGCGCGGCAGCGCCGCCAACTCCATCGTCGCCTACCTCCTCGGCATCACCAACGTCGACCCCCTCGCCCACCGCCTCCTCTTCGAACGCTTCCTCCACCGCGGGCGCGCCTCCACCCCGGACATCGACGTCGACTTCGACGCCGAACGACGGGAGGAGATCATCGACTGGATCGAGCAACGCTTCGGCATCTCGCAGACCGCCATGACCGCCACCGTCATCACCTACCGCCTCCGCAGCGCCCTCCGCGACGCGGCCAAGGCGCTCGGATGGCCCATGGACATCGTCAACCGCCTCGGAAAAGCGGTCCCCCACGCCCACGCCGCTGCCGCCCCCGAGCACCGCGTCGCCGTCGAGCAGGTGGTCGGACCCTCGCCGCTCGCCGAGCGCCTGCTACAAGCCGCCGCCGGCCTGGAAGGGTGCCCCCGACACCTCGGCCAGCACTCCGGTGGCATGGTCCTCTCCCGCACCCCCCTCCGCGCCTTCACCCCCGTCCAGGTCAGCGCCAATGGCGTCAAGGTCGTCCAGTTCGACAAGGACGACGTCGAGGCCCTCGGACTCGTCAAGCTCGACGTCCTCGCCCTCCGCATGCTCGCCACCGTCAGCGAGGCGGCCGAGCTCGTCGAACGACACGAAGGCGTCCGCCTCGACCTCGACGCCCTCCCCCTCGACGACACCCGGACCTTCAACCTCATCCGCGCCGGCCGAACCCTCGGCTGCTTCCAGATCGAGAGCCAGGGCCAGCTCCACCTCCTCGCCCAGGCACAGCCCGAATCCTTCGATGACCTGATCACGGAGATCGCGCTGTTCCGGCCCGGCCCCCTCCAGGGCAACATGGTCCACCCCTTCGTCCAGCGCCGACGAGGCAACGAGCCCGTCGCCTACGACGACCCCTCCCTCGAACCCGTCCTCCGCGACACCTACGGCGTCATCCTCTTCCAGGAGCAGGTGCTCGAGGTCGCCCACGCCTTCGCCGGAATGCCCCTCGAAGAGGCCGACGCCTTCCGGCGCCTCATGAGCAAGTTCCGAAGCTCCGACGAGATGGAGAGCATGCGCGGCCGGTTCGTCGCCGGCGCCGTCGGGCGGGGCGTCCCGGAGCCCGTCGCGCAGTCGGTCTTCGACCGCGTGTCGAAGTTCGTCGGCTACGGCTTCTGCCGCTCGCACGCCGCCGCCTTCGCGCAAACCGTCTACCAGTCCTGCTACCTCAAGGCCCACCACCCCGCCGCGTTCATGGCCGCCGTCATGCAGCACCGGCCTGGGATGTACAGCCTGATGACGCTCCAGGAGGAGGCCCGCCGGTGCGGCGTCCAAACCCATCCCCCGGACCTCGCCCGCAGCGGGCCGCGCTACGACCTCGAGCCCCATCCCCGTGGCTGGGCCATCCGCATGCCCCTCGCCGCCGTCCGCGGACTCGACGCCGAGGACGCCCTCGCCCTCGTGTGGGAGCGCCTCCGCCGCCCCTTCGCCGACCTCGAGGACCTCTGGCGACGCGCGCCGCTCGGCGCCGCGAAGCTCGAATCTCTCGCCCAGAGCGGCGCCCTCGACTCGCTCGCAGCATCCAGCCGTGACGCGCTCTGGACCCTCGGCGTCCTCGCTCGACGCCTCGGGCCTCCTGGACAAGCCACCGCCCCCACCCTCTTCTCGGCCCCCGTCGTCGATGCGCTCGACGTACCCGACCTCCCACCCCTCACGGAGGCCGAGAGGCTGAGCTGGGACCTCGAAACGCACGGGGCTGCCCGGTACCACCCAGTCCGCCTCGTCCGGCGCCAGCTCACCGAGCTCGAAATCCGACCCATCGCCACCACCCTCCCCCTCGGCCGCCTCGGCCACCCCAACGCCCACCCCCGCCTCCGCGTCGCCGGCATCGTCATGCTTCGCCAGCGACCACCGACCGCCAAGGGGGTCATGTTCCTCACGCTCGAAGACGAGACCGGCTTCGTCCAGTGCGTCGTCCGGCCCGAGGTCCTCGAACGCCTCGACTGGGTGCTCCGCCAGGGGGCCCTCATCGTCGAGGGCCGCCTACACAGCACCGGGAATTGGCGCGGCCTCGTGCTCACCGATGCGTGGCCCCTCCACGGCATCTTCGGCGGCTACAGTGGCCACCCCGACTGGGCCGGCGGCCGCGACACGCTCATCACGGCGCCGGACGCGGACCCTACGCCACCGCCGGAGGCCGTGCCGGCGTGATCGAGGTCAACACCGACTCCGAGTCCGACGCGCCGTCGCCGCGACCGTCGAACAGCGGGCCCAGCACGCGCTCCGCGTCCTTCACGCCGTATACCGCCCCGCTCCGACTCGACTGCCACTCCGCGACGACGTCCGCGCATGCGTCGCGGTGGCGACTCAGCGCCTGGACGCGTCGGCAACGCCGGTCCCCGTCGAACGCCGTGATCCCGAGCACGGTGTCCGCCGCAGCACCCAGGCGCCCCAGCCCGGCCACCGCCCCCGCGAGCCCGCCCGCGCCCACGTCCGCCGCCACGCTGACCACCACCGCCAGATCGCGCTCCGCCAGCGCCACGAGCGCTTCGACCACGTCGTCCGCGTCCTCTTCTCCTCGATGCCGAAAGTCGTCGAGACTGTCGATGATCACGAGCTTGATCCCGTCGCACACGCAGCGGCGGGCGAGGTCGTCCGTGAAGAGGCCCCACCGCATCCGGCCGACGTCCCGCGCCGACAGGAAACTCACGCTGTCCATGCGGTCATCGTCGAGCCCCGCGTCGTCGATCGACCGACGAATCGACCGGTGTGACTGGCCCGTCAGATAGGCGACGCCGCTTCGACGGGTGTGCTCGTCCATAAACGGGTTGCCCGATGCCACCGCAGCGGCCAGGTGCAGCAGCCACTGCGTCTTCCCCGACGTCTTTGGGGCGCCCAGCACCCCCGTCACGCTGCCCTGCATGGCCCATGGATAGGCCAGATACGGCAACGCCAGCTCCTCGTACGCGCGGAGCGCCCCACCGCTGCGGAACGGGGGGAGCCCGCCGGGCGGGACCGGCCCCTCGTGCGTCGACGGCGCGGCGATGCCCACGCGCTGTAGCAGGCTCGGCGGCACCTCGCGGGGACGCGCCTCGCTCGGGCGCACCTCCCAATACCGACCCCCTCGCACGCTCTCGTGCGAAGCGGGCAGCAGATGGGCCTCGCCACCGAGCACGAGCTCGACCCCGGGCGCGATCGCATAACGCTGCCCCACCACCTCGGGGTGGCGAAAGAGGTACCGCGTCGTACCCTCGGCCGCATCCACGAAGGCCGGCACCCGCGGCACCCGGAACACCCGCGCCAGGTCTCGCCAGTCCATCCGCCCACCCTGGCCCACCTCCACCGCCGCCAGCCCCGCGCGCGCGCCGAGCGCCACGCCGGTCCTCGCCTCCTCCCAGAGGTCACCCCACGGGGCGACATTCAGCGGATCGGTCGCAACCTCCCCCACCCAGTCCTCGAACCGCGGATGTCGCCCAGGGTGCGGGCACCGGCGAGCCCCGCAGCTGCACCGGCCCACGTCGTCGATGACGTGAAACGGGAGGACGGGGAGGCCCAGCGAGGCGTACGTCGAAGCGTCTCGAATCCAGACCGAGGTGGACACGCGGGAACGGGAGTCAGGGAAGGGGTGGGGGACTATCCCTAAGGCATTTCCTGATGCCCCGGGAGAATGACGATACGACTCCGGCAGCACTATGCGCAACCAAGTCAAACACAGCATGTGACGCGCTGTGTGCAGCTAGCTGCTATGGGCTATGGGCTAGCTGCTAGCGAGCTATGCGATAGCAGACTTGCGCTCGCAACCGCCTCCCTCGTACCTTGCCCCAAGGCTATCATCTAGCTAGCTGCTATCACGTATCGGCTAGGACAAACCTCTCTCATGCGGATCGTCACCCTCGCCAACCTCAAGGGCGGAAGCGCCAAGACCACCTCGGCGCTCTCCCTCGCAGCCGCCCTCGCCGCCTACGACCACGCCGTCCTCGCCATCGACCTCGACCCCCAGGCGTCGCTGACGACCTACGCGGGGGAGGACCCGGGGCCCGAAGCGGCCCGCCTCCTCGAAGGGCACCTCGATCACGCCATCAAGCCCACGCGCTGGTTCGCGCCCGCCAATCAGCGCTGCCCGCCTGCCGGGGAGCGGTCGGCCCTCCACATCGTCCGCGCCGACCGCTCCCTCGTCCGCCTCGAGCGAAATGCGCCCGCGCGCCTGGCCAACCACCTCGTCTCTCTCTTCCAGCACGTCGAGGACCAATACGACTATGCCTTCATCGACCCGCCGCCGCAGATGTCGGCGCTCGTCATGGCGGCACTCGCCGCATCCGATGACGTCTACGTGCCCATCGCGTGCGGGCGGGGGGCGCTCGATGGACTCAGCGATGTCGTCGAGATCACCCAGTCCTACGGCACGGCTCCCGTGACCGGCGCCTTCGTCACCCGCGTGAACGTGTCGAGCCACCACGACACCGCGCTCGCCACGCACGTCTCCGAAACATTCGGCGACAACGCGTTCGACACCTTCGTTCGTGAGACCGTTCGCGCACGTGAAGCGGAGATGGCCCGCATTCCGCTGCCGGTCTTCGCCCCGGCCTCCACAGCAGCGCAGGACTACGGCCACCTCTCCTTTGAAGTCCGCCGCCGAACGGCGGCGGCCAACCCGACCGCGTAGCCCATGGCCAAGAAACGAACCGTCCGGCTCGCCGCCACGCCACCGGAGCTCCAGGAGAACACCCACCCGGAGCCGCGACCCGGCAAGGTCCCGATCCGATCCGCACCCTCGGCCTTCCCGCGCGCACCGGAGACGCCCCCAGAAGCCGACGCCGTCCACGTCGCGCCGGCCGTCCCGCAGCTCGACGCCAGCGCGCGCGAACGCGACGCCTACTGGCGCGACGGCCGCGATACGATCCCACAGCAGGCCAACTACCGGATCCCACGGTGGCTCCACGACAAGCTGCGCTCGATCGCGCTGCACCTCGACGTAGACCAGACCGAGCTCGTCACCAAGGCGCTCGAACGGCTCGTCCGCGAGATCGAGGCCGACCACGGCAGGTCGTTCCCGTACCTCCCGCGGAAAGGGGACTCCGAACGCGGCCCTAGCTACACCACCTAGCGCGCCGGCCCCCGTAAACGGTCACCTCCTGCACGCAGAGAGGCTACGCCTGCGCCTGGAGCACGCCTTCCAGCCCCCGTAAACGGTCACCCCTCGTCCATCGCGAGCACTGCGAGAGCACCCCCCGTAAACGATCACCTCCCTCATAAATCGACCAGATTCGCCGCTTTCACGCCACACCGGCCTGGGTCCGATGAGCGTCCCGGATCCGGTCACCTCGTCCCGTAAACGATCACCTCGTCCCGTAGACCTGCACTCCGCGTCCTGTAAGCGCGCACCTCGCGTCCCGTAGACTGTCACTCCGGCCCCCGTAGACCATCACCCTGCACGCGGCTACATCACTGAATTTTAGGACGTTGCAGCTTGGCAAACAGTCTAAACCTCTCTCAAATCCATTCAAACGACGACGGCCCCCGTAAACGGTCACCTCGCTCGCGCCGCGCCTTCGAGATGGCTAGGGACTGCCCGTTGGGCAGTATATGTACACCTATCAGTACCGAGGACGCGGTTGCACATAGACCAGTGCCACGTTGGCTGCCCACTGCCGGGCCTCGGCAGGCGTCGGCAACGGCACCAGGTGACCGTTTACGGGAAACAAACGGGGGGTGACCGTTTACGGGACGGGCCGACCCAATATCCGTTATGCGTATAGGGGCTTTCCTGATCCCGGCGGCGATGACCGTTATGCACCCCGCAACCGCGCGCCCGGCAGGTGACCGTTTACGGGACGGCGACCGACCGATTTCAGGCCCGCGCTTGGACCTTCGCCAGCGCGCCCGTAACCTCCACGTGACACTCGCCGACACCCGTTCGCTCCCGTCCCCCCACCACGGATGAATGGCCTCGCTCTCCGGAAGCACACCGGCGCCATCCACATCAAGGCGCCGCTGACGATGCTCCAGCGCAAGATCGCCAACGTCTTGCTGCTCAACGCCTACGACGAGCTCCCCGACCCCGCCGTCTCCGAGCACCAGATCTCGATCGGCCAGCTCGCCTCCGTCGCCGGCTTCGACTCCAACGACTACGCCTACCTCCGCGACGCGCTCACGAGCCTCGTCGATCACAAGATCGAATGGAACATCCTCAACGATGGCAAGGCCGAGTGGGGCATCATGGCGTTCCTCTCACAGGCCTCCATCCGAGATGCCGTCTGCACCTACGCCTACCCACCGGTCCTGCGGCGAGAGCTCCACCACCCCCGCGTCTTCGCGGTCATCAATCTCAAGATCCAGGCGCGCTTGCGCAGCAGCTATGCCCTCGCGCTCTACGAAAACTGCGTCCGATACCGGCGCGTCCAGTCCACCGGGTTCCGCACCGTCGAGCTGTGGCGCGACCTCCTTGGCGTCGATGAGGGCGAATACCCCGAGTACAAGTACCTCAATCGCAGCGTGCTGAAGCCGGCCGTCCGAGAGGTCAACAAGAACACGGACATCCGCGTCCAGATGCACACGCTGAAGACGAAGGGCCGCATCACGCACCTCCGCTTCAGCGTTCACGACAACGAGGCGGCGCAAGGCGCCCTCGACGAGCCCGGCGACGACGTCCTCAACGGCAAACGCCTCCCCGACCCGCGCACGCTCGCGCCGAGCGTCGACGACCTCCTCAACGACCAGCAGATGGAGCTCCTCAGCTACGGGCTCACGCCGGCGCAGGTCATCGACCTCGGAACCGAGTACAACGCCGACCGCATCAAGCGAAACCTCGCCTACGTCGAACGCGAGATCGGACTGGGCCGCATCCGCCGCGTCCCCGCCTTCGTCATCGCGGCCGTCCGAGACGACTACGCCGCCGCCGACGCGTCCGATGCGCGACGCCAACCGGTCGCCGCTGCCACCGACCGGCGGCGGGTCCAGCGGCAGGCCGAGGCCGATGCGGCCCAAGAGCGCGCCGAGCGACTCGAGGCAGCGTGGTCCCGCCTCTCGCCCGCGGAGCGCGCCCGCATCGACGACGCAGCCCTCGACCGCCTCCGCCGCGAGACGCCCTTCGTCTTCCGTAAGTACGAGGCCGAGTCGCGCGATGGCTCGCTCGGACCGGGCACGCAGGCGACCCTCCGCGCCCTCCGGTACGAGGAAATCGAACGCGCCGAAACGCAACAAACCTAGGGCCTCTCCTGAGCCCTCAGGTTTCACTTCAACGTTCTGGGGCACCCAGCGCCCTGTGGACGACCGCGTGGATGAATCGTGGAGACTGGGGCGTTGCCAGCGCAGCGCCCACTCGCTAGGATGGGGGCCCTTCCATGACCCCCCGGCTTCCGTATGTCACGCCGATTTTCCGTGGACCGGTCCGCGCTCGACGACCACCCCCCACGCCTTGGCCCCTCTGTCGTTCTCGTCCACGATTGTGACGCTGCGGCCCAGTTCTATCAACGGGCCCTCGACGCCCGACCATGCGGACCCGAGGAGGGGCCGTCGAGGCAGCTCGCCCTCGCAGGCGCCGCGCCCACCGGTGGCGATGCCCACCTCTGGCTCGTCCAACCGCGATCGCCCGCCGAGACGTCGATCGTCGGCCGGCAGACCGGCGACTGGCCCCTCCTCGTCCTCTACACCGCCGACTGCGAATCCGTCCGCCGACGCATCGTCGAGGCCGGCGGCAGCCCCGCCACCAGCGTGCCGATGGGAGACCGCTCAGGCCCGGCGGCCTCGGCACGCGATCTCTACGGGAACGTCATCCTCCTCCTCGAGCGTCAACCGCACCACGTGGCCGCATGACTACGCCGGGCCCGTAGCGTCGGCCAGCCATCGCGCAAACGTGCTGGCAAGGTCCCGCGCCTCCGCCGCCGAGTCCAGCAACCCATCGGCGTGATCGGCAAACCCGAGCGCCCCCGCCCAGGCGCCCAGCACGGCGAAGCGACCACCGAGCACCGACGCGTACACCACGCCGGCCGCGGCCACCGCCTGCGTTCGCGCATCGATGTTCGCGTGAACCGGAGGCGACAGCGCGGCCGCGGACGCACCGACCACCGCGTCCGGCACCGCGCCCTCCGCCCAGGCCCCTCCCGCGGCGACATAAGCCGCCTCCAGGCGCGCGGCCTGCACCCGCGCAGCCGCTTGCGCGTCCGCGAGCACGTCGCGCATCCCGTCGTCCACCACCTCGCCGTCCGGGATGGGTGGCACGACGCGGACCGCTTCGAGCGTGCGGCGCAGCGAGACGAGGTAGAGGTCGTGGACGTCGTGGATCATCGTGGATCAGAGGCGAGGACACCGCCTGAGAATACGGCTTAACGCCGCTCGCGCACCGCGCGCGCCCGGGGAAGGGGAGGGAGGGGAGGGGAGCGTCACCGCCTCCGCCGCGCGTAGGTTGCCGCTCGCGCACCGCCGCCCGCCAACCCCTCCATGCTCGCCGACGTCCTGACTGGCCTCCACGCCACCCCGCGCCGCATCCCCAGCAAGTACCTCTACGACGCCGAGGGCTCCCGGCTGTTCGAGCGCATCACGCAACTCGACGCCTACTACCCCACCCGGACGGAGAGGCGCATCCTCGCGACCCACCTCTCGACCATCGCGGCGCGCATCGGCCCCGACGCCGTGCTCATCGAATACGGCAGCGGGTCGAGCGCCAAGACCCGCCTCCTCCTCGACGCCCTCGGATCCTCCCTCGCGGCCTACGTCCCCATCGACATCGCGGAAGACATCCTCCTCCACTCGGCCGACACCCTGCGCCAGGCCTACCCGGGCCTCCGGATCCGACCCGTCGCCGCCGACTACACGCAGCCGCACGTCGTGCCCGACGACCCCGACCACCGACGCAAGCGCGTCGTGTTCTTCCCGGGCTCCACCATCGGAAACTTCGAACCCCACGAGGCCCAGCGCTTCCTCGCGCACATCGCCGAACTCGTCGGGCCAGGCGGCGGGCTCCTCCTCGGCGCCGACCTCAAGAAAGACCCCGACCTCCTGCAACGGGCCTATGCCGATGACCTCGGCGTCACCGCGGCGTTCAACCGAAACCTCCTCGTCCGCCTCAACCGCGAACTCGACGCCGACTTCGACCTCGACCGATGGGCACATCGCGCCGTCTACGATGCGGACCACGGACGGGTCGAGATGCACCTCGTCAGCACGACGCGCCAAACCGTGCACATCGCCGGGCGCGCCATCACCTTCGATCAGGGCGAGACCATCCTCACCGAGAACTCCTACAAATACGACGTGGAGGACCTCATCAATCTCGCGGCGCTCGCTGGGATGACCCACGTCCAGACGTGGACCGACGCACGTGGATGGTTCGCCGTGCTCTACCTCGAGGCGTAGGCGACGCTTGCTCGGCGCGCCGGCGCTGCGTTTCTTCTCGTCAACCGGCCCCACACACGCGAACGCGGTATGACCACGACCCCGCATCCCTCGGTCACGCTCGACCTCCGCCTTCGCGTCTCGCTCGGTCGCGCGCGTGGACCCGTCGGGCCTCTCGTCGAGGCCCTCCACGCACGCCCCGACCTCGCCGCGGCCTGGCTGCCCCACCTCCTCGCCGTCGGCGCAGGCTGCGTCGCGCTGCCACCACTCGCCCACGCCCTCGGCGCCGGCGACGCCGCGCTGACCCTGCTCGCGCCCCTCGCCCACGACCTGCCCGCGGCCGCCCTCCAGGCGCTCACCGCCGAAGGCGTCGGCGGCACCCTCGTACGACTCGCCGAGGCCCTCCACGTCGAGGTCGAGCACGCCACGCTCGTCGACGACCCCGTCGCTCAACCCTAACGGCCAACGCGACGATCCAACCCCCGTGCCCACCAACGCCGACGTCGCCTCCCACCTCCGCGCCATCGCCGCGGCCCTCGAGCGCGAGGGCGCCAACCCCTACCGCATCGAGGCCTACCGGCGCGCGGCCGATGCGGTGGCGTCGCACCCCGACGCGATCGCCGCCATCGTCGCGCGCAACAAGGACGACCTCGTCGACCTGCCCGGCATCGGCAACGCGCTCGCCGCGGTGATCATCGAGGTCGTCGAAACGGGAACGTCCACCACCCTCGATGGGCTCCAGGACCCCGACCGCGCCGTCCGCGCCCTCGCGTCCATCCCCGCCCTCGGACCCGTCCGCGCGAACCGCATTCACAAGACGCTTGGGGTCGACTCCCTCGACGACCTCGCCGCCGCTGCCGAGGATGGACGACTCCAGACCGTCCCCGGCATCGGGCCCGTCCTCGCCGCCCGCGTCGCCGACGCCGTCGGCGCCCGCACGGACCGCGCCGACCGTCCAACGGTGGCTGAGCTTCTTGACGTCGACGCCGAATACCGAACCCGGGCAGAAGCGGGGGACCTCCGACGCATCGCCCCGAAAGCCCACAACCCGACGGGGGAGGCGTGGCTCCCCATCCTCCACACCGCGCGGGGACCAAGGCGCTACACCGCCCTCTTCTCTAACACCGCGCGCGCGCACGAGCTGGACAAGACGCGCGACTGGGTCGTGATCTACCTCGACGACCCCGACCGCGACGCGCAATGGACCGTCGTGACGGGTGCGAGCGGCGCACTCGCCGGACGCCGCGTCGTACGGGGCCGAGAAGGGGAGACGCGCGCGCACCTCGCGGAGGCGTAGGCCAGGCCCACAAGCCTCAGCCGCATCGACCCCGTCACGAGTCGTCGCCGCCCATGACGATCGTCGTCCGGCGCTCTCCCCCTGCCACGTAGGTGCAAACGCACCCGGGGCCGTGCGGCAAGGGAGACGCCGCGAGCGCCTCGTCCACACGAAGGCGCATCCCGATCGCCGCGGCGCACGCAGCCGGTGGGTCCGGCACCTCCACCGCAGCGACCACCTCGACCGTCTTGACGCCCCGCCGACGGAGGCCGTCCAGGAGCAACCGATGGCTCGACCGCTTCATAGGCGCAGCCCCCTCATGACGACCCGGGCGCATACGTCCCGAAGCTCCACTCGTACCCCTCCACATCCCGGGCACGGTACCGCCGCGTCCCGAACGGGGTGTCTTCCGGTGGATACACGATGTCGGCCCCCGCCGACCGGGCGCGTTCGTGGTGGGCGTCCACGTCCTCGACCACGAGGTAGACGCCGGGACCCGCCGGCTGCCCGGCCGGCCGATGGTCCACCTGCCCAAGCATGATGTAGGCGCCGCGGTGCCGCATCTCAGCGTGGACCACCACGCCGTCCTCGTCTGGCACCACGACGGTCGGCTCCAGACCAAACGCTGACTCCAGCCATGCCACGGCCGTGGCGGCGTCCACGTACGAGAAATAGGGAACGATCGAGGCCATCGCGGTTGGGCGGAGGAACAGCCCCAATCTACCGATCTCGAGCCCACCGTACCGCAAGGGGAGGGGAGAGGCCGGCGAGGCCGTACCGCCCGCCACCCCATCGGCCGCCGCACGCGCGACCTCGTCTACGCGCCCCCGGCCTCTGGTGCAGAGCGCGCGGCTGGAGCCAGGTGGTCCACGGCCACGACGAGACCACCGCCGCGCGCGAGGCCGGCCGACACGCTCCGCCACCGCGCGGCCTCACGCGCATGACGGGCGGACGCGCCTGGGGCGATCCCGGCCAGCCGATCCGCTTCCCACGCATGGTGTCGTTCGTAGGCCGCTGCGACCAGGGCGTCGTC
Source organism: Rubricoccaceae bacterium (assembly GCA_033720695.1). Taxonomy (GTDB): domain Bacteria; phylum Bacteroidota; class Rhodothermia; order Rhodothermales; family Rubricoccaceae; genus DATGQT01. The sequence goes on from JAWWCA010000001.1 coordinate 53,848, forward strand.
GAGCGGCTCGAAGCCACGCACATCGTGCCACGCCACAGACACGTGATTGGCGAGGACCGAGCCGCTGTAGACCGCCACCCGACCGGCCGACGAGAAGGCGGCCAGGGCGGCGCTCAGGAGCGCGCTGGCCACGCCGCGGCGGCGCCACGCCGGCACCACGCCGAGGGCATCAACCACGGGCCCCGACGACGGCCCCTCGCGCACCAGAAGCACTCCCACGAGCGCGCCGCCCGGGGCCACCGCGACGCGGGTGGCCGGGAGGACCGCACCCCGGGCGCTGCGCAGGAACGCTGCCGCAAACGCCGCGAGCTCCCCCTGCCGCTCGGCGCGCGGCCAGCCATAGTAGTCGACGCTGTCTGCGAAGGCGCTCTGCAGGGTGGCCGTGATCGACGCGCCCTCTCCAGCCTGCATCGGGCGCACCTCGCGGCCGGGGCAGGGGACCCCAACCTGGAAGGGGCCGGTCGACCGGCGAACCGTGCGGACGATGGGGGCGGGCCGCACCCGAAACGCTCCGTCGACAAGCTCGTAACGCCACGGAAGCGCTCGGAATTCGTCCCGCTCCAGACACCGGCCCTGGCAGGGGCGGGGATCGAACACGGGCCGCACCATCAGCAGGGGAAGGGGAGAGGTGGGGCAGGAGAGGGGAGAGGTGGGGCAGGAGAGGGGAGAGGCGCCCTCACGTCGACCGGAGTCGGCGATGCCCGAAGAGAGCGAGCGCGTGCACCAGCGTGTCCACCTTCGCCGGTCCGAACCCCGGCAGATCGCCGGCCCGTGCCCGGACCGCCTTCTCGTCGCCCTCCGACCAGACCTCCGAGGCGTCGCCCCGGTACTCCGTCGACACCGCGCCCGCGAGCGCGCGCGCCCGGCGCGCCATCATCTTCGGGTACCGGTGAAGCGCCGGCTTCTCCGCGAACACCGCGTGCACCGCGTCGTCATCCATCGCCGCCAGCCGAGACGGGTCGAGGTGACCGAGCCGCGCCTTCAGGCGGTGCGGCGCCTCGAACGCCGTCTCCGCACGCACCTGCTGGTCCAACAGGACGCCCAGCAGCAGCGCGAACGGGTCGCGCTCCAGCAGCGCCACGGCGTCCGGGTCGAGAAGCGGTGCGCCCTCGCTCGCGGAGCGCTCCTCCATGCGGTCGAGTCCTCCCACGGGAGTCTGGGTCGTGAGGCCCGCCCGAGGGCGCACCTCCAGAACGGATCGCCCCCGCAACTGGCGAGGGAATAGCAGGATAATACTAACGGGACCCCATACGGCGCGCACCCGTACCCGCCGCCCATGGATCCCCTCCTCTCCGTCGACCCCTGCGGCCTCTACTGCGCAGCGGGCGACTTCCACGTCGACCCCTGGCGACCCGTCCCGCGCGCCGTCGTCACCCATGCCCACGGCGACCACCTCACCCGTGGCTGCGGCCGATACCTCGTCGCCCACGACGGCCGAACCGTCACGGCCGTCCGCCTCGGCAGCGACGCCCGCATCCAGACGGCGCCGTACGGCGAGACGCTCTCGATCAACGGCGTCACCGTCTCCCTCCACCCGGCCGGTCACATCCTCGGATCGGCCCAGGTCCGCATCGAGCACGCGGGCCACGTCGCCGTCGTCACCGGCGACTTCAAGGCCGCGCCCGGCGCCACCGCGGCCGCCTTCGAGCCCGTCCCCTGCCACACGCTCGTCCCCGAGAGCACCTTCGCGCTCCCCATCTACCGCTGGCCCGACGAAGCCCTCGTCGCCGCCGACATCGCGGCGTGGTGGGACGACGCACGCCAGCGCGGTCGCACCGCCGTCCTCTTCGCCTATGCCCTCGGCAAAGCCCAGCGCCTCCTCGCCCTCCTCCCCGACCCTCTCCCGGGGCCCGTCTTCACCCACGGCGCCGTCGAACGACTCACCGAGGCCTACCGCCACGCCGGCGTCCATCTCCCGCGCACGCACCATGCCTCGTCCTACCGCGCCGACAACCCCGACCACGCCGGCGCGCTCGTCGTCGCTCCGCCGTCGACCCGCGCCTCGCCCTGGCTCCGTCGGTTCGGGGACGTGACCACCGCCTTCGCCAGCGGATGGATGCGCGTCCGCGGAACCCGCCGACGACGCGCCGTCGACCGGGGCTTCGTGCTCTCCGACCACGCCGACTGGCCCGGACTCCTCCGCGCCATCGAGGCCACCGGCGCCGAACGCGTGCTCCCGACCCACGGTTACACCGAGGTCCTCGCACGGTGGTGCCGCGAGTGCGGCCTCGACGCCGAACCGCTCCCAACGGCCTATGCCGCCACCCTCGACGACGAGGAGGCCACCCCCACCCTCGACGACGAGGCCCACGACACCGGCGACGACGAGGCCACACCGTGACCTCGTTCACCGACCTCTACCACGCGCTCGATGGGACCACGCGCACCAGCGAGAAGCGCGCCCTCCTCACCGACTACTTCCGCGAGGCCCCCCCCGAGGACGCCGCCTGGGCCGTCTTCTACCTCTCCGGCCAGCGCCTGAAGGGCCTCGTCCGATCCGGCCTCCTCCGCCAGTGGGCCGCCGAGGTCGCCGACGTCCCCGATTGGCTCTTCGACGAGGCCTACAACGCCGTGGGCGACCTCGCCGAAACCATCGCGCTCCTCCTCCCCGACGCCGAGGCCCACGCCCAGCTCCCCCCCCTCCACCGCCTCATCGACGAGTGGGTCGCACCCCTCCGGACCGCCACCGACGACGAACGGCGCCAGCGCGTCGCCGCGGCATGGGGCGCGCTCCCCGCCGACGCCCGCTTCGTCTACAACAAGCTGCTCCGCGGAGGCTTCCGCGTCGGCGTCTCGAAGCGAACCGTCACCGCCGCCGTCGCCGAGGCCGCCGGACTCGATACCGCCGTCGTCGCCCTCCGCCTCATGGGCGACTGGAAGCCCTCCGCCGAGGCGTTCCAGCGCCTCATCGCGCCCGACGAGGGAGAGGCCGACACCGCTAGACCCTACCCCTTCTTCCTCGCGCACCCCCTCGAGGGCCCACCCGACGAGCTCGGTCCGGTCACCGACTGGCTCGCCGAAGAGAAGTGGGACGGCGTCCGCGCCCAGATCGTCCGCCGCGACGGGCAGACCTTCCTCTGGAGCCGCGGCGAGGACGAGGTCGCCTTCCGCTTCCCGGAGATCGCGGACGCGGCCCACGCTCTCCCGGACGGCACCGTCCTCGACGGCGAAATCGTCGGATGGCGGGACGGCCGCCTCCTCCCGTTCACCGAGCTCCAGCGACGCCTCAACCGCGTCTCCGTCTCCGCTCGCCTCCTCAGCGACGTCCCCGTCCGCCTCTTCGCCTTCGATGTCCTCGAACGCGACGGCAGCGACCTCCGACAACGCCCCCTCGCCGAGCGACGACGCGCCCTCCACGCCCTCCTGCCCGACGACGGCCTGGGGCCCATCGTCCCCGCCCCGACCGTGCCCGCCGGCTCCTGGGAGGCCCTCGCCGAGCACCGCGCCACCAGCCGCGATCGCGGCGTCGAGGGGCTCATGCTCAAGCGCCGGACCAGCCCCTACCGCGTCGGACGACCCCGCGGCGACTGGTGGAAGTGGAAGGTCGAGCCCCTCACCTTCGACGCCGTCCTCGTCTACGCACGCCCCGGAACCGGCCGACGCGCCTCGCTCTTCACCGACCTCTCGTTCGCGGTCTGGCGCGGCGACGAACTCGTCAAAATCGCCGACGCCTACTCCGGCCTCACCGACGCCGAGTTCCGAGAGCTCTCCCGCTTCGTCCGCCGCAACACGACCGAGCGCTTCGGGCCCGTCCGCGCCGTCACCCCCACCCGCGTCTTCGAGCTCGCCTGCGAGGGCGTCAACCCCTCCAAACGCCACAAGGCCGGCGTCGCCGTCCGCTTCCCCCGCATCGTCCGCGCCCGCCCCGACAAGACGCCCCAACAGGCCGATTCCCTCGACACCGTGCGCGCCCTCGCAGGCCTCGATTCCGACACGACCTAGCGCGGGCTCTTTCACCAGCGTCGCGCGTAGCACCCGGCCCCTCCCGCGCCGCCGCGCCCGGCCCCATGCACTACCTCGACGACTACCTGACGCACGCCCTCGGTGCCGCGCTCAACGCCGCACGCGAACTCGGCGAGGCCGTCGCCGCCCACGTCGACCTCGTCCACGACGACGACGTGCGCCACAACGTCGAGGAGGCCGGCGCGCTCATGGACGAACACGTCGACATCGTCGACGCGCTCCTCCGCGAGGGCGGCCACGCCGTCGAATGGGAGCCCTCCCGCCCCGTCAGCGCGCTCTTCGAAGAGCTCGACATCGCCCTCGAGGTGATCGCCGCTCCCGAGCTCTCCGATGCCGCCGTCCTCGCGGCCACCCACGCCGCCCTCCACGTCGTCCGCGCCACCTACGCCGGCATCCGTTGCCAGGCCGCCCACCTCGGGCGGTACGACGTCGTCCGCGACCTCGACCTCGCCCTCTCCGACAGCGACACCGCCATCGCGGCGCTCCACGGCATTACCGAGACGTGCCTCGGACGCGCCCTCCGTCGCTCGAGCGCACCGGCGTGAGCACATCGCTCGCACCCCCGCTCGCGGCGTGGTTCGAGGCGCGGGGATGGACCCCGCTCCCGTTCCAGAACGAGGTGCGCGAACGCTACCGCGACGGGCAGTCCGGCCTCATCCACGCCGCCACGGGCTCCGGGAAAACGCTCGCGGCCTGGGGCGCCGTCCTGGACAACGCCCTCCGATCCGGCCGTGACGCCACCGACGAGCCCCTCGCGCTCTGGATCACCCCGCTCCGCGCCCTCGCCGTCGACACCACCCGCGCCCTCCTCGAGCCGGTCCAGGACCTCGACCTCGCCTGGCGCGTCGAGCGGCGAACCGGAGACACCGCCGCCGCCGTCAAAACGCGGCAACGCCACGCGCTCCCCACCGCCCTCGTCACCACGCCCGAGAGCCTCTCGCTCCTCCTCACCTACCCCCGCACGGCCGAGCAGCTGGCCTCGCTCGAAGCCGTCGTCATCGACGAGTGGCATGAGCTCCTCGGATCCAAGCGCGGAACCCTCGTCCAGCTCGCCCTCGAACGGCTACGCGCCTACAGCCCCGCCCTCCGCGTCTGGGGCATCTCCGCCACCCTGGGAGACCTCGGCGAAGCCCGCGACGTCCTCCTCGGCCCGGGCCGCGACGGCGCCCTCGTCGAGGGGCCGCCCGCCCGCCCCCTCCACCTCGACACCGTCGTCCCCGACGACGTCGGGCGCTTCCCGTGGGCCGGACACCTCGGCCTGCACCTCGCCGAGGCCGTGGCCGACGTCGTCGACGAAGCCGCTTCCGCCCTCGTCTTCGTCAACACCCGCGCGCAGGCCGAGCGGTGGTACCAGGCCATGCGCTTCTTCCGCCCCGACTGGGGCGACGCCCTCGCCATCCACCACGGCGCGCTCTCGCGCGCCCAGCGCCGGGCCGTCGAGGCCGGCATCCGCGACGGCGCCGTCCGATGCGCCGTCTGCACCTCCTCGCTCGACCTCGGCGTCGATTTCCCGCCCGTGGACCACGTCGTCCAGATCGGCTCCGCCAAGGGCGTCGCTCGCCTCCTCCAGCGCGCCGGGCGCTCCGGACACCAGCCAGGGCGGCCCGCGCGACTCACCCTCGTGCCCACCCACGCCTTCGAGCTCGTCGAAGCCGAAGCCGCACGCACCGCCGTCGCCCAAGGCGACCTCGAACAGCCACGACCCCCAGACCTCCCCCTCGACGTCCTCATCCAGCACATGGTCACCGTCGCGTGTGGCGACGGCTTCACGGCCGACGGACTCTACGACGAGGTCCGCCGAACCTGGGCCTTCCGCGACCTCGAACGCGACGCCTTCGACGGCGCCCTCGACTTCGCCGTCCGAGGCGGAGACGCGCTCAACGCCTACGAGGAATATCACCGCATCGTCTACTTCCGCGACCTCTACCGCGCCGCCTCCTCCGAGGCCGTCCGCCGCCACCGGATGTCCATCGGCGTCATCGTCGGCGACGGCCACGTCGACGTCAAGTACGTCCGCGGCCGCAAGCTCGGCTCCGTCCCCGAGTCCTTCCTCGCCCGCCTCTCCCGCGGCGACACCTTCCTCCTCGGTGGCCGCGCCCTCACGCTCGTCCGCGTCCGCGACATGACCGCCTACGTCCGACGCGCCGCCGCCGGCACCCCCGCCGTCCCCCGCTACGCCGGCGGCCTCCTCCCGCTCTCGCGCGAGCTCGCGACCGCCGTCCGAGACGTCCTCGGCGACGTCGCCCACGGCCACCCGCCCGACGCCCCGGAAATCGACGCGCTCGACCGCCTCTTCCGACTCCAACAGCGCTGGTCCACCGTCCCACGCGCCGACCAGACCCTCATCGAGCGCACCCGCACGCGCGAGGGCCACCACCTCTTCCTCTACCCCTTCGCCGGCCGCCTCGTCCATGAGGGCCTCGCCGCCCTCGTCGCCCTCCGCCTCGCCCGCCGCCAGCCCGTCACCTTCAGCCTCTCGGCTACCGACTACGGCCTCGAACTCCTCGCCGCCGACCCCGTCCCCCTCGAGCCCGACACCGCCGCCGAGCTGTTCTCCCCCGACCACCTCGAGCAGGACCTCCACGACGCGCTCAACGAGTCGGAGCTCGCCCGGCGCCAGTTCCGGGAGGTCGCGCGCATCGGCGGCCTCGTGTTCACCGGGTACCCGGGCTCCCGCACCGTCCGGCAACTCCAGGCCTCCGCCGGCCTCATCCACGACGTCCTCGCCCGCCATGAGCCCGACCACCTCCTCCTCGCCCAGGCCCGCCGCGAGGTCCTCGAACGCCAACTCGACCGGCCCCGGATCGCCGACACCCTCCGCGCCATCCAGGCCAGCAGCCTCCTCATCATCGACACCCCCCGCCTCACGCCCTTCGCCTTCCCCATTCTCACCAACCGCCTCCGCGAAAAGGTGTCGTCCGAGAAGGCCCGCGACCGCATCAAGCGGCTCGCGGCGCAGCTCGAGCGCGCGGCCGACAGGTGACCGTTTACGGGACGACCATCGTGAACGACTGCTCCATCTCGATCGCCGGCCAAGCCCTCCGCCTCCTCCCTGAGCGCGCCGTCTTCTGGCCCGCCGCCGGCGCCCTCCTCGTCGCCGACCTCCACGCCGACAAGCCCGAAACCCTGCGCGCCGCCCACATCGCTGCGCCGGCCTCCGCCCTCGAAACGGACCTCCAGCGCCTCTCCAGCGCGCTCCACCGCACACGCGCCCACCGGCTCGTCATCCTCGGCGACCTGTACCACGCGCCACGCGGTGCCGACGCGCCCGTCACCGCCCGCGCCCTCCACCGCTGGCGCCGCGCCCACGCCGCTCTCGAGATCGACCTCGTCGTAGGCAACCATGACCGCCGCGCAGGACCACCCCCGGAGACCCTCGCCATCCGCTCCCACGCCGACGCCCTCGACCTCCAGCCCTTCCGGCTCGTCCACGAACCCGCCCCCGACCCCGCCGGATACGTCCTCGCCGGACACGTCCACGCCGGCGTCCGCCTCGCCGCCGGCGCCGACGCCGTCACCGTGCCCGCGTTCCGCTTCGGACCCGCCGTCGGCGTCCTCCCCTCCTTCGGCGCCTTGACCGCCCCCGCGCCCACGCCGCCGCACCCCTCGGAGCGCATCTACGCCATCGCCGACGACGAGGTCATCCCGCTCTGAACAGCCTTGCGCCGTACCGCCCCACGCCCCTACACTGACCCCTCCCGCGCGCGCCCGCGCCCTGTCAACTCCGACCCCTCGCCCTATGGAGCGCGTCATCGGCCTCGGCGGCATCTTCTTCAAAGCCCAAGACCCGGCCGCCCTCGCGGCGTGGTACCGCGACACCCTGGGCGTCCCACTCGACGAGGGGCAGACCTACGGCGTGTTCGCTAGCGGCAGCGACGACGGACCCGAGCAGACCGTCTGGTCGCTCTTCCCCTCCGACTCCGCCTACTTCGGCTCGCCCCACGCGCGCTGCATGGTCAACTACCGCGTCGCCAACCTCGACCGGATGCTCGACCAGCTCCGCGCCGCCGGCGCCGACGTCGACGACCGCGTCGAAACCTACAACTACGGCCGCTTCGGCTGGGCCACCGACCCCGAGGGCAACCGCTTCGAGCTCTGGGAGCCCATCGGGCCCGGATTCTGACGGCCCACGCCGCCTCCCGCCATGGACCAATCCCTCGCCACCTTCCACGTGTCCAGCTGGGCCGCCGCGGCCTACGACGAACCCGACCGCGGGCCCACCCTCTCCCGTGTATCGTTCCAAAAACGCTACGTCGGGGGCCTCGACGGGACCGCCCGATGTGAGGGCCTCTTCTGCGCCCTCGACGACCCCGCCCGAGGGGCCGGCTACGTCGTCACCGAGCGGTTCGAAGGCCGCATCGAGGGCCATGAAGGGTCGTGCGTGTTCCAGCACGTCGGAATCGCCGCGCCCGGCGAGGAGCCGCACTCTGAGGGCTACATCGTCCCAGGATCTGGCACCCGCGCGCTCGCCGGGATCCGGGGCACCTTCTCCATCGGCGACGGCCACACCATCCGTCTCGAGGTCTCCTTCGCGGAGCGCCGCTGACCGCCGACGCGCACGCGCGCCAGCGCTAGACCGGCCGGACGACCTGCCGCCACACGCCAGGGTCGCCCGTCACCAACCGGAGCGTCGGCGTGTCCGGCGGGGGCGGCGACGGCCGACCGCCGAGGTACGCCACCGTCTCCTCCAGCGCGCGAGCAGCCCGGGGTGAGACGTACACCGCGAGGCCCTCCGATGTCCGGGCCGTGAACAGCGCCAGGCCCTCGATCGCGGACGGGCCCCCGTCCTGCAACCGCTGGAGCAGCACCGAGCACAACGGCTCGAGCCGCGTACGCTCCGTAACGACGGCGCGTACCCACGAGGCGGTCGGATGGCGAGGTGGCGTCATGGCAAGGGGCAGTGCACCATGGAGTATCGCGGCCCTCGCAGCATCGGTTAAGCCGCCGAGCGGGCCGACGCCGAGCGGGGCGCCTTCCGGAGGCCAACAGCCGATTCCACCAGATGCCCCGCCCCAAGCAGCATGCCGACCGACGCCGCCGTCTCCCGCGGCGCGAGCCCCGCCCGGTCTGCCGCGAGCGCGATGTCCCACACGGCCAGCTCCCCATCCGGCAGCTCGCGCAGGAGCCGGGCCGCAGCCTCAGCAACCCCGCCGTGGTCCGGTCGAATCGTCGAGGAGAGCATGGCGCAGATGAGAGACGAGAAGGGTAGGCGCGCGCCCCGCATGCCGTCAACATGTGCAGGACACGTCCACACGCGCATAGATAAACGATCCAAACACAAACCGATATCGCTTGATCCCGGTCCGGTCGTTCGCTATGCTCCTGTGAACCGACCGCCCAGCCCCATGGAAACAGCCACGCACCCCCTCGTCTCCGTCGGCCGCACCATCCCGGCCACGCCGCCCGACGTCTTCCACGCCTGGACCACCCCCGACCTCCTCGAGAAGTGGTTCGCACCCACCGTCGAGTACGACGCCCACGTCGTCGCGCTCGACCCCCGCGTCGGCGGCGCCTACCGCACCGAGATGCGGCACGAACTCGGCGCCAACCACACCATGTCCGGCGAGTACCGGGCCGTCGACCCGCCCCACGGGCTCACCTTCACGATGGACGGCCATGAGGGCGACCCCCCGTCCACAGTCGAAGTGAGAATCGCGACCCACCAGGACGGCGCCCACGTCACGCTCACCCAGACGGGCCTCGCCTCCGACGACGAGGCCGACCGCCACGCGGAAGGGTGGGACGGCTTCCTCTGGCGACTCGCCAACACGTTCGAACCGACCACCGCGTACCACCGCGCGCTCGTCCTCGCCCTCCACCGTCGCCTCTTCGCCAACGCCCTCGAAGGGTTGGACGACGACCTCGACCGGCGCCTCGCCGCCGCCAATGACGCCCGGTGGATCGCCGCCCACCTCGCACAGTCGCGCGCAGGACTCGCCGCCATGCTCGGCGCCCCCATCGACCACCCCCTCCAGGCCTTCGCCGACGCCGTCCCCGACGACACCCCCACGCCCGACGCCGAGACCATCCGCCGGGTCTTCGCCGAGGCCTCCCACGCCGTCTACCGCGGCCTCCAGCACGCCTCCGACCAAGACCTCGCCGGACCCCCGCCGTTCACCATCCCCATGCGGGCCCAAACCCTCCTCGCGGCCGTCGACTTCCTCGTCAGCCACGAGGCGTACCACATCGGGCAACTCGGTCTCCTCCGGCGGGCGCTCGGCTATCCCGCCATGCGATACGACCACCACGGCGACGGACGCGACGACCGTTGAGCCCTATACGCTCGGATGATCCGACGCACGAGCTCGGATCATCCGGCGCACACGCGCGGGCGTGTCCCGTCCCGGCTCCACCGCCCACGAGCCCCGATGCGGCCACGGAGCGCGCCTTACCGCTCCCACAGGCCGTGGTGGATGTCGCCTTCGATGTAGATCGCGAACCGCCCCCGCTCCGCGATCTCCATCGGCGGATGCGCCAGCAGCGCCCCGCGCGCCTCCGCCGCCTCCACCGCGGCCTCGAGGTCGTCCACCAGCAGGTACGGCCGCACCACCGGCGCCTCCGCCGCGTGCATCGGGGCGCGAACCCCGATCGTCCCGCCGTCGGACAGCGACGCCGTCCGCGCGCCTCCCAACGCCGCCTCCGGCTCGCCGAAGACGACGCCGTGGATCTGAGCGTAGGTCGCGCACACGTCGTCAACGTCCGGCGTCACGATTTCGAGGTAGGTCACGTGCATGGCATCGAAGGATTCGGGTGGTGGGATGGGCTCTCTCCTCAACGCCGACGGGCCGCGCGCGCCGTCGCCAGCGCCTCCGTCGCCCACGTCCTGAGCGTGGCGTCGTCACTCAGCACCGCCCCCGGGACGGAGGCGTACGGCATCCGCCCGTGCGCGCGACCCCCCGCAGCTTCGTCACGGGGGCGCGTCGACGGGTCCACGCGCAGGTGGACCTCCCCTGCAGAATCGACGAGGCCGAACATGACGCCATCGTGGAAGAGGCCGAACCCCCCGAACATGCCCTCGACCGTCACCTCGCCCAGCGACGCCAGACGCGACGCGGTCGCATCGGCCGCCTCCCGCGCTACCCCCGTGCGCGCTTCGCCCTTCGTCCCCATCGCTCAGCCCTCGCGCGGACCGTCGAAGCTCACCATCCAGCGAACCCCGAACCGATCCGTGCCCTGCCCGAAGTACGCCCCCCAAAACGTGTCGGCGAGCGGGTACTGCACCGTCCCGCCCTCCAGCAGCGCCGCGAACACCCGTTCCGCTTCCTCCCGCGACGCCACGCCCACCGACAGCGCGACGTGCGACCCCACCTCCGGTGCGGACCCGAACGCCGCCGACACGTCCGAGCCCATCAGCTGGTGGTCGCCCACCTGAAGCGTCATGTGCATGATGAGGTCGGCCTCATCGGCCGGCACGGACGCGCCCTCGGGCATCTCGGTCGACGGCAGCTCCGCGTAGGTCGAACGGTCGACCACCGTCCCACCGAGGGCCTCGGCGTAGAGGTCGAAGGCAGCCGCACACTCGCCCGCGAAGAAGAGATAGGTGGACAGCGTCATGAGGATCGGCCGCGGCCGCGCAAGTGGACGGATCCAAGGTACGGATTCCTGGCGACTTGACGACCGACCGCCCCCGGCGATCGACCGCCTACTCCCCGCTCGTGACCTGCGCCAGCACCGGGTCCTCACGCACCCCCGGGCGTCTCCGACGCGCGCGCGCCGCGGCGATCCCTGCGCCGTATACTCCCGGGTTCCACTCCCCCGTGCCATGCCAACGGGTGCACCCGCCACGCCGACCGTCGTCCCGGCCCTCCGCTACGCCGACGCCTCGGCCGCGATCGACTGGCTCGGGCGCGCCTTCGGCTTCGAGCCCCACCTCGTCGTGCCGGGCGACGGCGACGCCATCCTCCACGCCCAGCTCACCCTCGGCAACGGCATGATCATGCTCGGCTCCGCACGAGACGACGCCTTCGGACAGGCCCAGAAGACGCCGGCCGAGACGGACGGCATCGTGACCCAGAGCGCCTACCTCATCGTCGACGACGCCGACCGCCTCTACCACCGCGCCCGCGCCTGCGGCGCCGCCATCGTGCAGGACATCGCCGACCAATCCTACGGCGGCCGCGCCTTCACCTGCCGCGACCCCGAGGGGCACCTCTGGACCCTCGGCACCTACGACCCCTGGAACGAGCCGGCGTAGCGCGATGGCACGCCGCGACCGCACGGCCGACGCCCTCCGCCAGATCGCAGCCTGGCGACGAGGGGAGGAGAGCCCCTCCGACGACGACGTCCGCGCCGCCCTGGACCACACCTCGGGGGCCGTCGCCGCCGCCGCGGCGGAGTACGTCGCCACCCAGGATCCGCGCGTCTGGCAACCCCGGCTCGAGGACGCGCTCGGCCGCCTCATCGACAGTGGCGCTGAACGCGATGCCAACTGCCGCGCCAAAACCGCCATCCTGCACGCGCTCACCGAGTGGGAGGCGCCCTGCACCGCGCTCTATCAGCGCGCCGTGCGATACAAGCAGGAAGAACCCGTCTACGGCGGCGCGACCGACACCGCGGGAACGGTGCGCGCGCTCGCGCTCGTCGGGCTCGTGCGCACCCTCGACCCCTCCGCATGGGCCGCCGCGGCGGATCTCCTGGCCGATCCAGAGACCGAAGCACGCGGCGGGGCCATCGCCGCGGCCGCCGAACTGGGCGGACCGGCGGGCGCCGCGCTTTTACGCTACCACGTTCGCCGCGGAGAAGACGACCTCGATGCGCTCCAGGAGGCCCTTCGCCTGCTCTTCGAGCTCGATCCAACCGCCCTCGCGCTGGGCGACGAGATGGCGCGGCATCCACACCCCCAGGTGGCCACGACGGCCATCATCGCGCTCGGCGAATCCAACGTGCCCGGCGCCCTGCCCATCCTGGAGAACCTCTGCGCCGACCACCGCCCCCCGGCCGCCGCCGTGTACCTCGCGCTCCTGCTTCACCGATCCGACGACGCCCTTGCCATCCTATGCGACCGCGTGCGGACCGGAACGCCCGAACACGCCCGGTGCGCCGTCGAGGCCGCCGCCCCCCACCTCACCCTGCCGTCCATCGCATCCGCCATCGAGGCGGCCGTGACGGACCGAGACGACGCAAGGCTCCACGCCGCGTTTGACCGGCTCCGCCCCCGATGACCCCGGACCACCCGACGCCGCCGGCGCACCACCTCGCGCCCCGGGACCGTCGAGGGCCACACCGCCTACCACGCCAGCTTCTCCCTCGCCGAGTACGCGCAGCGCTTCGCCGACGTCGGGATGCGTGTCGTCCGGTACGCGGCCGACGACGAGGCCTGCGACGGCCACTCCGTCCTCCTCGCCGTTCGCACCCCGGCGTAACGACGCGCCTCACGACGTGTCCGATCGGTAGGGGAGGGGGGGCACATCCGACCACGGGCCAGTCGATTCCGACCGCCATCAATAACCGTCCGACCGACCGGCCGATCGGTCGTGCCCGCTAGCGCAAGTAGATGCACACGAACGCGTAGTTGCGATAAAACGTCGGGTCGAGCGACGCCCACACGTGGCCGTTCTCCCGGTGCACGCCCACCGAGCCGATCCACTGCTCGACCTCGGCGTCGCACAGCTCCACCTCAGCGTCAAACACGGTGAACTCCTCGGCGAGCCTCGCCACCTCAAACCCAGTCGCGTACCGGAGCACATCGGCGTCCGGGATCACCCCCAGGAGGTAATCGCCCTCTCCCGAGCGCACGCAGGCCGACACGTCCAGCGCGTCGCCGAACACCAGCATCTCTAACATCCGCTCGTCGCGGACGTCCGGCCAGGGAACGGGATTCGGATGGCACGTCTCGTCGAGCACCACCCACTCGGTCCCGTTTTGGCTTACCCTTCGCAGATAGCCCAGCGACGCCAACCGCGCCGCATGGTACCGCTCCCGAGCCGTCAACGACGCCGCGCGGAGCCGCCCGCCAGCGTCGAGAAGCCGCCGCTGCAGCTTGCAGAGCACGAGGAGGTTGAGCGCCGTCGGTCGCACGAGCAACGCCGCCGGCGATCCCGGCGCGGGTGGATGAGGACGTTCGAACCGTTATTGCAATGGCGCCGCTGCGCCGCGGGGCGCACGCCGCAACCAGAGCCAATCTAGAACGGAGACCCCAAACCGCTCCGCCTCACGTCCGATAATCTTACCTTATCGCACGCGAGGACGGCTGGCCGTCGGGTGGAGCGGAGCGTCCGCCAGGCTCACCGCCCACACCTCCAAAGGATCCGCAACGTGCAATAACGGACTCCCTGCCGCGACCCAACCCCCCTCCATATCTTCCCACCCCTCCCTCACCACGCACCCCGCACCCCCATGGCCTCCCGAGGCATCAACAAGGTCATCCTCGTCGGCAACCTCGGCGCCGACCCCGAGCTGCGCTACACCGGCAGCGGCACGGCCGTGTGCAACTTCAACGTCGCCACGAACGAGTCCTACAAGGACCGCGACGGCAACCCCGTCGAGAAGACGGAGTGGCACCGCGTGGTCGCGTGGGACCGCCTCGCCGAGATCTGCGCCGAGTACCTCAAGAAGGGCCGCCAGGTCTACATCGAGGGCTCGCTCCAGACGCGGCAGTGGGAGGACCAGGACGGCAACACCCGCTACACCACCGAGGTCAAGGCGCGCGAGATGCAGATGCTCGGCTCCCGCGACGGCGACGGCGGCGGCGGCGGGTACGACGTCGACCAGTCCCGCCCGCAGCAGCGGCGGCCGCAACGCCCGCAGCAACACGCCGCACCGAGACAACAACAGGCGTCACAGCCCAGCCGCGACGAACCCGATGGCTACGACGGCGGCGACCTCCAGTTCGGACCCAGCGATGACCTGCCGTTCTAGTCAGCTAGCTGCTAGCCGCTAGCCCAGGCCCCACCATGAACCCCGCGCGACCCGTCCCCCCTGGCGCCCTCACCGCCCCGCTCGCGCAGGACGCCGAAGCGGCCCGCGCCTTCGCCGACGCGGCCCGCGCACCCAACACCCTCCGGGCCTACCGCGCCGACTGGGCCGACTTCCTCGCGTGGTGCGCCGACCGCCGCGTGCAGCCGCTCCCCGCCACCACCGAAACCGTCGCCCTCTACATCGCCGCGCGCGCGAGGCCCGACGCCGAGTCCCCCCCGCTCGCGGTCTCGACCCTCGCCCGGCGCCTCGCGGCCATCAGCCAGGCCCACAAGATCGCCGGCTACGAGTCGCCCGCCAGCCGCCAGCGCGAACCCCTCCACTCGGTCTGGCGCGGCGTCGTCCGCGAACGAGGCGAGGCCCCGCGAAAGGTCGCCCCCACCCTCACCCCCGAGATCACGGCCATGGTCGAGGCCATCCCCACCACCCCGCCCGGCGACCGGCCCGCCGACCGCGCCCTCGCCCGCCGCGGCAAACGCGACCGCGCCATCCTCCTCCTCGGGTTCGCCGCCGCCCTCCGGCGCAGCGAGCTCGCCGCCATCCAGGTCCAGGACGCCGCGGCCACGCCCGACGGACTCCGCCTCTGGATCCCACGGAGCAAGACCGATCAGCGGGGCGCAGGCGCCGTCCTCGGCGTCGCCTTCGGCCGCCACCCCGCCACCTGCCCCGTCCGCGCCTTCCAGTCCTGGATCCGAGCGGCCGAGGACGCGCGAGGACGCGCCCTCGACGGGCCGGCCTTCCGAGCCGTCGACCGCTGGGGGAACGTCGCCGCCAAGCCCCTCGCCAGCCACTCCATCGCCCGCATCGTCAAGGCCCGCGCCGCGGCCGCCGGCCTCGACCCGTCCCTGTACTCCGGGCACAGCCTCCGCGCCGGCTTCGCCACCCAGGCCGCGCGGAACGGGACCCCCGACCGCACCATCATGCGGCATACCCGCCACCAGAGCCTCCAGACCCTCAACGAATACGTCCGTGAAGGACGCCTCTTCGACGGCAATCCCAGCGCCCACTTGGGACTCTGACACCCACGCGAAGCCGGCCACTTAAAGTTTTTCTTTAATCCCCCTTGCGCCGTTCCCCCGCCGCGCCGTACCCTGCGGCCCCTTGGGGAAGGGACCCTCCCGAGACGCAGCCCGGCCCTCGCCGGCTGCACCGCCCGGGAGAGCGCGAGACAGCATGCGCTCCCCCGGGCGGCTCGGCCCCGGCTCACCCCGTCCCGGTCGCCTCCGCAGCGGCCACGGCCTCGGCGAGCTCCGCCTTGCTCATCCGCGACCGGCGGGCGATGCCGAGCGCCTGCGCCCGCGCGTACAGCGCAGCCCGCGACGGCTCGGCAGGAGCCCGACGCTCGGGCGCGCGCGCAAGCGTCGCCAGGATCGCCCGCTTCAGCTCTCCAGGGGCCATCCGGGCCCGGCCCTCCACGCCCAGCTCGCGCGCGCGCTCGTACAGCTCCCCGGGCGTCAGCCCACGCGGGCCGCGCGAATGCCCCTGCTCCACCAGCG
>JAWWCA010000002.1:0-40374 GCA_033720695.1 Rubricoccaceae bacterium
CGAGAGCATCCTCACCCTCGCGAACGAGCTCCACCGCCCCGACGCCGCGTTCCTCGCCCCGGATGCCGCGGGGGGGTCGTGGTACCCCCACTCGTTCCTGGCACCGCTGGAGCAGAACGAGCCGTGGCTGTCGAGCGCGCTCCGACGGGTCTACCGGTGCGTCGAGGAGACGGAGGCGGCCGGGATCGGGCGCGACCGGATCGTGCTGGCGGGGTTCTCCCAGGGCGCCTGTCTCGCGGCCGAGTTCGTGGCCCGCAACCCGGCGCGGTGGGGCGGCCTCGTCGTCCTCTCCGGGGGGCTGATCGGCACGGGCCAGACGGAGGGCGTGCCGCCCGAGGACAAGCGGTTCGACTACCCGGGCCGCCTCGATGGCACCCCCGCCCTCGTCGGCTGCGCCGACCGCGACCCCCACATCCCCCGCCGCCGCGTCGAGCAGACCGTCGTCGTCCTCTCCGAGATGCAGGCCGACGTGGACGGCCGCATCTACGAGGGCCTCGGCCACGCCGTCAACCGCGACGAGATGGAGGCGTTCGACAGGCTCCTGCGGTCGATCCCGGCCCCCGCCTCCCCTTCCTCCGACCCGCATGGCTGACGCCAAACCCGCCATCGTCGTCGTGGACGACGACCCCGAGGTGCTCCGCGCCGTCGCGCGCGACCTCCGCCGCCGCTACGGCGAGGAGTACCGCATCGTCCGCGCCGGCGCCGGCGACGAGGCCCTCGAGGCCGTCCGCGAGTTGGCGAAGCGCGAGGAGCCCGTCGCCCTCCTCCTCTCCGACCAGCGGATGCCCGGCATGGACGGCGTCCGCTTCCTCGCCGCGGCCGGCGCCGCGGCGCCGAACGCCCGCCGCGCCCTCCTCACCGCCTACGCCGACACCGACGCCGCCATCGCCGCCATCAACGACAGCCGCGTCGACCACTACCTCCTCAAGCCCTGGGACCCGCCCGAGCAGAAGCTCTACCCCGTCCTCGACGACCTCCTGGCGACGTGGCGCGCGAGCTACCGCCCCGGCTACGGCGGCCTCAAGGTGGTCGGCGACCGGTGGAGCGCCGAGAGCCACCGGCTCAAGGACTTCCTCGCCCGCAACGGCGTCCCCTACACCTTCCTCGACGTCGAGGACGACGCCGAAGCCCGGACCCTCGCCGGCTTCGAGGGCGACGGCGCCCCGACGGAGGCGCTCCCGCTCGTCCTCCTCCCCGGCGGCGAGCGGCTCCCGAACCCCGCGCCGTCCGACCTCGCCCGGCACGTCGGGCTCAAGACCGAGGCGGGGGCCGAGTTCTACGACCTCGCGATCGTCGGCGGCGGGCCGGCCGGCCTCGCCTCGGCCGTCTACGGCGCCAGCGAGGGGCTGCGGACCGTCCTCGTCGAGCGCGAGGCCACGGGCGGGCAGGCCGGGACCTCCTCCCGCATCGAGAACTACCTCGGCTTCCCCGCCGGGCTCTCCGGCGCCGACCTCGCGCGGCGCGCGACGGCGCAGGCCGAGCGCTTCGGCGTCGAGATCCTGACGCCCCGCGAGGTGACCGGCCTGGAGGTGGACGGCCCCTACAAGCGCCTCCGCTTCGACGACGGCTCGACGGTCGCCTGCCACGCCCTCATGATCGCCGTCGGCGTGGACTGGCGGCGCCTCCCGGCCGAGGGCGCGGACGCGCTCACCGGGCGCGGCGTCTACTACGGCGCCGCCATGACGGAGGCGCTCTCCTGCGAGGGCGAGCGCGTCTTCATCGTCGGCGCCGGCAACTCGGCCGGGCAGGCCGCCCTCCACTTCGCCGAGTACGCCGACCGCGTGACCCTGCTCGTCCGCGGCGACGACCTCGGCAAGAGCATGAGCCAGTACCTCGTGGACCGCATCGAGGCGCACGAGCAGATCGAGGTGTGCCTGGGCCACGAGGTCACGGCCTGCCACGGCGACGAGCGGCTGGAGGCGATCACGGTGCAGAACCGCGAGAGCGGCGAGGCGGAGCGCCTCGACGCCCACTACCTCTTCGTCTTCATCGGCGCCGCGCCGCGGACGGATTGGCTCGGCACCGTCGCCCGTGACGCGCGCGGGTTCGTCCTCACCGGCCCCGACCTGGGCGCGGATCACCTGAAGGGGTGGCCGCTGGAGCGGTCGCCGTTCCTCCTCGAGACCTGCGTCCCCGGCATCTTCGCCGCCGGCGACGTCCGGCACCAGTCGGTCAAGCGCGTCGCGAGCGCCGTCGGCGAGGGGAGCGTGGCCATCGCCTTCGTCCACCAGCACCTCGCGAACCTGTGATTCGTCCTGCGTGATTCGTAACGCTTAAGGGGGGTTGATTGTGAGCACCGTGTCTGATGTCGAGCAGTGGGAGCGGAACGTGAGCCCAGCGATCCGGGGCGATGCGCTGTGGAAGGTGAAGGCCTACCGGCTCGCGCTGTACCTCGGGGACGTAGGGTGGATCGACGTGTCTAGGCTCTACCGGGACATGCGCACCCGGAGCCTTGCCGACCAGCTCTACCGCGCGCTCGGCTCGGTCGGCGCGAACATCGCGGAGGGGTACTCGCGTGGAGGCGGCAGGGATCGCGTCCGCTTCTACGAGTACGCCCTCGGCTCCGCCCGCGAGGCCCGGCACTGGTACCATCAGGCACGCCACGTTCTTGACGAGGAGACCACGGCGCAACGAATCGAGCACCTCACCGGCGTCACCCGCCTGCTCCTCACGATGATCCCCGATCAGCGATCCACCCACCTCCGCGAGCCCGTAGCCCCCTACGACGCCACCCCGCCCGCGTAGCCCTTACGAATCACGCAGCACGAATCACGCATTACGCAGTATCCAATGCTCCTCCCCCTCGCCGCCGCCGTCCCGCCGTTCCTGACCGACGTCGTCGCCCTCCTCGCCGTGGCGGCGCTCGTGGCGTACGTCAGCCAGCGGCTGGGGCTGATGCCCATCGTCGGGTTCCTCCTCGCGGGCGTGCTCATCGGGCCGCACGCGCTGGGGCTGGTGCAGGACGAGGCCGTGATCGAGGCGGCGGCCGAGATCGGCGTGCTCCTGCTCCTGTTCACGATCGGCATCGAGTTCTCGCTGGCGAAGCTGGCCAAGATCACGCGCCTCATCTTCGTCGGCGGCGGGCTCCAGGTGGGCCTCGTGACGGCGATCGTGACGGGGCTGCTGCTGCTCTTCGGCGTGGACTGGCGCGTGGGCGTCTTCTCCGGCTTCCTCGCCGCGCTCTCCTCGACCGCCATCGTGACGAAGCTGCTCGGCGACCGGGGCGAGACGAACACGGCGCCGGGGCAGTCGGCCGTCGGCGTCCTCATCTTCCAGGACCTCGCCGTGATCGTGATGGTGCTCCTCGTGCCGGCGCTCGGCGGCGAGGGCGGCTCGCCGCTGGAGGTGGTGTGGGCGCTGGGGAAGGCGGCGCTCATCATCGCCCTCGTCCTCGTCGTGGCGCGGCGGCTGATGCCGCCGGTCCTGGAGGCCGTGGCGCGGACGTGCTCGCCGGAGCTGTTCCTCCTCACCGTCATCGCGATCTGCTTCGGGACGGCGTGGCTCGTCGGGATGGCGGGCGTGAGCATCGCCCTCGGCGCCTTCCTCGCCGGCCTCGTCGTGAGCGAGTCGCGCTTCTCGGAGCATGCCATGAGCGAGATCCTCCCGCTCCAGATCCTGTTCTCGGCCACGTTCTTCGTCTCCGTCGGCCTCCTCCTCGACCTGGGCTACCTGCTCACGAACCTCCCCCTCGTGCTCCTCATCATCGGCATCGTCTTCGCCCTCAAGCTGGTGACGACGGGCGTGGCGGTGCGCGTGGCGGGCCGCGCGGTGCCCGTGGCGGGGGCCGCCGCGCTGCTGCTCGCCCAGGTGGGGGAGTTCTCGTTCGTGCTCGAGCGCGCCGGCCGCGAGGTCGGGCTCAGCCCGATGGGGATGGGCGAGGCCGGAAGCCAGACGTTCATCGCGGCGACGGTCATCCTGATGGCGCTCACGCCGGTCCTGGCGCCGTGGGCCGGGCGCCTCGGCCAGAAGCTGGAGGGGATGATGGAGCCGACGCCCGCGGCCGACGCCGAGCCCGAGCCGAGCGGCGAGCACTTCGAGAGCCTGGAGAACCACGTGATCGTGGCAGGCTACGGGACGGCGGCGCGGCCGCTCGTTCAGGTCCTCCGCGGCTCCGGCATCCCCTTCGCCATCGCGACCCTCTCGCCGCAGGGCGCGCGCGAGGCCGAGGCCGACGGCCTCCCCGTCCTCCGCGGCGACTACGCGAAGCGCCACATCCTCGAACTGCTGGGGCTGCAGCGCGCCAAGATGCTCGTCCTCGCCGACGACCGCCCGCAGATGGCCCACCGCGTCACGGCCGTCGCCCGCAGCCTCTCGCCGACGACGCGCATCCTGACGGTCGCCCTGACGCCGGAGGAGGCCGAGGAGCTGGAGCACGCCGGCGCCGACCGCGCGATCGCGGCCGAGCT
The DNA here is from genome assembly GCA_033720695.1 of Rubricoccaceae bacterium. Taxonomy (GTDB): domain Bacteria; phylum Bacteroidota; class Rhodothermia; order Rhodothermales; family Rubricoccaceae; genus DATGQT01. The sequence continues at coordinate 4,407 of JAWWCA010000002.1, forward strand.
GGAGACGGTCATCGGCCTGTTCGACGACGTGCTGCGGCGCTACGAGATCGCCCCCGACGAGATCCTGGGGCACGAGGAGGCGCTGCGGCGCGGCGGCTACGTCGCCTTCGAGCGCTCGACGGACGACCGCCCCGCCGTGACCTGCGAGCTCAGCGCCGACTGCTTCGGGACGCGTACGCTCACGATCCGCGAGGGGATGGCCGTGGCGGGCAAGACGATCGGCGAGCTGCGGCTCGACGAGCGGCTCCTCCACGTCGTCCGCATCGAGCACGACGGCGAGACCGTCACCGAGCCCTCGGGCGACGCCGTCCTCCCCGTCGGCGCCTCCGTCACGTTCGGCGGCGCCACGGCCTCGTTCGTCGAGGCCGGCGACCTCTTCCGCGTCCACGACCTCTCGGTCCCCCTCCCCGACCTCCCCGAACCCGCCGCCATGCGCGCCGACTGGATCGACGCGACCCAGCCCGTCACCCTCGACCCCGATCCGAACGCCGGCTGCACCCACCTCGACCACGTCCACGCCGTCACGCCGAGCGCGCAGGGGTGTGAGGAGTGCCTCGACCACGGCGGCCGGTGGGTCCACCTCCGCGTGTGCATGGAGTGCGGCCACGTCGGCTGCTGCGACTCGTCGCCGGGCAAGCACGCCACGGCGCACTATCACGCCACCGGCCATCCCGTGATGCGGTCCATCGAGCGCGGCGAGCGGTGGGGGTGGTGCTTCGAGGACGAGGTGATGCTGTAGCGACGCAGACGGCGTGAGAGAGCCACGCGGGGGTCGGGACCGGAAGGCGGGGACGGCTCGTAGCACGGCTCCGCGTTCCCAACCCCACGACCGTGCCTCCTGATCTTCCCCCGACGGCTCCCCCCGACGCCCCACCCGGCGCCGACGTGGAGGAAGAGGGCGAGTCGGCGCTGGAGGAGGCCGCGCGCGAGCAGTTCGGCCTCCACTGGTGGGACCGCCCGGCGCTCTTCCGCGAGACGGCCGAGGCGGCGACCGACACCGACCTCCCGTTCTGGGCCGTCCTCCTCCTCTCCGGCGCGATCGCCACGCTCGGCCTCGCCCTCGACGCCACGGCCGTCGTCATCGGGGCCATGCTCATCGCGCCGCTGCTGGGGCCGGTCCTCGGGCTGGGCATGGCGCTCGCCGTCGGCGACGGCCGCCTCGCGGCCCAGACGGCGCTGACGGTGCTCCTCGGCGTCGTCGGCGTCGTGGCCCTCGCGGCGCTCCTCACGCTCCTCCTCCCCTTCCGCGACATCACCCCCGAGATCGCCGCGCGGACGCGGCCGACGACGCTCGACCTCGCGATCGCCGTGGCGTCCGGGCTGGCCGGCGCCGTCGTCACGCTCTCGCGCGAGCAGCGGCTCTCGGCCTCGATCCCCGGCGTCGCGATCGCCGTCGCCCTCATCCCGCCGCTCGGCGTGGCCGGGTTCGGGATCGGGACGGGCTGGCAGTGGCCACTCATCCGGGGCAGCCTCCTCCTCTTCGGCGCCAACCTCGGGGGGATCGTGCTCAGCGCCATGCTCGCCTTCCTCCTCGTGGGCATGCACCGCGAGGACGTGATCGAGGCCGCGCGGCGGTGGCACCGCGAGGGCGAGCGGCGGGGGCTCGCGGCCCGCATCGAGGAGGCGTGGGGGTTCCGGCGGCTCCGCGTGTTCTCGTCGCCGTGGGCGCGCGTGACGCTCGTGCTCTCGTTCGTGACGGCCGTGGCCTTCCCGCTCTCGACGTCGCTGGGCGAGATCGCCCGGGAGGCCCGGGTGCAGCAGGCCGTCGAGGAGGTGGCCGCCGGCCTCACCGCAGACGACCGCGCCTTCGTGCTCGGCCGCGACGTCGCCTTCGGCGACGGGGCCACGCGCGTCGAGCTCCGCCTCGCGACGACGGCCTGGATCGGGGAGGAGGAGCGCATCACCTTCGAGCGGCGTGCCGAGACCGTGGCCGGGGAGCCCGTCACGCTCGTCATCGAGCAGGTCCCGGCCTCGGCCGGCGACCTCGAGGCCCTCGCCTCGATGCTCCCTGCGGCAGCGCCCACCGCCCCCGCCTCCGAGCCCGTCCGCTCGCCCTCGGCGACGCTGAGCCTGCTCCAGGGCCAGCTGGCCGACGCCGTCGCCGACCTCGCCCTCCCCGACAGCGTCACCGTCCTGGGCGCCGAGGCCACCCTCACCGACGGGGCCGTCGGCCTCGCCCTCGCCTACGCTGCGCCCCGGCCGCTCCCGCCCGAGGCCGAGACCATCCTGACGCGCCAGGCCGCGCGCGCCCTCGGCCTCGACGCCGCCGGCGTCCGCGCCACGCCCGTGACACTCGGTCCCCGGCCCGTCCCCACCGATTCCGCCACGCTCGCCGACCTTGCCGACCTGCTCCGCCGCTATCCGCCCCTCCGCCTCGTCGTCGCGGGCGACAGCGCGGGAACGGGTTCCACCCGTCGGGCGCTCCAGGCCGCAGGCGCCCCCGCGGCGCGGCTCCGCGTGCGCGCGGAGGCCCCGCCCACGCGCCTCCTGTTCACCGTCGTCGCCGACTCCGCCCGCGCGGACGGCTGACGCCTCCCCCTCAGCGCCATGCTCACCGCCTCCGACTTCCGCACCGTTGACGTCTTCGCCGACCAGGACGAGGAGCACCTCGACTGGCTCGCCTCCGTCGCCGAGGAGATGGTCCTCGAGGAAGGCGACCACACCGTCCGCCCCGGCGATCCGGCCGACGAGATGGTCGTCGTGATCGAGGGCAGCTTCCAGATCTTCACCTTCAACAACGGGCAGCGGATGCTCTTCGGCACCGTCCGGCCGGGCGAGATCTCCGGGCTCCTCCCGTTCTCGCGGATGAAGACGTACCAGGGCGAGGGGATCGCCGCCGAGCCGTCGCGCCTGGCCCGGATCCACAAGGACCACTTCTGGGAGATGCTGACGCGGATGCCCGAGGTGGGGAAGCGGCTCGTCGCGCGGATGACGGACCGGGTGCGGGAGTCGAGCCGGAGCGAGCAGCAGCAGGAGAAGATGCTGGCGCTGGGCAAGCTCTCGGCCGGCCTCGCCCACGAGCTCAACAACCCCGCCGCCGCCATCCGCCGCGCCGTGGCCGACCTCCGCGAGCGGATGGACCTCATGCCCGGCCTCGTGACGCGCCTCACCGGCCACGGCCTGACCCCCGAGCAGGTGGAGCAGTCCCGGGCCGCGCTCCAGTCCTGCACCGCCCCCACGCCGGGCACCGAGACCGCCCTCGACCGATCCGAGAAGGAGGACGCCCTCGCCGACTGGCTCGACGACCACGACGTCCCCCACGCCTACATGGTGGCCGAGGTGCTGGCCGACGAGGGCGTCACGCCCAAGGCTCTCGACCACCTCGCCGAGACGGTGCCGGAGGACGCCCTCGGCGACGTGGTGCTGTGGATCGAGAAGGGGATGGCGGCCGAGCGGCTCCTCGGCGAGGTCGAGCGCGCCGCCGGCCGCATCTCCGAGCTCGTCGCCTCGGTGAAGCAGTACTCCCACATGGACCAGGCGCCGGACCGCCAGCCCGTCGACCTCCATGCCGGCCTCGACTCCACGCTCACCATGCTCGGCCACCCCATCAAGAAGGCCGGCCTCCACATCGCGCGGCGGTACGCCGACGACCTCCCCGAGGTGTGCGCCTACCCCGGCGAGCTGAACCAGGTGTGGACCAACCTCCTCGACAACGCGATCGACGCGGCGGGCGAGGGCGGCCGCATCGAGATCGCCACGCGGCGCGAGGGCGCCCTCGCCTGCGTCGCCATCACCGACGACGGGCCCGGCATCCCAGACGACCTCCACGAGCGCATCTTCGACCCCTTCTTCACCACCAAAGCGCCCGGCCAGGGCACCGGCCTCGGTCTCGACATCGTCCATCGGATCGTGCGCCAGCACGAGGGGACGGTCCGCGTCGAGAGCCAGCCCGGGCGGACGACCTTCGAGGTGTGCCTCCCCATCGACGCGCCCAAGCGGCCGGTCCCCGTCCCGGCCGACGAGGAGGAGGCGTAGCCGTGCCAGTCCCCGACGCCCCGCGGACGATCCCCGCCGCCACGACGGCCGCGGGGCCGGCGCGGCCCGACGAGGCACCCCGCGCGGTGACCCCGCGCGGGCCGGGGGCGGGCTAGCGCCGTGGCCGCATCCCCCTCCGAGCAACGCTGGACGCTCGCTGTCGCGGTCCTGGGTTCGTCGCTCGCCTTCCTCGTGTCGAGCGTCGTCAACGTGGCGCTCCCGGCCATCCAGCGGGACCTCGGGGCGAGCGCCCCCACGATGCAGTGGGTGGTCAACGCCTACCTCCTCTTCCTCGGCGCGCTCCTGCTCGCGGGCGGCGCGGCGGGCGACCGCTACGGCGAGCGGCGCGTGTTCGGGTGGGGGCTGGCCGTGTTCGCCTTCGCCACGCTGGGGTGTGCTCTCGCGCCGTCGTCGGCGCTGCTGATCGGGGCGCGGGCGGTGCAGGGCGTGGGCGCGGCGCTCCTCGTGCCCGTCTCGCTCGCCCTCCTGACGGCCGTCTTCCCACCTGGGGAGCGAGGGCGGGCCGTCGGCACGTGGGCCGGGTTCTCAGCCCTGACGACGGCGTTCGGCCCGGCTCTCGGCGGCTGGCTCGTGGACGTGCTCTCGTGGCGCGCCGTGTTCTGGCCCCTCGTGCCGCTGGCCCTCCTCACGCTGGGGCTCTCGCGGAAGGTGCCGGAGACGCACCCCAGCGAGGAGGGCCCGCTCGACAAGCTCGGCGCGCTCCTCGCCACGGTCGGGCTGGGCGGGCTGGCGGCCGGTCTCATCCGCGCGGGCGAGCGGGGGTGGACCGACGGCCTCGTCCTCGCCGGGCTGGGCGGCGGTGCCGTGCTCCTCGTCCTGTTCGTGTTCCAGGAGCGGCGCGCGGAGGCCCCCCTCCTGCCCCTCGGCCTCTTCCGCTCGCGCGTCTTCACGGGCGCGAACCTCCTCACGCTCGCGCTCTACTTCGCGCTCTACGGCGCCCTCTTCTTCCTCCCCTTCCACCTCATCCAGGTGCAGGGGATGACGGCCGCCGAGGCCGGCCTCGCCTTCCTCCCTTTCTCGCTCGTCATGGCGTCGCTCTCGCGCTGGGCCGGCGGCCTGCTCGACCGCGTCGGCGCGCGCCTGCCTCTGACCGTGGGGCCGCTCCTCGTGGCCGCCGGCTTCGTGCTCCTGATGCGGCCGGGGGTGGAGGCGAACTACTGGACGACGTTTTTCCCCGCCCTCCTCGTGATCGGCATCGGGATGGCGACGGCGGTGGCACCGCTGACGACGGTCGTGCTCAACGCCGCGCCGGACGAGCACGCAGGCGCGGCCTCGGGCGTCAACAACGCCGCGGCGCGCGTGGCGGGGCTCCTCGCCGTAGCCGTGCTCGGCGTCGTGGCCCTCACCGTCTTCGAGCCCGCCCTTGCCAGCCGCCTCGCCAGCCTCGACGCACCAGCGGCGACGCGCGACGCGGTGTGGGCCGCCCGCGCCGACCTCGCCGCGGCGGCCGACGCCGTGGACGGTGCCCCCGCCGTAGTGGCGGCCGTCGGCGCGGCGTTCGTGGCGGCGTTCCGCCTCGTGGCCGGGCTGTGCGCCGGGCTGGCCGCCCTCGCTGCAGCGTTCGCCTGGGTCCTGCTCCGGGACGGTCCCACGGATCGCGCAGGGCCGCGACGCGTTGACGGCCCATCCTAACCTGCACTCTGTTGTACGACGGCGGCTTTTTCGGCTGGCTCCTCGGCCTCGGCATCCCGCTCTTCTATCTCCTCGGCGCCGTCAGCGCCGTGGACGCGATCATGAAGACGCGGACGCCCCAGGGCGCGACCGCCTGGGCCCTCTCGCTCGTCACGGTCCCGTTCGTCGCCCTCCCGCTCTACTGGGTCTTCGGCCGCGCCCGCTTCCGCGACTACGTCCAGGCCATGGAGGACTTCGACGACGTCCTCGGCGTCCGCTTCAGCGACCCCGACGAGGGGCCGCTCGCGCCGTGCCTCGTCGAGCCCGAGGCCGCCGCGCCCGAGCGCGAGCGCGGCGAGCTCGTCGCCCTCCGCGCCCTCGCCACGCTCCCCTTCACGGCGGGGAACGACGGCCGCCTCCTCGTCGACGGCCACGCCACCTTCGACGCCATCCTCGGGGCCATCGCGCAGGCGAAGGACTACGTCCTCGCTCAGTTCTACATCATTCACGACGACGACATCGGGCGGCGCTTCCAAGAGGCCCTCTGCGCGGCCGCCGGGCGGGGCGCCCGCGTCTACCTCCTCTACGACGAGGTCGGCTCGTACAAGCTGCCCGAGACGTACAAGCGGGGCCTCCGCGAGGCCGGCGTCCACGTCTCCGGCTTCAGCGGGCGGCGCGCCTGGCTCGGCCGGTTCCGGATCAACTTCCGCAACCACCGCAAGATCGTCGTGGTGGACGGGCGGCGGGCCTTCATCGGCGGCCACAACGTCGGCGATGAGTACCTCTCGCGCGACCCCGACTTCGGGCACTGGCGCGACACCCACATCGCGCTCGAAGGGCCGGTCGTCCAGGGGGTCCAGTACGCCTTCCTCAAGGACTGGCACTACGGCCGCAACCGCCTGCCGGAGGTGCGGTGGGCGCCCACGCCGAGCCCGGCCGACCGCTGCGCGCTCGTCCTCGCCTCCGGCCCTGCCGACGAGATCGAGACGTGCGGGCTGCTCTTCGCCCACATCGCCGAGAGCGCCGAGCAGCGGGTCTGGATCGCCACGCCCTACTTCGTCCCCGACGGGCGCGTCCTCGGCGCCCTCCAGCTCGCCGCCCTCCGCGGCGTCGACGTCCGCATCCTCATGCCGCGGAAGACCGACGCGTGGTACTTCAAGTACGTCCCCTACGCCTACTTCCCCGATGTCGCGAAGGCGGGCGTGAAGGTGTACCTCTACGAGGACGGCTTCATGCATCAGAAGGTGGCCCTCGTCGACGACGACTACGCCGCCGTCTCGACGGCCAACCTCGACAACCGCTCGTTCCGCCTCAACTTCGAGCTCACGGTGCTCTTCAACGACGCCGGCTTCTGCGGCGAGGTCGAGGCCATGCTGGAGCGGGACCTGGCGCAGAGCACGCAGCTGACGCGGGAGGACCTCACGAGCCGCTCGTTCGCGTTCCGGTTCGCCACGCAGGCCACGCGCCTCCTCGCCCCGGTGCTCTAGCGTGCTCTAGCCGCTGGGTCTGGGACCCCGCTCTAGGTGGAGGTGCGGGCGCGCCGGCGGTCCAGGAAGCAACGCTCGCGTAGGGAGGATCACCATATGTAGCCCAAATAGGCACTCCCGTGGACCCTCCGAGGGAGCACCCCGTTCGGCCCCTTCCCTCCACCGACGGGCACGGCTGGGGCTCTCCCTGGGACCGGACCGTCTTGGCCCCTTCCCTGCGGCACTCCCCCCTGGCGACCGTCTGGTTCTCTGCACCCGCCCCATGCTCCTCACTGAAGTCAGCCTCGCGCTCGTCCTACTCCTCGGCCTGCCGGCCGGCGGCCCTCCCTTCGGCGACGCTCCACCGAGCGGCGGCGCTCTCGACCGCGCAGCGGCCGTTCGAGACGTCCCGCCCCCCGAAACGGCTTCGGATACCGTCGTGGTCTTCGTCGTCTGGGGCAGCTCGAACGCGACGAACGTCGGCAACCGGAACTTCAGCCCCGACCCCGCCGACGGAACGGCCTGGGAGTGGTACTGGCGGGACGACCCGCAGCACCCCCCGCGCCCCCTCGACGATCCCTTCCCGTCTCGAACCCACGAGGGCATGTCGGGAGGGGGGAGCGCTTGGCCCAGCTTCGCCGTCACCTACAACGCGCTGGGGGGAGGGGCCCTCGACGGCCCGTCCCTCTTCATGACCTCTGTTGCCGATGGGGGGAGCGGTCCCCGGTGGATGCCAGGGCGTGAGTACTTCGAGGATGGGGTGCAGACGATCACGGGCGCGATGAACAAGGCGACTGCCGAGTTCCCCGGCCGCGAGGTGACGTTCGGTGGTGTACTCTGGATGCTGAGCCCCAACTTGAGCGGCTCCATCGGCCAGTACCCGTGGGACGACTACAGGGCCGATCTCCGAACGCTTCTCCAGGCATATGGGGACGAGGTAGCCAGCGACCCGCTCCACGCCGGATTCGGGGGCCGGTTCTACCTCGTCAACACGATCATTCCGAGGAGCCACGATTACACCGATCCACAGGGCCAACTCGAAGCGGACCATCTGATGGACCTCGAAGCCAGCGTGTGCGGGGAGTTCGCGTACTGCTCTCCGGTCCAGGAATCTGTGTCGATCAAAGAATCATCCATCGCGTGTGGCGGCGGCAACTGCGACGGGTGGTATTCGGGCGACCTGCACTGGGGCCAGCGCGGCCTGAACAGGGTCGGTGAGGCGGCCGCTGAGGTGGCTGCCGCCTACCGCGGCGGCGGAGGGGGCGACAACTCGCCGCCGACCGCAGCCTTCGCCTTCGACTGCACCGACCTCGAATGCACGTTCTCCGATCAGAGCAGCGACCCCGATGGCTCCATCGTCAGCCGTGCCTGGGCCTTCGGCGACGGCGGCACCTCGACGGCGACCAACCCGACCCACACCTATGCAGCCGGGGGCTCCTACGCTGTCACCCTCACCGTTACCGACGACGACGGGGCCTCCGACGCCACCTCTCGCAGCGTGAGCGTCTCGGGCGGAGGCTCCGGCGGCATCGCGCTCTCTGTCAGCGCCTGGACCCGGGGGCCGTGGGTGGGCGCCGATCTGTCGTGGAGCCCGGCCGACGGCGGCCAGGTCGACGTCTACCGCAACGGTGAGGCTATCGAGACGAGTGCGGACACAGGCTCCTACACCGACCGCATCGGACGCGGCGCGAGCGGATCGTTCACCTACCAGGTCTGCGAGACGGATACCGCGGAGTGCTCGAATGAAGCCACCGTGTCGTTTCTCGCTGGCGCCATGTCGAATGCGTGGGCCTCTGAGGGGGTCGTTGTCTCACCGAATCCGCTCGAGACGGAGGCCGTGATCACCTACACCCTCGCTGAACGTGGCGACGCGGCGCTGGCCGTGTTCGACCTCCTCGGACGGCGCGTGGCCGTTCTCGCCGAGGGCACACACGAGGCTAGCGTGCACCATGCCGTGCTCGACGCCACGGCGCTTCCGAGCGGCGTCTACATCTACCGGCTGCGCACCGAGGAGGGGATCCAGGCCGGCCGCCTGACGCTGTCGCGCTAGCCCACGAGCCACCCGAGCGCCCTCGCCCCGCGTGGAGCCGGGGCACGCTCGTCTCACCCGAAGAGCCACGCCAGGAGCGGGATCGCGAACAGGATCATGAGCGCGATCATCACCCACCCCATCGGACGGACGCCGGCCTTGGGCACGGGGAACTCGTAGCCGCAGTACGGGCACGCCTCGGCGTCGGCCGGGGCTTCCAGGGCGCACGACGGACACTCGCGCTGCGGGTCGAGGTCCACCATCGTCAGCGCCGGGTGATCTCGGTGACCTCGAACGGGCGGCCCCACATCACGAACGTCGCCACGTCCTCCAGGAAGCGGCCGGTGACGCGGACGGCGAGGCCGTCCTCCTCGTACTCGGCCGGCAGGTTCGTCGGGAGGAGGTCGTCGCCGCGCGCCGTCACGATGCCGTAGAAGCCGCCTTCGAGGTTCAGGTAGGCGACGGTGCCGTCGTAGGTCTGGAGATCGGCGGCGGCTTCCGCGTCTTCGGGTGCGCCCTCGGTCACGCCGTCGCCGCCGGCGCAGGCGGTGACGAGGAGGGCGAGCAGAAGCAGGAGCCTTTTCATAGCGTGGGGAGGGCGATGAGGTCGGTGAATGCGTCGGCCTCGGACGCCGCCCCGGCCGTGTGGATCCAGCCGCCCGCGAGCACGTCGTCGTCGTCGTAGAGCACGAGGGCCTGGCCGGGCGTGATGGCGGCGCGCGGCGCGTCGAAGACGACCTCCAGGGCATCGTCGCCGGTCTGTCGGGCGAGGGCCGGGGCGCCCGGGTCCTTGTAGCGGATCTGCCCGAGCGCTGGCCGCTCCTCCCAGAGGTCGGCGGCCTTGCCGAAGACGAGGCCGCGCGCCGTGAGCGTCCGCCCCAGCAGCGCCTCCTTCGGCCCGACGAAGACGGTGTTCGTGGCGGCGTCGATGCGGGTGACGTAGACAGGCGCGCCGAGGGCGAGGTCGAGCCCGCGCCGCTGGCCGACGGTGTAGAATGGGTAGCCGCGGTGCCGGCCGACGGTCTCCCCCGTCGCCTCCAGCACGAACGGCCCGTCGGCCACACGCTCGGCCAGCCCCTCGACGCGCCGCGAGAGGAAGCCGCGGTAGTCGTTGTCGGGGATGAAGCAGATCTCGTAGGAGTCCGGCTTATGGGCGACGTGGTCGAGGCCGAAGTCCGAGGCGAGGCGCCGGATCTCGGGCTTGGTGTAGCCGCCGAGCGGGAAACGCGTCCGCGCGAGGTGGTCCTGCTCGACGCCCCAGAGCGCGTAGCTCTGGTCCTTGTTGCGGTCGAGGCCCCGGCTCACGACCCAGCGGCCCGCCGCGCCGTCCTGCCGGACGCGCGCGTAGTGGCCCGTCGCGATGAGGTCGCAGCCGAGCGCGTCGGCGCGCTGGAGGAGCGCGGCCCACTTGATGTGGGTGTTGCAGAGCACGCAGGGGTTGGGCGTCCGCCCGGCGAGGTAATCGGACGTGAACCGCTCCACGACCCAGTCGCCGAACGCCTCGCGGATGTCGACGACGAGGTGGGGCACGCCGAGGCGGACGGCCACGGCGCGGGCGTCGTTCATGGACTCCAGCGAGCAGCAGCCGACCTCCTTCCCGCGCGCCTTCGCCTCAGCCGCGCCGCCCGTCGTCGCGTAGTCCCACGTCTTCATCGTCACACCGACGACGTCGTAGCCCTCCTCGTGGAGGAGGGCGGCGGTGACGGAGGAGTCCACCCCGCCGCTCATGGCGACGAGGACGCGGCCGTGGCGGCTCATGCGGTCGGGGGCAGGTGGAGGCGCGTGGGAACGCGGAGAAGGTAGCCGCCCGTTCCGGCCGCGGGGCGCCTTCAAGCCGTTTTCGGAGCCTTACGCCACCGCGAGGAGCCCTACGCCACCGCGATCGGCGCGGCGAGGAGGGCGTCGGGGATGCCGAAGGCGTCGACGAGGGCGACGGCGTCGGGGCGGAGGCGGCCGAGGAGGGCGTTGACCTCGGCGCGGATGGCCTTCGCCTTGGGCGCGTCGATGTAGTGCTGCTCGAGGAACCAGCCACGGTCGCGCTCCAGGATCCACAGCGCGTAGAGCGCGCACAGCCGCTCCAGCCGCTCCTTCACCACCCCCTCGGCGGCGTCGTTCACCGCGGCCTGGAAGCGGTCCAGCACCACGCGCTCGGCGTGGGCCCGGGCGAGCGTGAGGAGGTGGTCCTGCACATCGATGAAGGCGTCGAACGAGTCCTCGCCCGCGTCGAGCCGCCCCTTGAGGCGTCGGGCGGCCGAGACGAGGAGGTCGCGCTCGCGGCTCTCGAAGAGGTCGGCGTGGAGGGCGGAGTCGAGGAGGTGGGCCTCGCCGGTGCGCCGCCGCTGGAGCGGGTTGGGCTCGCCGATCCGCACCTCGACGCGCTCGCGGAGCTTGCCGAGGAGGCCGAAGAAGTCGAGGTTCTCGAACTCCTCCTTGTAGCCCGAGAGCAGGCTCTTGGCCACCTGGAGGAGGAGGACGGTGTTGTCACCCTCGAACGTGGTGAAGATGTCGGCGTCGGCGCGGAGGCGGGCGAGGCGGTTGGCGTAGCGGTAGCCCTCGCCGCCGCAGGCCTCGCGGCTCTCCTGGATGCTGTCGGAGGCGTGGCGCGTGGCGAGCGCTTTGAGCGCGGCGGCCTCCGCCTCGATGGCGCGGAGGTCGGCGCCGGCCGGCGTCGCCTGGAAGCGCCCGGCGAGGTCGTGGAGGGCGAACGTCAGGCCGTAGGCCGCGGCCACGTACGGGAGCAGCCGCCGCTGGTGGCTGAGGTAGTCGAGGATCGGCACCTCGGGGCGGTCCTTCGGCCCGAACTGCCGGCGGCGGGCCCCGTAGCGGACGGCGATCGTGAGCGCGTTCTTGGACGCCGCGAGGCCGCCCGAGGCCACGGCGATCCGCCCGCCCACGAGCGTGCCGAGCATCGTGAAGAACCGCTTCGACGACGACGGGATGGGCGACGCGTACTCGCCCTCGGGGCTCACCTCCGCAAACCGATCGAGGAGGTTCTCGCGCGGGATGCGGACGTGGTCGAACCAGATCCGCCCGTTGTCGACGCCGTTGAGGCCGAGCTTGTAGCCGCTGTCCTCGATCCGCACGCCCGGCAGTACCGCGCCGTCGTCGCTGCGGAGGGGGACGAGGAAGGCATGGACGCCGTAGTGCTGGTCCCCGATGACGAGCTGGGCGAAGACCGTCGCCATCCGGCCGTGCGCGGCGGCGTTCCCGATCCACTCCTTGTGGTCCTCCTCGTGCGGCGTGTGGACCACGAACTCCCCGGTCTCGGGATGGTAGGTCGCCGTCGTCTGGAGGTCGCGCACGTTCGAGCCGTGGCGCTTCTCCGTCATCGCGAAGCACCCCGGCAGCTCGACCGAGGCGACGGCCGGGAGGTAGTGCTGGCGGTGGCGCTGGGAACCGAGCTGGTTGATGCTGCCGCCGAAGAGCCCGAACTGAACGCCGAACTTGACGGCGAGCGAGAGGTCGTGGTGGCAGAGCTCCTCGAAGACGGCGATGAAGGCCGCGATGTCGCCCTCGCCGCCGACGGACTCGGGGTAGGCGAGCGCCCCCAGCCCCTGATCGGCGAGGTGCGTCAGCCACCGGAAGACGAGCTCCCGGTGGGCCTCCTTGTCCAGCGGCTCCTCGGGGTAGGCGAAGACGGGGTCCTGGAGGAGGAGGCGGACGCGCGCTCGGAGGTCGGCCTTGTCGCCGTCGAGGAGCGCCTGGAGCGCCGCAGGGTCGAAGGGCGGGGCCAGCACGGCCGGGTCGGCCGCGCCGTCGCCCGGTGGGCGCGTCTCGACGAGCTCGCGCACGGCCTCGCGCCCGACGATGCCGAGGGCCGCCTCCATCTCGGCCAGCGCCTCGCACGCCTCCGGCGTCGCGACGCCGCTCTCCGGCCCCACGCCCGCCACCTCCGCGAGGGCGGCGCCCAGTTCGGCGAGGCTCTTGTCCGCGGCATCCGGTACGTGCCGGGCGGCCTGCTTGATGGCGCGGACCCAGCGGTAGTAGTCCGTCGCGCTCGGGGGGGCGGTGGGGTCGAGCCAGCCGCGGAGCGTGGCTTTGTCGGCCTCGCTCAGCCAGGCCTGCCGCTCGATCTGCTCGCGGATGACGGCGACCTGGGAGGGTGCCAGGAGCCCGTCGGCCCAGGCGATGTAGAGGAACGGGAGGACGCTGGCGATCCCGTGAGAGACCTCGGAGGCGGGGGGCTGCTCGGTCATGAAAACGTGGGTGCGTGAGGCGTGGGGGTGATACGTACCAGACCGTGCAGGCTTCCGTCCCGCGCCGTGTCTTCACGCCCCGAGGCTCACCACGTCGGCGCGCCCTCGGGCGTCGTGGCGAGGAGGGCGACGTAGCGTCGGCCCTGGCCGGACGGGACGCAGCCCTCGCCAGTGAAGGCCAGCATCCCGTTCGTCTGGCACTTCTTCGCGAGCACCTCGGGAGCCGTCCACAGCACCTCCGGCCCGGCCACGGCCTCGGGCCGCCACGAGACCCGGATGGGCACGCCCGCGGCCGTGAAGGTGACGACCCACGCCCCCCCGCCTGCCCGGGGGGCCCGCTCCCCTTCCCAGAGCCAGGGATACCGCGTCAGGATGTCGAGGGGCCGGTCGGCGGGGAGGGCCACGCGGTAGCCGGCCGGCTGGCTCTGCACGAACGCTCGGAACGAGAGGTCGGGGCGCTCGGCGAGCGCCTCGAAAAGCGCGGGGACGTCCACGCCGGCCAGGTTGGTGCCGAAGAAGCGGCCGTGCAGGTTGGGCTGCCCGCCGTAGTACTGCTCGAACCAGACCGGCGTGTGCTCGTTCAGCATCATCGCCACCTCGAAGTGGACGTGGGCGCGCTCGCGCCAGATGCCGCGGCCGGTGTAGCCGAGGCGGCCGAGTGGCTGGCGCCGGCCCACGCGCGCGCCCTCCTCCACGAAGACGTCGTCGAGGTGGGCGTAGAGGGTGTAGACGGGAGTGCCGTCCCAGTCGTGCTCGAGCACGACGTAGCGGCCGAAGGCCGAGCCGGGGCTCTCGTTGACGTAGGCGACCGTGCCCGCCCGCGCGGCGTAGACGCTGTCGAGCGGCTCGCCGGCCGGGTCGCGGCGGAGCGGGCGGATGTCCACGCCCTCGTGGAGCTTCACGAACCGCCGGTCGGCGCCCGCGCCGACGGGGCCGCGAACGAACCCGTACTGCCCGGCTTCCCACCCCGCCCCACGGAGGCCGGACACGGTGTCGCGGTCGACCTCCATGTAGAAGCCGGGGAGGTCTCCGGTGAGGAGGCCGACGTTGTCGGTGGGGAAGGCGAGCGGGAGCGCGGCGGTGTCGGGCAGCGCCGGACGGGCGCCCCCCGCAGCGCCCTCGCGCTCCTCGCCGCCGGTCACGTCGCACCCGGCGGCGCCCAGGCTGGCGAGGAGCGCGAGGGCCGTGAGGAGGAGCACGGAGAGCAGGATGGGACGGCGCATGGGACGGGCGTGGAGAGAAGGTCGCCCGGGTTCAACGGGGCTCCCGCGCGGCGTGTCCGGCGTGGCGGCGCAACGGGAGGGTTTCAGGGAATGCCGCACCCCGCCCGCTACTCCGGGCTCAAGGGGTGCAGGACGTTGACCGATACCGCCGCTGTTCCGTCTATTGGGGCGGCGTCCGTCGCCCGACTCGCTCCCCCCGACCCATGCACCGCCTCCTGCTCCTGCTCCTGCTCGTCCCCGGGCTCGCCCGCCCGGCGCAGGCCCAGTTCTTCGACCTCTTCGGCAGCCTGTTCGAGAACGTCAACGCCGTCGTCTTCTACGGCCAGGCCGGCGTCCTCACCGACAACCGCACGCTCGAAGGCACCGCCGCCGACTTCGGCACGACGGGGCTGGGCGCCGAGGTGCTCATCAACCTCCCCTCCGTCGGCGACACCGACTTCGAGCTCGCCTTCGGGGCGAGCGCGGTGCAGGGGTTCCAGGCCAACGAGCCCACGCTCGACCTCCGCACCTCCATCCGCACGCTGCCGACGGTCTCCGTGTACGCCTCCCGCCTCGGCCTCCCCTCGGGCAGCCCGCTCATCCCCTACTTCGGCGCCGGGTTCGGCTTCACCGAGCTGTGGAACGCCCGCGGCTACGCGCCCGACGGCACGGTCTACCCCCTCCAGGCCGAGACCTTCGAGCTCGGCGCCGTGGCCGGCACCTACCTCAACACAGGGCCGATCCGGGGGCTCTATGTCGAGCTCGGGTACCGCCGCCGCGAGTTCAGCAGCCTCGTCTGGGAGACCGAGCAGCTCCCGCCCGGCTGGCCCCGCTCGGCCGACGCGAGCGGGATCGTCGTCAACCTCGGGTGGCAGTTCTTCATCACCCGTGGCGAGCAGGAGGACGAGTAAGGCGCAGGAAGAGCCCTCTCCCCGCGCCGGTCACGGCCGGAGCACCCCCTCGCGCAGCTCCTCGAGGAGGCCGTCCGCGTCGTAGACCTCGTCGAGCGCCTCCAGGATCATCCGCACGTCCACCATGACGTTGCGGCCGCGGTCCGGGAGGTAGAGGTAGTCCCGGACGAGGCCCTCGATCGTGCGGTCGAAGTTGAGGCCGACGAGCTCGAGGTCCTCGTTCACGGCGGGGCTGCCCGAGTTGCCGCCGATCGTGTCGGAGGTGGAGGTGAAGTTGACCGGGGTCGCGAGGTCGAGGTCGTCCTGCGCCTCCAGCCACCGCTCCGGCAGCTCCCAGTCGCATCCCCCGCCCGCCGTGACGATGCCGCCCGCCGCCACGCAGTACGAGTAGTAGTGGTCGTAGAGCCCGTAGAGCGTGGTGAAGGGAGCGGCGTAGGTGCCGTTGAACTCGTAGCCGCGCACGACGCCGTCGGTGAAGCGGAGCGAGAACGTGGCGTCCGGCGGGACGGTGTTGCCGTAGGCGGCGAAGCGGGCGCGGCCGAGCTGCTGGGCGAGGTCGCCCTCCCGAGCGCCGAGCCCGGCCATGCCGCTCTGGAAGTCGGCGAGGTCCCCGGCGAGGGCGAGGTAGAGCTGCACGGCGGGGTCGTCGGCCGAGAGCTCGCCGGCCTCCACGGCCGCCGCGGCGACGGCGGCCGACGCCAGACGGGACTCGCGGAGGAGCCGGTCGGCGACCTCGGCGTCGGTGCCACCCTGGAGCACCTCCGGCAGCGGGCGCCCGACCTCCCGGAAGTAGGCGCGGAGAACGGCGACGTCGCTCGTGAGGTAGCCCCGCTCGACCACCGACGGGCGGTCGGCCACGCTCAGGACGCCCGCGAAGTCGGGGGCGTCGGACTGGAGGGCCCCGGCGGCGGCCTGTGCGCGGAGGAGCGTGGCGGCGCCGTACGCCGGGTTGAAGAGCGTCGCGAAGGCGCGGAAGGGCGCGGCGAGGTCCCGGCGCTCGGCCTGGAGCTCGGCCATCCGGTCGATGAGCGCGGCGGCCTCGGGGCTGGCCTCCCGGAAGGCCCGCTCGGCGGCGCCGCGGCGCGCCAGGATGTACGGGTCGGCGAGGGCGTCGCGGCGGCCGCGGTAGGCCTTCTGCGCGTTGAGCAGCCCGAAGAGCTGGCCCCGCACGGCGTCGGGGTTGTCGGGGTCTGTGCCGAGGTAGGCCTGGAGCGCCGCAATTCGGGTGTCGAGGAAGCGGAGGATCGTCGGCACCTGGACGTCGCGCGTGATTTCGAGCTGGGCGACGGTGAGGCCGCGGCTCGTCGAGCCGGGGTTGCCGATGACGAAGATGAGGTCGCCGGCGCCGACGCCCTCCTCGGCGAGGGGGAAGTAGTGCGGGGACGCGAGCGGGTCGCCGTCGGAGCCGTAGACGCGCAGGAAGGCGAAGTCGGCCGCGTAACGGGGGTAGGTGAAGTTGTCGAAGTCGCCGCCGAAGTAGCCGAGCGCGCGCTCGGGCGCCAGGACGAGCCGGACGTCGCTGTGCCGCTGGAAGGTGTAGGCGGAATAGCGCCCGCCGTCGTAGAGGCCGACGACCTGGACGACGTAGCCGGCGTCCTCACCGCCGCGCGCCTCCAGGAGCCGGGCCTCGACGGCCTCCGTCGCTTCCTCCAGCGCCGCCACGCGCTCGGCGTCGGTCTCGGCCCCGGCCGCCGCCGCCAGCACCTCGTCGGTCACGTCCTCGATGGCGATGAGTTGGTCCATGTACATCCCCTCGATGGGTCGCTCCTCGTCCAGGCTCCGGGCGATGAAGCCGGCGTCGAGGAGGCCCTCGCCCTCCGCGCTCACGCCGATGATGCTGCTCTGGGCACAGTGGTGGTTCGTGGCGACGAGGCCGTGGGGGGAGACGAAGGAGGCCGAGCACCCGGGCATCCGGAGGGCGGCGAGACGCGCGTGCTCGAACCACGCCGCGTCGGGCTCGAAGCCGTAGGTCGCGTCGAGGTAGTCGTAGGGCGGGTCCTCGAACAGCCACATCTTGCCCCCGTCGAGCCGGCCGGCCTGGACGGTGTCGGGGTCGAAGGCGGGCTGGGCGTGGGCGAGGGCGGGGAGCAGCGCGGCGAGGGCGAAGAGCGAGAGGCGACGCATGAGCAGGAAGGGATGGACGGCTAGAAAACTAACACGGCCCGTCCGCCGGCTTTGACGGGTCTCCCGAGTTGCTTTCCGGAAGACGCCCTGCCACGACCCCTCGCCCCCCGCTAGCTTCCCGGCCCCCGCCCCGTCCCTCATGCGTCTCGTCTCTGCCGAAGAAGCCGTCGCCGTGGTCGAGTCCGGCCACCGCGTGTTCGTCCACACCGCCGCCGCCGCGCCGCAGCGGCTCGTCGCCGCCCTCACCGACCGGGCGCCGTCGCTGCGGGACGTCGAGGTCGTCCATCTCCACACCGAGGGGCCGGCGCCCTACGCGGCGGCCGAGCTGCGGGAGCACGTCCGCACGAAGGCGTTCTTCGTCGGCGCGAACGTTCGCGCGGCCGTGGCCTCTGGCGAGGCCGACTACGTGCCCGTCTTCCTCTCCGAGGTGCCCGCACTCTTCCGGCGGCGCGTGCTCCCCCTCGACGTCGCCCTCGTCCATGTCTCGCCGCCGGACCGCCACGGCTTCTGCTCGCTCGGCGTCTCCGTGGACGCCTCCCGCGCCGCCGTCGAGACGGCGCCCGTGGTGGTGGCGCAGATCAACCCGCAGATGCCGCGGACGCACGGCGACGGACTCATCCACGCCCGCCGGATCGCCTACGGCGTCGAGGTCGACGAGCCGATCCCCGAGCACGCCCCGCCCGTGCTGTCGGAGGGCGAGCGGGCCATCGGCCGCCACTGCGCCGCGCTCGTAGACGACGGCGCCACGCTCCAGATGGGCATCGGCGCCATCCCGGACGCCGTCCTCGCCGCCCTCACCGGCCACCGCGACCTCGGCGTCCACACCGAGATGTTCTCCGACGGCGTGATCGACCTCGTCGAGCGGGGCGTGATCACGGGGGCGCAGAAGCGGGTCCACCCCGGCAAGCTCGTCAGCACCTTCCTCATGGGCTCCCGCCGGCTCTACGACTTCGTAGACGACAACCCGCTCGTGGCCATGCTCGACTGCGCCTACGTCAACGACACCGCCGTCATCCGCCGGAACCCCCGCGTGACCGCCATCAACAGCGCCATCGAGGTGGACCTCACCGGCCAGGTCTCGGCCGATTCCATCGGGACGCGGCAGTACTCGGGCGTGGGCGGGCAGATGGACTTCATCCGCGGCGCCTCGCTCTCGCCTGGCGGCAAGCCCATCATCGCGCTGCCCTCCTCGACCCGGCGCGGCGACTCCCGCATCGTGCCCGTCCTCAAGGAGGGCGCCGGCGTCGTGACGACGCGGGCGCACGTCCACTACGTCGTGACCGAGCACGGCGTGGCCGACCTCTACGGGAGGACGCTCCGCGAGCGCGCGCGGGCGCTCATCGCCGTGGCGCACCCGGACCACCGTGAGGCGCTGGAGCGGGCGGCCTTCGAGCGGTTCCAGGTGCTCCCCTGACCCGGCCGTGCGGAAGCAGTACCACCTCCGCCCCTCCCCGCGCGGCCTCTTGGCCTGGGACGTGGATCGCCTCGTGCGGCTCTCGGCCGGCCTCCCGCGCCATGGGGTCCCGCTGACGGCGATCCGAGAGCTGGACGAGCCCTACTGGTTCGGCGGCGAAGGCGACCGCGCCACCGTCCGCGCCGTGGCCGAGCACGCGCGGCTCATCGCCGCGTGCGACCTCCGCCACCCGATCATCCTCTCGTCGGACGGACGGGTGATGGACGGGATGCACCGGGTGGCGAAGGCGCTCCTGGAGGGCCAGGCGCAGATCACGGCCGTGCGGTTCCCAGAAGACCCCGCACCCGACTTCGTCGGTGTCGCCGCCGAGGATCTCCCCTACGACGACGCCGGCTGAGCCCGGCCTACTCGGCCGGGACGAGCTCCTTAGCCGGCTGCGGGGGGGCGCTTGCCATGGCCTCCGGGAGGTCATTGCCTCGGGGCGTGAACGACTGGATACCGGTGATGGCGCGGCCGAGGATGAGGCCGTGGATGTCGTAGGTGCCCTCGTAGGTGTTGACCGATTCGAGGTTGACCATGTGGTGGATCACGCGGTACTCGCCCGTGATCCCGTTGCCGCCCATCATGTCGCGCGCCACGCGGGCGATCTCGAGCGCCTTGCCGACGTTGTTGCGCTTGGCGAGCGAGACCATCTCGGGCGCGGCGCGGCCCTCGTCCTTGAGCTGGCCGAGGCGCTGCGCGAGCAGCTGCATCTGCGTGATGTCGGTGAGCATCTGCGCCAGCTTGGTCTGGACGAGCTGCATGGCACCGAGGGGGTAGCCGAACTGCTTCCGCTCCATCACGTAGGTCCGCGCCCGCTGGTAGCAGTTCTCCGCCGCGCCGACGGCGCCCCAGGCGATCCCGTAGCGCGCGTTGTTGAGGCACGAGAACGGGCCCTTGAGGCCGCGGATCTCCGGGAACGCGTTTGCGTCCGGCACGAAGCAGTCGTCGAAGACCATCTCGCCGGTGAGGCTCGCCCGGAGGCTCATCTTGTTGTGCGTCTTCGGCGCCGTGTAGCCCTCCATCCCCTTCTCGACGAGGAAGCCGCGGATGGTGCCGTCCTCGCCGTCGCCCTTCGACTTCGCCCAGACCACGCCGACGTCGGCGATGGGCGAGTTCGTGATCCACATCTTGGCGCCGTTGAGGACCCAGCCGCCGTCCACCTTCCGCGCCGTCGTCTCCATGGAGCCGGGGTCGGAGCCGTGGTTGGGCTCGGTGAGCCCGAAGCACCCGATCATCTCGGCCGAGGCGAGCTTGGGCAGGAAGCGCTCCTTCTGCGCCTCCGTCCCGAAGGCGTGGATGGGGTACATCACGAGCGACGACTGCACGCTCGCGAACGAGCGGTAGCCGGAGTCCACGCGCTCGAGCTCGCGGGCGATGAGGCCGTAGGCGGTGTAGCTCGCGCCGAGGCCGCCGTATTCCTCGGGGATCGTGGCGCCGAGCAGGCCCATCTCGGCCATCTCGCCGGGGATCTCGTCGTGGAAGACCTCGTCCTGGTTGCCTTCGAGGGCGCGCGGCTCCAGCCGGCTCTGCGCGTACTCGCGGGCCGACTGCATGATGAGGCGGTCCTCCTCCGAGAGCATCTGCTCGAAGAGGAAGGCGTCGTCGGTGTTGAAGGGGGCCTTGGGCATGGCAAAAGGGGGCTGTGAGTCGCCGAAGAGGCGTTCGGTCTCGCGGGGTCGCAAAGGTACTTCTGTGTCATCCTGAGCGGGGTTCCGCTTGCGGGACGACGTCGAAGGATCTGCTTGGCGTCGCTCCGTGCTCCAATGAACCGCCGTCAGGCCGGACCTAGATCCTTCGGCTACGCCCGCTGACGCTCTCCCCGCTCAGGATGGCAGGGAGCGGGGGCGTCAGCCGAGGTTCCAGTTCACGCCGCGGCCGATCTCGGGGTCGGGGTAGCTCCAGGCCACGGCGCCCTGGTCGCAGGCGTACATGCACGTCCCGCACTCGATGCAGTCCTCGAACTGGAAGTGCACGCGGCCGGCCTCGTCGAGGGTGTAGCACTTCGCCGGGCACACGTAGGTCGTGCACTTGTGGGGGCAGACCGAGTTGCAGATCGCCGTGTCGACGACGATGTGCGGCCGGGCTTCGGCGCGCCCCTGGTTGCGGTAGGCGACGCGCCCGAGGCGCTCGGCGATGGAGAGGGTATCGGGCATGATGCGTGTGGTTACAACGACCGGGCGGCCTTGGCGCCGAGCTTGACGAGGTCCCAGTAGCCCATGTGCGCCTTCCGGACGTCGCGGAGGATCTGGTACGCCTTCCGGGTGGGCTGGTTGTCGACGGTGAAGAACTTCCGGCCGAAATCGCACACCAGGCGCGGGACGGCCGTGAACATGGCGGGGTCGTGGAGCACCTGCACGGCGCCCTGGAAGCCGCGGAGGTCCTGCATCACGTACGAGTTCTCGAGCGCCGTCCGGTAGTGCTTGAGGAAGCCCGCCGAGACGTCGCCCGCCCGCGTGGCCTCGACGACGGTCTCGGCGGCGAGGATCCCGCTCCGCATGGCGTAGTCCATGCCCTGGATGGCGCGGCCGGCGTTGAGGACGAGGTTGGCCGCCTCGCCGGCCAGGAGGAGCCCGTCGGCGTAGACCTCCTTCGGCATCACCCGCATGTCGCCCGTCGAGACCACCTTGGCGCTGTACTCCAGGACCTCGCCGCCGCGGAGCTGGTCGGCGATGACGGGGTGGGCCTTGAACCCGTTGAGGAGGTCGTAGGGCGTGAGCCCCTTGGCGCGGAGGTCGGCCATGCCGAGGACGAGGCCGACCGAGACCGACTCCCGGTTGGTGTAGAGGAACCCGCCGCCTTCGACGCCGCCCGTCGCGAAGCCGACGTACTCGTTGCTCATCCCGCTCTCTTCGGAGAGCTGGAAGCGGTCCTCGAGCACCTTGCGGTCGTACTGGATCACCTCCTTGACGCCGACGGCCAGCCCCTCGGCCGGGACGTAGTCCGTCTGCAGGCCGGCCTGCCGCGTGAGCAGGTTGTTGACGCCCTCGGCCAGGATCACGCAGTCGGCGAAGAACCGCTCCTCGCCGGCGCGGATGCCGACGGCGCGGCCGTCCTCCATCAGCACCTCCTCGACCAGGATGTTCTCGGCGAGGAACGACGCGTCGGCCGCGGCGCTCTCGGCAATCGCCTCGTTCACCTTGCCCGCGAGCCAGCGGTCGAAGCGGGAGCGGAGGACGGTGAGGCCGGTGTAGGGCGTCTCGGCGAAGTGGCCCGAGGCGAAGTCGAGCGAGAAGGCCGACTGCTCGTCCATGAACGTGAGGCGGCGGCGGCCGACGAACCGCTCCCAGCCGGGCTCGGGGTCCTCCCAGTAGTCCGGGACGAGGCGGGCGAGGTCGGTGCCCCAGAGCACGCCGCCGGAGACGTTCTTGGCGCCGCTCCACTCGCCGCGCTCGATGAGGAGGAACCGGGCATCGGCCCGCGCGAGCGTCATCGCGGCACTCAGCCCCGCGACCCCGCCCCCGACGATGATGCAGTCGAACGTCTCGTCCATGCCGGTAAGCTACCGATGGCCTCTCGAGTCATCCCTGCGAAAGCAGGGATCCAGCGAAACCACCGATCTGCTCATAGAGGTCATCTCACTCCGGATTCGCGGCGCTGATCAACTGCAGCTTTCAAGGGCGCTTCCACGCCTTCAGTCGCTTCTCTCTCACGATGGCACCGCGGATGTCGTCGAACGCTTCCGTAGTGTACCAGGCGATGAACGCCATAACGCAGCGTGAATCCTGCGACGAGGTTCTGCTTGTGCTCCGCACTCTCCGAACCAGATCATTCGTCACCCCGATGTAGAGCGTGCCGTTCGGCTTGCTGGCGAGGATGTACACGTAGCCACGCTTGGGCATCGGGGTGAGAACGTGACTTCCGCTGGATTCCTGCTGTCGCAGGAATGACAGGTGGAGCCAGAATTACAGGGGGAGGAGGCTCAGATCACACAGCCACGTTCTGCTCCTTCAGCGCCGCGATGAGCGGGGGGAGCACCTGGTACAGGTCCCCGACGATGCCGTAGGTGGCGACGTCGAAGATGGGGGCGTCCGGGTTGTTGTTGATGGCGACGATGACGCGGCTGTTGACCATCCCAGCCACGTGCTGGATGGCGCCCGAGAGGCCGACGCCGACGTAGAGGTCGGGCGAGACGACCTTGCCGGTCTGCCCGATCTGCGCCGTCGCGGGGAACATCCCGGACTCGACCACGGCCCGGCTCGCGCCGATCGCCGCGCCGAGGACCTCGGCCAGCTCCTCGACGAGCTGCTTGCCGGCCTCGTCCTTGACGCCCCGCCCCGCCGCCACCACGACGCGGGCGTCGGAGAGGTCCACGGCCCCGGCCGCGCTCGTGGCGACCTCGCGGAGGGTCTGCCGAAGGCTGCCCTGGTCGAACGAGAACGGCACCGGCTCGACCGTCGCCTCGGTGGGCGCCTCGGTGGCCTCGTAGGAGCCGGCGCGGACGGAGACGAGGACGGGCGCCCCCTCGGCGCGGACGCGCGCGAGGAACTTCGACGCCATCACCGGCCGCAGCCCCTCGACGGCGCCGTCGCCCCGCACCTCGACCTCGGACACGTCCGGCAGCACCGTGCCGCCGGTGCGGACGGCGAGGGCGCCGAGCACGTCTTTCACGCCCTCCGTCGAGGGGAAGACGACGACCTCGGGCTCCGCCCGCCCGATCACCGCCTCCAGCGCCTCCAGGACGGGCGTGTTGAGGTGGGTCTTGAAGACGGGGTCGGAGACGGCGTAGACGGTCTGGGCGCCGTAGCGGCCGAACACCTCGGCGTGCGCCTCGGCGTCCGGCGCGAGGACGACGGCGGCGAGGCCGGCGCCGCGGGCCTGCGCGAGCTCGCGGGCGCGGGAGAGCCCTTCGAGCGAGGCGCGCGTCGGCTGCCCGTTCTGGACGGCGGCGTAGGAGAGGATCTTGGGCATGGAGGATGGAAGGGTGAACGGTGGAGGAGGGGGAGGCGACGGCGGAGGGCGAGGGCGCCCGTCGCCGTCGCCTCCCCCATCCGCCCTCACAGCACGCTCGCGTCGGCGAGGCGTCGGACGAGGTCGGCGGCTTGCTCGGCGGGCTCGCCGTCGAGGCGGACGCCGGGCTCGCGCGAGGGGAGTGGCTCGTAGCCGAGCGTCTGGACGCGCGGCGCGGGCGCCTCGGCGACGGGCCGGGCGTCAAGCGGCTTCTTCTTGGCCTGCATCACGCCGCGGAGGTTCGGGATGCGCGGGTCGTTCATGTCGTTCGAGCACGTGACGAGGCACGGCGTGGGGAGGGCAATCGTCTCCTGCCCCGTGTCGCCCTGCCGCGTCACGACGACCGCCTCCCCGTCGAGCCCGAGGCCGACGGCGTTCGTGGCGTAGGGCCGCCCGAGGCGCTCGGCGAGCATGGCGCCCGCGAGGCCGGCGTCGGTGTCCTGCGCCTGCTTACCGGTCAGGATCACGTCGCAGTCGGCCCCCTCGAAATGCCGGGCGAGAAGCTCGGAGACGGCGTGGGAGTCGAGCGCGGCGCCCTCGTCCACGACGAGGTGGGTGGCGCGGTGGGCGCCCATTGCGAGCGCCTTGCGAATCGTCTCCGTGGCCTTCTCCGGCCCGATGAGGACGACCTCGACCTCGCCGCCGTGCGCCTCGGTGAGCACGAGGGCGGCCTCGACCGCGGAGGCGTCGTAGGCGTTGAGGACGACGCGGCCGGCGTCCATCTGGAGCGCGCCGTCGCGGATCTGGATGGGCGCGGTGACGTCGGGGACCTGCTTGATGCAGACGCAGAACTTCATCGGACGGGGATGCAGCGGAAAGGGCGCGCAAGTTACTCCGGCGCCCCGCCCCCCTGGGGCCAACGCGGCGATTTCAGCCGGTCTCCGTGCACGCGCGCGTGTCCGCTCGGCCGCCGGTCCAGGGGCATGCGTGGGGCGCTGGCGGGCCGAGCCCGGCGCTGCGGGTCAGCCTTCCACCGCCGCGACCATGTGCCTGGCCTCCCCTCCTCGCGTCCCTGAACCGCGCGCGGGGGACCGACCGAAGCCGCTCCCGCGCGCGGTCCGACCGGCCCGGTCAGATCGTGAGCGCAAGCCCGATGAGGAAGAGCACGCTCAGCGCCATGACAACCATGAAGGCGTGGAACGCGAGTGTGTCGGCGCGCTTGACGGGGGACGTCCCCGGCTTCGTGGCGAAAGAGAGCGGGGACGTACGGGTGTCACGGGGGAGTGCCATGTGGGGATCGGCTGCGCCTGCGGCCATGCGCCGCAGGCCGGGTGCGGGAATCGGAAACACGAAAGGGCGTGGCCGTGCCACGCGAGGAGGACTTTCGTGCCGACTCAGAGCCGATAAACGCCGTGGAGCCGGCATCGCGCGACGCCGGAGAGGACGGGGCCCGGACCAGTGGGGGCGCCTCGGCGGGCCCGCGGCGAGAGGGGCGGACGCTGAGCGAACGCCGACGCGTCGGACGCCGCGAAGCCCACCGCATGTCCGGCCTCTCTGGGCCCATCGATGCGCTCGGCGGGGGCCTCGGTGCCGAGCGGGAGGGGGAATGCGTGCGGGGCGATCTGGAGCCCGGCGTCGCCTGTGCCCTCAGCCGAGAGCGTCGGCGCGGCGAGGGTACTCGCCAGGGACAGCCCAGGGAGTACGCCCAGCACCAACGCGAGGAGCACCACGCAGGGCGCGATGGGGCCGCGGAGGACGGAGCGGAGGGTGTGCACGGGCGCAGAGCGGAATCGGCGCTCTGACGCTGGCCGCCCCTGTTGGTTGCCGCCAACGGAAAATCGCGTCGCGTCCATGCACCTCCGACTCGCCCAACCCCGCCTCCCCGGCAGCTTGCACTCGCTCAACGCCCGAGCCCCTCCGGGCCTCCGACGCCACCCACGTACGGGTGTCGCTGCGGCATCGCGGCCGTGCCGTCAGCCCTCCTCCCCAAGCGCCACGCCCCGCAGGCGCAGGCTGTTGGTGACGACCGACACCGACGAGAGCGCCATCGCGGCCGAGGCGACGATGGGTGAGAGGAGCATGCCGAACGCCGGGTAGAGCACGCCCGCCGCCACGGGGATGCCGACCACGTTGTAGACGAAGGCGAAGAAGAGGTTCTGCCGGATCGTCCGGAGCGTGCGGCCGGAGAGGCGGAAGGCGTCGGCGACGGCCGTGAGGGTGGGGCGCATGAGCGTGACGTCGGCCGCCTCCATCGCGATGTCGGTGCCCGTGGCGAGGGCGAGACCGACGTCGGCGGCGGCGAGCGCCGGCGCGTCGTTGATCCCGTCGCCGACGACGGCGACGACGCGGCCCTCCCGACGGTAGCGCTCGACGACCGCCGCCTTGTCGGCCGGCCGCACCTCGGCCTCGACCCGCTCGATGCCGACCTGCCGGGCCACGGCGTGCGCTGCCGCTTCGGCGTCGCCCGTCACCATCACGGGCGTCACCCCGAGCGCTCGGAGCTGCCGGACCGCCTCGGCCGCGCTGTCCCGGACGGTATCGGCCACGGCGAGGAGGCCGGCCGGCTGCCCGTCCACCGCGACCCGCACGACCGTCTTGCCGTCGGCCTCCAGGCTCGCCTGTCGCGCATCGAACGGCTCGGACGCCACGCCGTGCTCCTCCAGAAAGGCGCGGTTGCCGATGCGCACGGCGCGGCCGTCGACGGTCGCCGCGACGCCGAGCCCCGTCTCGGTCTGGAATGCTGAAACGGGCGGGAGCGGCAGCCCCCGCGCCTCGGCCTCGGCCACGACGGCCCCCGCGATGGGGTGCTCGCTCTGCGCCTCTGCGGCCGCGGCGAGGGCCAGGAGCGACGCCTCATCGCCGCCGAGCGGCACCGCGTCGGTGAGCCGAGGCGCGCCGAGCGTGAGCGTGCCCGTCTTGTCGAACAGCACCACGTCCACGTCGCGGACGCGCTCGATGGCGTCGCCGCCCTTGAGGAGGAGGCCGTGCTCGGCGGCCCGGCCCGTCGCCACGACGAGGGCCGTGGGCGTGGCGAGGCCGAGCGCACACGGGCACGCGATGATGAGGACGCTGACGGCGGTGAGGAGGGCGTAGGCCAGGCGCGGCTCCGGACCCACGGCGAGCCAAACGGCGAAGGCCGCGAGGGCGATGACGAGGACGACCGGGACGAAGACGCCCGCCACGCGGTCGGCGAGGGCCTGGATGGGGGCCTTCCGGCTCTGGGCCTCGCGGACGAGCCGGACGATCTGGGCCAGCGTCGTGCTCCGGCCCGTCCGCGTCACGCGGAGACGGAAGGCGCCCGTCCGGTTGACCGTCCCGCCCACGACGGCGTCGCCCGGCCGCTTCTCGACGGGAAGGGGCTCGCCCGTGAGCATGCTCTCGTCCACGGCGCTGGCCCCCTCCGTCACCGTCCCGTCGAGGGGGACACGCTCGCCGGGGCGGACGGCCACGAGCTCGCCCACGGCCACCTCGGCGACGGGCACCTCCGCCTCCCTCCCGTCGCGGACCACGCGCGCCTCCTCGGGCTGGAGGTCCATCAGCCGACGAATGGCCGCGCCCGTCTTCCCCTTCGCCCGCTCTTCCAGCACGCGCCCCGCCAGGATCAGCGTCACGATGACGGCGGCGGCCTCGAAGTAGACGTCGGGGTGCCGCCCCATCGCGCTCATGAAGAGGCCCGGCGCGAGCGTGGCGACGACGCTGTAGCCGTAGGCCGTCCCCACGCCCAGGGCGACGAGCGTGTTCATGTCGGCGGCGCGGTGGCGGAGCGCCTTCCAGGCGCCGCCGAAGAACCCGCGCCCGGCCCACACCACGACGGGCGTGGTGAGGAGGAGCTGGACGAGGCGGCTCCCGGGGAAGTCGAGCGCCCCGTGCGACATCGCGAGAACGACGACGGGGAGCGAGAGCACCGCTGCCACGACGAAGCGGCGGCGCAGGGCGCGGTAGCGTGCCTCGCGTTCGTGCTGGAGGGCGTCCGGGTCGGCCCGCTCCACGGCGACGCCCGGGACGGCCAGCTCGGCGTCTTCGAGCCTCTCGAGGAGCCGGTCGGGGTCGGCCACGCCAGGGACGTAGTGGAGGGCGGCCTCGGGCGGGGCGGCCTCGGCGTCCACGTCGGCGCGGAGGAAGCCGTTCTCGCGGTCGAGCACCTCCTCGACCGCGGCGGACGTGGGCACCACGGCGCCGGGTGCGGCCCGGAGCGGGACGACGAGCGTCTCGGTGCGGACGCCGTAGCCCGTCTTCTGGACCGTCGCTGCGAGGCGGTCCACGCCCGTCTCGGCGCTGTCGTACTCGACGAGGGCCTCGGCCGTGGCGTAGTTCACGGAGGCCGTGCGGACGCCCGGCTGCTTGCCGAGCTGCCGCTCGATGCGCACGGCGCACGCCGCGCACTCCATCCCCTCAACGGGGAGCGCCACGCGCTGCGGCGCGGCCTCGGGCGGGGCCTGCGGATCGCTCACGTCCCTCGGCCCCGCCTACGCGGGCGTCCTGGCCGCGACGGTGTACCCGGCGTCCTCGACGCGAGCCGCGAGGTCGTCGGCGCTCGCCTGCGTGTCGTCGTAGCGGACGACGGCGCGGCCGATCTCGACGGCCTCGACCGTCACGCCGGGCGCCTCGGCCAGCGCCTCCTCGACGGCGCGGACGCAGTGGCCGCAGCTCATGCCTTCGATGCGGAGGGTCTCGGTACGCATGCTCCTCGGGTGTGGTGGGTCTCTGTCAACCCCTCCACAGCGCGCCGGGTTCTGCCTGCACGGCGGGGCGTCAAGCCCCGCGCGGGGGATCCCCCCACGCTCCCGTGCGCGGGTTGCTGCCCCGGCCCATGGTGCAGGGACGGCAGCGCGGGCGCCCCGGGCATCCTACGCTTCTCCTGGCGGTTGCCGCCCGACGCCCTCCCGGCTCGACCCCCTCCTGCCATGACTCCGCTCGACTCCCGCCGCGACGACCGGCACCATCGCTACCGCCTCCACGCTGAGATCGGCCTCGCCGCCGCCCTCCTCCTCGTGACCGGGCTCTTCCGGATCCCCTTCCAGACGTCGGCGGTCGTGGAGGACGTCATCGCCGAGACCGAGGTGGTCCACGTCGAGGAGGTCGAGGTCACGCGGCAGCTTGACACCCCGCCGCCGCCGCCGGCCGCGCCGCCGCCGGTCGAGGTGCCGGACGAGGCCGCCGTCGAGGACGTCCTCCTCCCTGCCATCGAGCTCAACCTCGACGACGAGGCTGCGCCTCCGCCGCCCCCACCGCCGCCGCCCGCTCCACGGGAAGCACCGCCGCCGCCGCCCGAGCCGGTGCGTGCGCCGGAGCCCGAGGTGTTCGTCGTCGTCGAGCAGATGCCCGAGCTCATCGGCGGCCTCGCCGCGATCCAGCCGGTCTACCCCGAGATGGAACGGCTGGCCGGCATCGAGGGGCGCGTCTTCGTCGAGTTCGTCGTCAACGAGGACGGCACCGTCTCCGACGTCGTCGTGCTGCGCGGCGTGAGCGCGGGGCTCGACGACGCCGCCGTGGCGGCCGTCCGGGAAGCCCGGTTCACGCCAGGCCACCAGCGCGGCCGCCCCGTGAGGGTGAAGATGTCCATCCCCATCACCTTCCGCATCACGAACTGACGCCGCGGGACGACGCCCCCGGCGGCGTCACGGAGGGGAGCGGCCTGGCCCACGAGCGGCCGGGCCGCTCCTCGTCTGTCCCTCTGATGCGCTAGTCGCCTCATGACCGCTCCCGAGACCGTGGGTCTGGCGTCCGGGCCGGCGGCTTTGGGGAGCGCTTCGGGAACGCTGGCAGGCCGCCTCCGCGCCGCGCTTAAGATCCTCGCGGACAGGCTGAAACCGGAGGGTGCAGCATCGGCTGCGTCTGTCCTCTGTTGCAGCGCCCTCCGCCGTGGAACTCACGTCCCCCCCCACCCGCCGCAGCACCTGGGCCCGCCTGGCCCCCTGCGAGCGGGACGCCCTCGACACCCTCCGCACGGCGCTGCGCGAGCGTGAGGACGCGGGCGGACGGCTCGCCCTCGAAGGGCTCGCGCTGTTCTCGGTCCGCCGCGCCGGCTCCGTCGAGGCCTACCTCTCGCCCGACGCCGTCGTCGCGCTCGCGCCCTACCTCGACGGGCTCCCCCTCGTCCCCTCGCCGCCCCCACCCGACGCCCCCGGCATCAAGCTCGAAGAGGGCGACGCCGAGCTGTGGGTGGCCGTCGTCCGGCGCCCGGACCGCTCGCGGCCCGAAGCCTGAACGAGCCCCTATCGCTCGACGGGAAGGCGCCCGATCTCCTCTCCGCTGAGCGACCGAGACGCGAAGGGGTCCCGGTCGATCATCGGCCGCGAGAGATAGCAGCCGTAGCAGCAGTCGAAGTCGACATCCGCCAAGGCCATTGCGTAGTCCTGCCGCGCGGTGGCCCCGGGCTCCACACGGACGGCCTCGGCGAGCCCGGTCTCGTACCCCACGTAGCGGGCCGTCACCTCGTACTCCCCGCCGGGGATGCCGATGATGCGGTAGTGGCCGTCGAGGTCGGTGGCGGCACCGAGTCGGGTGCCTTCCACGATGACGTTCGCGCCGGGGATGGGCTCCCCCGTCTCCGCGTCGGTGACGCGGCCGGCGAGCGTACCGGCGTCCTGGGCGGAGACGGTGGCGAGCAGGAGCGGGAGGAGGAACAGGAGGCGCATGATCGGGCGGTGGGTGCCGCCGGGAACGTGCAGCGCGAGACCGATCCCTCGAAAGGCCAAAGGCGTGCCGGGCATCCCGCCGTGCCCCATCCTACACCCAGATCTCCATGCGCAGACCGCGCCCGTCCCGAGGCGGGTCGTCGCTCGGCAGTCGGCAGGCGGTCCCAGCCGCGACACGCGCCGCCGTCCAGGCGCACGCGAACGCGTCGAGGATGTCGTCGGTGGGGACGTCCCTCTTGCGGTGGGCGCCGAGCGCGGCGTCGAGGTCCTCGGATCGGAAGCCGGCCTGGACGAGGAGCCCGTAGCGGATCTCCTTGCCCGCCGTCCGCTTCTTCTTTTCGAGAGCAGGCCGGCCGCCATTCAGCTTCGCGAAGGCCACCTCGGGGTGCGCCTCGACGACGCGGCGGGCCTCCTGGAGGGCGGGCGTCACGAGCGCGTCGGCCTCGCGGAGCTTGGGGACGATGCCGAAGGCCTGGATCGAGAGGCCGGGCGCGTCGGGGCCGCCCGCGCGGTTGAGCGCCGACGCCTCGGCATGCGTCTCGGCGGCGAGCGCCGCACGGGACGGGGGCGAGAACACGCTCGACGCCTTGCCCGGCAGCCGCGCTCGCGCGGCCTGGTCGCACAGGCGGCCGCCCCGCCGCGCGCGGTCGAGGAGCCCGACGGGGATGTCCACGGCGAGCGTCGCGAGGTCGGGGTCCAGCGCGTCGGCGAGGCGGGAGACGAGACGGAGGGCCGCGCTGCCGTCGGGCTCGATCCGGACGACGGCCCAGCCGCTGCGGCAGCCGTCGGCCCCAGCGACGGGGGCGGGCGGAGGGAGCGCGAGCGGTAGGGTCGGCATGCAGGAGGATAGCGCACCCGCGCGTTTCCCCAATCTGGGGCCTTCCCCGATGCGCGCGCCCGAACCCGGGTGGGCAGTGCCCGGTAGCACCGGCGCCCCTCCCCCCTGCTCGTCATGCCCGAAGGACCCGAAGTCCGCCGTGCGGCGGACCGCCTCCACGAGGCCCTCGCCGGCCAGACCATCCGCCTCTTCGGCGCGCGGACGAAGAAGGCTCGGGCGTGGCTGGAGGAGCACCCCGACGCGTTCGTCGGCAAGCGGGTCGAGCGGGTGTGGGCCCACGGCAAGCACCTCGTGGGCGACGTGGACGGGGGCGGCAGCTTCGACGGGCTCTTCTTCCACTCCCACTTCCTGATGTGGGGCCGGTGGCTCGTGGTGGCCCCTGACGCCCCCGAGGTCGAGACGCGCGACCGCCGCGAGCGCGCCCGCATCGTGACCGACGAGGCCGCGGCGCTCCTGTACTCGGCGCCCAAGTTCACCGTCGGTGCCGGCGACCCCTACGCGGGCATCCCCGCCCTCCCCCGCCTCGGCCCCGACGTCCTCCCCTACGAAGGCCGCTTCGACGCCGACGCCTTTCTCGGACGCCTCGACCAGGAGCCCGGACGCGCGATCGGCGCGGCCCTCCTCGACCAGACGGTCGCCGCGGGCATCGGCAACTACCTCCGCGCCGAGATCCTCTACAGGTGCCGCATCGACCCCTTCCGCCCCGTCGGCGACCTGGAGCAGGAGGCGCGTGCATGCCTCGTGGCGGAGATCCCGGCCCTCTCGCGGCGCGCCTACGAGGACGGCGGGCGAACGGTCCCCGACGAGACACAGGCGCTGATGGTGGCCGAGCGGGACCTCCGCTACTCCCCCTTCGCCAAGCCCTGGAACACGCAGCACTGGGTCTTCCGCCGAACCAACCTGCCGTGCCTCCGGTGCGACGACTACGTCCGCCAGAAGCACCAGGTCACGCGCGAGTGGAAGGGCGACGACGGCGAGACGGTCGAGAAGAAGCGGATCATCTACTTCTGCCCGACCTGCCAGGGCGTCTCCGGCCCGGTCCCGCCCGCGCGCCCCCACAAGGACCGCCGCCCCGACGACAGCACCTGGGCCGAGGAGCCCGCCCCCGAGGAGGCCGATGCCTGAGTCGGCCCCCTTCCTACGGTTCGCGGAGACGGCCGAGGCCGTGACGGCTACGGCGAAGCGGAACGAGAAAGCCGACCGACTCGCCGCGCTCTACGCCGACCTCTCCGACGACGACCTCATGCGGGCGGCGCGGTGGAGCGCCGGCCGGCCGTTCCCCCTCCACGACCAGCGTACGACAAGCGTCGGCTACGCGGCGCTCCTCGACGCCGTCGCGGCCGTGGCGGGGACGACGCGCGACGCCCTGCGCCCCGCCCTCGTCCGCCTCGGCGATCCGGGCGACGTCGCTGCCGAGGCGCTCGCCGACCACGCGCCCGAGGGCGAGCCCGTCACGCTCGAAGGCCTGGACGCTTGGCTCGGCCGCCTCGCCGAGACGCGCGGCACCAAGAGGAAGGTGGAGGCGCTCTCGGCCCTCCTCCGACGCCTGAGCGGGGTCGAGACGAAGTACGTCATCAAGCTGCTCTCGGGCGACCTCCGGATCGGCGTCAAGCAGGGCGGCGTCGAGAACGCGATCGCGCGCGGCTTCGGGCACCCCATCGGCGCGGTGCAGCGGGCCACCATGCTGACAGGCGACCTCGGCGAGACGGCCCGGCTCGCCCGCCACGACCGGCTCGGCGAGGCCCGGATGCGGCTCTACCACCCGCTCGGCTTCATGCTCGCCACGGCCGCCGACGACCCCGACGACGTCGCCCGCCAGATGCCGACGCCCTTCGCCGTCGAGGACAAGTACGACGGCATCCGCGCCCAGGCGCACGTCGGCCCGGATCCCGGTGACGACGACCTCCACGGCGTCGCGCGCGGCGGCACCCGCGTCGCGCTCTTCTCCCGGACCCTCGACGGCATCGCCGCCTCGTTCCCCGATCTCGTCGAGCCCCTCGCCGCGCTCCTCGCGGAAGTGCCCGGCGGCCTCATCCTCGACGGCGAGATCGTGCCCGTCGACCCCGAGGGCCGCGCGGCGATCCGTCCGTTCCAGGCCCTCCAGAAGCGCCTCGGGCGCAAGACGGTGACCGACGCGACGCTCGCCGAGTCGCCCGTCGCCTTCATCGTCTACGACGCCCTCTTCTTCGACGGCGAGGTCGTGCTCGAAGAGCCGTATCGGATCCGCCAAGAGCGCCTCGACGCGCTGGGCCTGCCCGGCACCGCATCGGAGGCCCCCGTCCGCCGCTCGGCGGTCTCGTACCTCGACACCGCCGACGACCTCGACGCCCACTTCGACGCCGCTCGCGAGCGCGGCAACGAGGGGCTGATGGTGAAGGCGCCCGAGGCGCCCTACAAGCCGGGCCGCCGCGGGCGCGACTGGCTCAAGGTCAAGAGGGCCCTCGCCACGCTCGACTGCGTGGTCACCAGCGTCGAGGTGGGGAGCGGGAAACGGCGTCACCTCCTGAGCGACTTCACGTTCGCCGTCCGCAAGAGCGAAACGGACGATACCCTCCTCAACGTAGGAAAGGCCTACTCCGGCCTCACCGATGCCGAGCTCGCCGCCCTCACCGACTGGTTCGAGGCCCACACGCTACAGTCGTTCGCGCATGGGCGCGTCCGGGTCGTCGAGCCGGGGGTCGTGATCGAGGTGGCGTTCGACCGGGTGCAGGTCTCGAAGCGCCACAAAGGCGGCTACGCCCTCCGCTTCCCGCGCATCGTCCGCCTCCGCGAGGACAAGCCGGTCGAGGAGATCGACACCCTCGACGCCGTCGCCGCCCTCGCTGACGCATGAGCACGCCCCTCGCCACCGCCCTCCCCAACGCACGGGCCACGTTCCGCGACTGGCTCGCCGCGCGCGACCGCGCCGGGCGCCTCGTCGTCTTCTGCCACTTCGACGCCGACGGCCTCGCAGCGGGTGCCCTCTTCGGCCGGGGACTGCCGCGTCTCGGGTTCGAGAACGTGGAGGTCGTCCCCTCGGGGCGGAGCGAGAACGCGTTCTACACCGAGAGCGCGAAGGAGCGGCTGCGGGCGCACGACCCCGGTGGCCTCCTCGTCACCGACCTCGGCGTGAACGAGGCCGGTGTGCTCGACGGCGTGCCGACGCTCTACGTGGACCATCACCGCCCCGAGGGCCTGCCCGAGGGCGCCGTCGTGAGCGGCTACGGCTGGGACCCGATCCCGTGCTCGGCCTGGCTCGCCTACGACCTCCTCGCCGCCGAGACCGACGTGGACGACCTTCTGTGGGTCGCCGCCGTCGGCGTCCTCTCCGACCTCGGCGACAAGGCCCCGTGGCCCCGGCTCGCCGACGCGAAAAAACGCTACACCGCGAAGTGGCTCAAAGAGGCCGTCGTCCTCACGAACGCCGCCCGCCGCGCCTCCGAGTTCGACCCCGAGACACCGCTCCGCCTCCTCCTGACCGGCGACGGCCCGAAGGCGCTCTCCGATGGCCCCGGCTCGGACAAGCTCGCTCGCTATCGCAAGGAGGTTGCCGCCGAGTTGGCCGAGGCCCGCAAGGCCGCGCCCGTCTTCTCCGAGCGCGACCCCGACGTACCCTCCGGCGTCGCCCCCGACAGACTCCGGTTCGCGCTCGTCCGCCTCGACTCGCCCTGCCAGGTTCACCCGCTCATCGCGCAGCAGTGGCGAGGCCGGCTGCCGAAGTACCCCGTCATCGCGGCCAACACGGGGTACCGCCCGGGGCGCGTATCCTTCTCCACGCGCACGGCGCGCGACGAGGTCAAGCTGCCCGCCATCTACCAGGCGGTCGACCTCGGCCCCGAGCACGCCCAGCACGACGACGACTACGGCCACGGCCACGACGCCGCGAGCGGCGGCAGCCTCCCCCCCGCCGCGTTCAACCGGCTCCTCGACCGCCTCGGCTTCTCCCCCGACGCCTACGTTCCCGACCCCTGACGCTCATGGAAGGCTGGCTCAACGCGCCCACCGACACGCTCCTCGCAACGGTCTGGACCGCCGCGGGCGTCTACCTCGCCGTCCTCGTCTACACCCGCCTCGCCGGGCTCCGGAGCTTCGCCAAGATGTCGGGCTTCGACTTCGCGATGACGGTCGCGATCGGCTCGGTCGTGGCGTCGAGCATCCTGACCGAGAAGCCGGCGCTCGTGCAGGCCGCCGTCGCCCTTGGCGCGATCTACGGCTTCCAGTACCTCGTCGGCAAGATGCGCATCACGTGGCGCTGGGCTGAGCGGCTCGTGGATAACCGACCGCTCCTGCTCATGGTCGACGGGGAGATGCTGGAGGCCAACATGCGCAAGGCCCGCGTCACGGCCGACGACCTCTGGGCCAAGCTCCGCGAGGCGAACGTGCTCGCCCTCGACGAGGTCCGCGCCGTCGTCCTCGAAACGACCGGCGACATCTCGGTGCTCCACGGCGAGGCCGGCGGCAAGGCGCTCGAGGGCCGCCTCCTCTCCGGCGTCCGCGATGCCGAGCGCTACGACGAGCGCGCTCAGCATCCGCTGGAGGGCGACGTCCGTGGCGAGCCCGGCGCCAGCCTCCGCGACGGCTGAACGCGCCGGCGCCCCCGCGGGGCGGGGGGCCCGGGGGGCGGGGGGGGGGGCG
>JAWWCA010000003.1:0-39461 GCA_033720695.1 Rubricoccaceae bacterium
CGCCATCGATTCCGGCACGGGCGCCATCACCTACACCCACGACGGCTCCGCGACGACGACCGACTCGCTCACCTACACCGTGGACGACGTGGACGGGGCGACCTCGAACGTCGCCACGGTCCTCCTCACCGTGACGCCGGCGCAGGTCTCGATCACCGAGACCTACGACGCCGGGTGGGGCCTCGTCTCGCTCCCAGCGACCGTGCCCGACCCCGACTACCTCGCCGTCTTCGAAGGCGGGGCCGGCGGCGACCCCCAGAGCCCCGTCTACGTCATCCCCGGCACGTTCTACGAGTTCGACGGCGCCTCCTACACCCCCAGCCCTCCGGAGCTCACGCTCGGCGTCGGCGCCTGGCTCAAGTTCGCGCAGGAGGCCACCGTCACCCTCGACGGCGACTACGTTGGGAGCCTCGACCGCGTGCTCGGTGGGGGCGGCTGGTACCTCTTCAGCGGCCCGTCGTGCTCGGTCCCCGTGAGCGCGCTCGAGGGGCACGCCGACATCGTGGACGGGACCGTCTACGGGTTCAACGGCGCCTACTTCACACCGACGACGCTGGAGCCTGGGCGGGCCTACTGGGCGAGGGTGGCCGACGGGGCCGCCCCCACCCTCACCCTCACCTGCGGGGTGGCGGCGATGCCGGTCCTCGCCGCCGGCGCCCGGGGCGCGAGCCCGCAGGCGTCGGCCGCACGAGGCGCCCGCAGCGCGGCCGGACGACGCGCCGCCGGCACCACGGCCGCCCCCGCCGCGACAGCCCTCGCCGTGACGCCGGAGCCCGACCTCGCCGCCTTCGCCGCCCTCACCGTCGCCGACGGCGCCGGGCGCGCCCGGACGCTGCACTTCGGCGCCTCGCTCCCCCGGGACGTCG
Source organism: Rubricoccaceae bacterium (assembly GCA_033720695.1). Classification (GTDB taxonomy): domain Bacteria; phylum Bacteroidota; class Rhodothermia; order Rhodothermales; family Rubricoccaceae; genus DATGQT01. The sequence goes on from JAWWCA010000003.1 coordinate 867, forward strand.
ACCGGGGGCGGTTCGCGCTCCCGCCCGTCCCGCCGGCCGGCGCGTTCGACGCGCGGTTCGACGGGGGTGCCCGGTTGACGGAGCAGGCTGAGGCCCGCGTGCTCGTGCAGGTGACGACGGCCCCCCTCCGCATCCAGGCCGACGCCCTCCCGAGCGGGGAGTACCTGCTCGACGTGGTCGTGGACGGCGTGGTGGTGGCGACCCACGTCCTCGCGCGTGGCGCCGCCGTCGAGGTCGCGGGTCCGCCCGCGGCCTTCGAGCAGGGCGTCGCGCTCGACCTCCGGCCCGCGGCAGACGCGCTCCCGGCGACGTTCGCGCTCCGCGGGGCCTACCCCAACCCGCTCCGGCGGCAGGCCACCGTCGCCTTCGACCTCCCCGAGCCGGCTGACGTCCGCCTCGAAGTCTACGACGTGCTGGGCCGGCGGGTGGCCGTGGTTCAGGCCGCCGACGTGGAGGCCGGAGCGTCGCGCACGCTTCGCTTCCAGGCCGAGGGCCTGGCCTCGGGCGCCTACATCTTCCGCCTGGAGGCCACGATGGCGTCCGGGTCGGTGGCCGAGACCGGACGGCTCACGGTGGTCCGCTAACCCTTCTTCCTCCGCAGGCGGTGGGTCCCCAGCCCTCCTGCGCCTTTTCTCCCTAACGCGCCGTCACATCGCGACCCCGCACGCCGCACCCGGAATCATGCGAGTTCTCTTCCATCCCGCGCTCTTCGTCGCCCTCGTGGTGCTCCTGATGGCGCCCGAGGGCCGGGCCCAGGCGCCCGACGCCTTCGTCCTCTCCCTCACCGTCAGCGACGCGGAAGGCAACGCCACCGCGCTCCAGATGGGGATGGACCCCGCGGCCACCGACGGGTTCGACCCGGGCGTCGACGCGGAGCTGCCGCCGCCGCCGCCCGGCGACGCATTCGACACCCGGATCCCCGGCCACGGCAACGGTCTCCGCACCGACATCCGCGCCACGGCGCAGCAGATCGAGTTCCTCCTGATCTACCGCGGCGAGACCGTCGGGGGCACCGAGGCCGCCGTCACCCTCGCCTGGGACGACGCGGCCCTCCCGGACGGCGCCCTCCGCCTCACCGACGACCCGACGGGCGCCGCCGAGACGTTCGGCGTGGACCTCGACGCGGCCGGGAGCAGCCCTGCCCCGGACACCCCGCGCGACGCCAGCGGGTACCGCACGCTCTACCTCGTCGTCGACCTCGTGCCGCCGCCCGCGCCGAGCGGGTTCGGCGCGGCGGCCCTCTCGGTGACGGAGGTCGCGCTCGCGTGGACCGACAACGCCAGCGGGAGCGCGGTCTTCGAGATCGAGACCTCCCCCGACGAGGCGGCCTGGGCCGCCCTCGCGACGACGGCCGCCGGCGACACCACGTACGACCACACGGGCCTCGACCCGGCGAGCACCCACTGCTACCGCCTCCGCGCCTCCGACGGCAGCCTCGCCTCGGCCTGGGTGGCGTCGGCGCCCGCGTGCGTGATGACCCCCGAGGCCCCGTTCGCCTTCACCCCCGAGAGCCTCGCCTTCGCCCTGCCCGAGGGGGGCGGCACCGACGCGGGCAGCTTCACGCTCCAGGTCGCGGAGGGTCCAGACCCGGCCGGGCCCGTCGCGCTCACGGCCGTGGACGGCGCCACCGGGGCGGCGCCGACGTGGCTGACGGTCCCCGCCACGGTAGACGTCGGCGTCGCCGCGACGCTCACCGTCGATGCCGGCGGGCTCGCGGCCGGCACCTACACGGCCACCGTCACGGCCGACGAGGTCGGCTACGCCGCCGACACCCTCGACGTCACGCTCGACGTCACGCCCGCGGCCGGCGAGGACTACCGCATCGACGTGTCGGTCGCGTCGGCGCAGAGCCTCCCCCTCGGCCTCGCCATCGGGACGGCCCCGGATGCCGACGACGACTTCGACCCGCCCTACGACCAGTACGCGCCGCCGCCGCCGCCCGACCCGGCCTTCGACGCCCGCCTCCGCCCCCCCGTGGCGGGGCTCGAGCTCTTCGAGGACTTCCGCGCCTCGCTCACGGCCGAGGCCCCCTCCATCGCGTGGGCGCTCGACGTGCGCGCCCCCCAGGCCGACTACCCCGTCACGCTCGACTGGTCCGGGGCCACGCTCCCGGCCGAGGGCAGCCTCCTCCTCCTCGACCCCAGCGTGCCCGACCCCATCGATCTGCGCGCGGTCTCGTCCTACGCCCTCGGGCCGGCCTGCGGCGGCGAGGACCCCTGCACCACGACCGTCGAGTTCGTCCACGCGCTCACGACCGACGTCGCCCTCGCGGTGTCCGACGGGTGGGCCCTGCTCGGGCTGCCGAACACCCCCTTCAACGGCGACTACACGGCCGTCTTCGACGACCCGCCGCTCTCGCAGCCGCCCTTCGCGTGGGACGAGGACGCGGGGACGTACGTGTTCAGCACCGACCTCGTCACGGGGGAGGGCTTCTGGGCCTTCTTCACCGAGCCGGCCACCTACACCGTCACGGGCGTGCCCGTCCAGCAGCTCGCGCTCCCCTTCGCGTCGGAGGGCTGGAAGCTGATCGCCGGCCCGTCGTGCGACCTCCCCGTGGCCGACATCCAGGACCCCGGCGGGATCGTGATCCCGGACACCTACTTCGGCTTCGACGAGGTCTACGTGCCGGCGGACACCCTCGCGCAGGGGGACGGGATGTGGGTCCGGGTCTCCGGCCCGGGGACGCTCACGCTCGACTGCGCGGCGCCCGAGAGCGCCCCGTCGGCCGAGCCGTCGCCCCGGTCCGATCCGGCCGCGGCCGTCGCCCTCACCGTCCGAGACGACGTCCACAGCACAGAGCTGACGCTCGGGCTCGACCCCGCCGCCACCGACGGCTTCGACCCCGACTTCGACCGCCTCGCGCCGCCGCCGCCGCCGCTCGGCTCCTTCGACGCCCGCATCCGCGGCACCGACGGCGGCGGCCCCGCGGACTACTACGCCGACGTCCGCGCCTACGAGTCGGGCACCGAGGACGCCTTCCGCCTCGCCTACGAGCCCGCGGCCGGCGCCGGCCCTGTCGTGCTCGCGTGGGACCCCGCCGCGCTCGCGGGCCTCGGCACGTTCGTCCTCGCGAGCGACCTCGGGTCCGACCCCGCGTTCTCGCTCGACATGCTCACGGCGAGCAGCCTCGACACCTCGGCCCACCCGGAGCTCGACGGCGGCGCCTACGTCGTGTGGTCCGACGCCACCCTCGTCGCGAGCGAGGAGGGGCCGGCGCTGCCGGGGGCGTTCGCCCTGCTCGGCAGCGCGCCCAACCCGTTCCGGCACCAGACCCGGCTGACGGTCGACCTCCCCGAGGTGGCCGAGGTGGCGGTCGAGGTGTTCGACGTCCTGGGCCGGCGGGTCCTCACGCTCCCGCCCCAGACCCTGGCGGCCGGCGCCGCCCGCACGCTCGTGGTGGTGGCGCCGACCCTCCCGGCGGGGGCCTACCTCTACCGGCTCACGGCCCGCATGCCCTCGGAGACCGTGACGGCGACGGGCCGCTTCACCCGCGCCGAGTAGCGCCGGCCCTCTGAAAAACGACGCGGGGCCGCCCCCACGGGGGGGCGGCCCCGTCTGTACCCGGTACGGGATTCGAACCCGTGTTACCGCCGTGAGAGGGCGGCGTCCTGGACCCCTAGACGAACCGGGCGGGGCGGGCGCGAGGCCCGACTGCGAGCCCCAAAGATACGGGCACAGGCGGGCGCTACGGGTCGGTTAAGACCATTTTCACGTGTGGGATCCCGGCCTCCTCGAACGGCGCCCCGACCGCCCGGAAGCCGAACGAGGCGTAGAGCCGCTGGAGGTGCGCCTGGGCGTGGAGCACGAACCGCGAGAAGCCGGCCGCGCGGGCGTCGGCCAGGGCGCGGGCGACGAGCGCGCGGCCGTGGCCCCGACCCCGGGCGTCCGGGAGGAGGGCGAACCGCTCCAGCTTCGCCGCCGGGGCGCCGTCGTGCCGGACCGGCCGCCATCGGGCCACGCCGACGGCCCGGCCGCCGGCCGTGGCGAGGAGGTGGTGCACCGAGACCCCGCGCGCCTCCGGGGCGTCGAAGGCGTCCCACTCCTCCTCCGGCGGGCACGCCTGCTCCTCGATGAACACCCGCGTGCGGATCCGCTCGACGGCCTCCCAGTCCTCCGCCGTCAGGGCCGGGCGGATGCGGAGGGCGTGGGCCGGGGGGCGGCTAGAGGGAGAAGCGGTCACGGAGCAGCGTGGAGACGAGGTTGATCGTCTTGCCCTGGCGCAGGATCGAGGTGTGGTCGGCGTCGGGGAGCTCGAGGTAGACGGCCGACGCGCCGCCCTGGTCGGGGTCGCGGAGGTCGAGCACGCGGCCGTGCTCGACGGGGACGACGCCGTCGAACTCGCCGTGGACGGCGGCGATGAACGGGGGCGGGGCGGTGAAGTAGCGCGCCGAGCGGGCGAGGAGCGCGAGCCGCGCCTCCTCCAGCGTCAGCGCGCTGTCGCGGAGCGGGAAGACGATGGCGTCGGCGAGGGCGTCGATGCCGGGGAACCGGCCGCCGCCCTCCCCGCGCAGGAGGTCGCGCACCCGCGTGCGGAACGTGCCGAGGAAGAGGTCGGTCGGCCCGGCGAGGTCCACGACGAGGGTGTAGGGCCCGCCGCGGGCCTCGGTCAGGAGCGCCGTGCCGCCGCCGCGGCCCAGTCCGATCACGCCCAGGCGCGCGCCGTCCACCAGGAACTCGACGTCGACGCCGAGGCCGCGGGCGAAGGTGAGGAACGCGAGGGCGTCGTCGACGTCGCGGTCGTACGGGCTCGGCGCGGCCTCAGAGTCGTAGCGGGCGCCGCCGGCCTCGAGCGGCTCCCCGCGGTAGGCGAGGAGCGCCAGCACGAGGTCGTCCCGCAGGCTCGCCTGGACGGGCAGGGTGTCGCTCGTGAGGAGGTCGGCCGAGGCGCCGTCAGTGCCGTCGTCGAGGACGAGGACGAGGGGGCGGGCCCGTCCGTCGCCCGTCGCCCGCAGCGGGAGGCGCACGACGCCGTGGAACAGCACGGTCCCGCTCTCGGCGTCGCGGGCGCGGTAGACCAGGAGCTCGGCGCCGTCCAGGCCCGCTCGCTCCTCGACGAGCTCGAACCGGTAGGCCCCGGCGAGCGCGCGGTCGCGCTGCGCGAACGCCGCGCGGGTCGCGTCCTGCTCGCCCGGCGTCGGCGCCTGGAACAGCGCGTCGAGGTTGACCCCGGCGACGACCTCGTCGGCGGGCGGGACGAAGGGGCCGGGGTCGGGGTCGCCGGCATCGCAGGCGGCGAGCGTGGCGACGCCCAGCGCGGCGAGGACGGCGAGGACGAGCGGGCGGCGGTTCACGAAAGGGAGCATGGCAGGCAGGACGGTGGGCGGAGGAAACGCCTCACGTCTCGCACATGATATGGACGTGCGCGTCGCGGCGCCGTCTCCACCGAACCTACGCGACACCGCACCTACGCGATGGGGTCGTTGAGCGGCAGCGTGGCGCCGACGCCGGGGCGGACGAAGACGAGCACGAGGCGGCACGGCCCCTCGCCCCGGTTCTCGAACCGGACGTGGCCCGTCGCCGCGGGCACCACCATGGATTCGAGGTAGCGCAGCGGCATCCGCCGTCCGTTCTCGGCCACGACCTCGACGGCCTCGCCGTCCACGAGGTTGATCGCGAGCGCCCGGTTCTCCAGGGCGTAGTCCACGGCCCCCGCGAGGGTGAGGCGGTGGATGCTGTAGAAGAACTCGGGCCGGGCCATCAGCCGCTCCTCCTGCCACCCGTCGCCCTCGCGGATCACCTCGGGCGTCGCCACGAGGTTCTCGCGCACCCACGCGCCGCGGCGCTCGAACCGGAGGCTCTCCCACGCCCGCTCCAGGTTAATGGGGCGGAGCTTCCCCTCCAGGTCGCGGCGGGCGTAGTCGTAGAGCTTGAACGTGAAGATGTAGGGGGTCGCGCTGATCTCGAGGACGAGGTTGCCGCGCCCGCTGCAGTGGAGGGTGCCGTTGGGGATGAGGAAGAGGTCGTGCGGCTTCGCAGGCACGCTGTGGACGTACCGCTCGAAGTCGACGGGCTCGCCGGACTCGGCGGAGGCCTCCAGCGCGTCGCGGAAGGCGTGCTCGTCGGCGCCGTCGTGGAGGCCGAGGTAGACGACGGCGTCCTCCTGCGCGGCCGAGATGTAGTAGGTCTCGTCCTGGGTGAACGTCTCGCCGAAGGCGCGGCGGATGACGTCGGGCCGGGGGTGGCACTGCACCGAGAGGTTGCCGCCGCTGATGGTGTCGAGGTAGTCGAGGCGGAGCGGCCACTCGTACCGGAACTGCCGGGCGGCGTCGCCGAGGACGCGGCGGTGCTCCTGGAACATCAGGCAGTCGAACGAGCACTCCAGGCGCTCGCCGCCGGCGTCGAGTGCGATCCCGTTCTCGGGCGTGATGAGCTCGAAGGACCACGCGAAGTTGGGCTGCTCCGGGTCGAGGCCCATGTGGCCCTGCATGAACCGGCCGCCCCACGGGCCGGGGTAGAACCAGGGCCGCGGGCGGAACGGCGTCTCGGAGAGCTCGTGGAGCGCGGCGCGGAAGGCGTCGCCTGTGAGCGCCGTCGGGCGGTCGGCGTCGGTCAGGTCGAGGAACCGGTCGAGGTGGGGGAGGAGGCGCTGTTTGTGCCGGTTGAGGGCGGGCCACTCGACGAAGTAGGCGCGCTTGTAGAAGAGGTTGAACGGCAGCCTCTCGCGGGTGCCGAGGTTCGTCAGCCCCTCCTCCCGCGCCCGCTCTTGCAGCCGGTCCTTGGGGAGGTCGGCGGACCAGCGCGCGTCGGAGAGCTCGACGAGCGCGGCGCCGACGCCGTAGACGAGGGCGAGCCGGCCCGCAGCCCGGCCGCGCGCCACGGCCGCCTCGATGCGCAGCGCCGCCAGCCGCCCGGCGTCGAAGAACACGTCGGGGCCGAGGGGGAAGTGGGTGCCGAAGATGGGGTCGTCGCCGCCGAGGAACGGGGCGATCCGCTCGGCGATGACGTCGGCGTCGGCGAGCGCGTCGGCCGCGGGCCACCAGTCAGCCTCGACGCCCCGCGCCCGCAGCGCCTCGTCCAGCCCCGCGCGCAGCCGGTCCCAGTCGACGCCGTGGAAGCCGTCGAGGGCGAGCACGCGCAGCCCCTCGGGCACCGCCGCGGCGACCCGCTCGGCGAGGGCGTCGTAGCCCGCTTCGATCGTGCCCTCCGAGAGCGGGAAGGCCGGGAACGGGTCGAAGCGCCCGCGCGGGAAGTCGGTGGCGTCGGCGGGGTAGAGGGCGGGGGTGGACTCGGTGACGGACATGCGGCCAGTGGACAGTAGACGGTGGACGGACCCCCTGCCGCGCTTGCATCGCCCTCCGGGCTCAGGGCAGCAGAAGCAAGGGGGTAGGTAGCGTGGTCTGGTGGCTCAACCCAGCGACGGGTGGAAGGCGGCGCCGAGGGCGGCGGCGCGGTTGCCGAGGGCGGCCGCGGCGATCTCGACGGCCCCGCGCGGGACCGTCCACGCCATCCGGTGGACGCGCGCGGTGAGGCCCGGCAGGACGAGGTCGGCGCTGTTCATCACGCCGCCGCCGATGACGACGCGGTCGGTGCCGTAGGCGTGGACCACGTTGACGACGCCGAGGGCGAGGTCGTCGAGGAAGGCGTCGAGTGTGGGCTGGTAGGCGGCGCGCCCGTCGCGGAGGGCGTCGAAGAAGGCGGGGAGGGTGTCGGCGTCGGCCAGCTCGGGGTGGGCGTCGGCGACGCGGGCGCGGAGGGCGGTGGCGGAGCAGTAGAGCTCGAGGCAGCCGCGGCTGCCGCACGGGCACGCGGGCCCGTGCCGGTCAATCGTGAGGTGGCCGCCGAGGATGCCGCCGAGGGCGTCGGCGCCGTGGTAGGGGAGCCCGTGGGCCACGAGGGCGCCGCCCAGCCCGGTGCCCAGCGTGAGGCAGGCCACGACGGACGCACCCCGCCCGGCGCCGAAGCGCCACTCGCCCCACGCGTACGCCCGCGCGTCGTTCTCGACGGCGAACGGCACGCCGAGCGCGTCGGAGAAGGCCGCGCGGAGGTCGCGCCCGGCCAGCCACTCGCCCTCGCCGAGGTCCTCGGCGACGCCGCCGAGCGCGGGGTCCACGAGCCCCTTGATGGCGAGGCCGCCGGCCGCGACGGCGTGCCCCTCGGTCAACGCCTTCGCGTAGGCCACGAGGTTGGCGAGCAGACCGTCGCCGTCGCCCTCCGTCGTGACGTAGCTCCGGAGGGGCGTCTGCTCGAACGCGACGGCCTCACCCGTCTCGCTGAAGAGGCCGGCCTTGACGTTCGTCCCGCCGTAGTCCATCCCGAAGCGCATCGTTCTGTCGTTCGCTCTCTGCAAGGGAGTCGTCATCCTGCGCGCAGCGAAGGATGGCAGATGGAGGGCCTACTCATCGCCCGCGGGGAAGAAGTGGGGGAGGGCGTCGAGGAGGTGGGCGCGCCAGTTGCCCCAGGTGTGGCCCTGCGGGTACTCGCGGTAGACAGCGTCGTAGCCCTTCGCCGCGAGGGCGTCGCGGAGGCGCCGGTTGGCCGCGAGGAAGTCGCGCTCGGCCTCGGGCAGGAGGCCCGCGCCGACGACGCGCTCGTAGGTCCCGACGTCCACCCAGAGCCGGATGGGCGCGGGCGGCTCCTCCTCGACGAGACGGATCATTCGGCCGTCCTGGAAGGAGTGGTAGCCCGACTGGCTGTAGCCCTGCCCGAAGACGTCGGGCCGGCGGAAGGGGAGGTACGTCGCAATCAGCCCGCCGTAGGAGTCGCCCACGGTGAGGCGGTGCTCGGGCGCCGGCTGCGTCCGGTAGATCGCATCCACGTACGGCACCGCCTCGTCGGCGACGAAGGCGACGTAGTCGTCGTTCAGGCCGTACTCCGTCGCGCGGTTCGGGGCCGCGGGCTGGTGCCGGTTCGGCGGGTCGATGAAGACGGCGACGACGGGCGCCATCGCGCCGCGCTCGATGAGCCAGTCGAGGACGCGGGGGGCATGGGCGAAGGCGACGTAGTCGCGGCCGTCGTGGAAGTAGACCGCCGGGTAGCGCCGCGTGGGGTCGGCGTCGTAGCCGGGCGGGGTGTAGACGAGGAGGTCGTGCGGGTAGGGGAGCACCCCAGCGTCGAGCGTGTGGAGGTCGAGGGCCTCGAACGAGCCCGGCGTCCCGTCGCGCACCGGCGCGAAGACCTCGGGGTAGGCGTAGCCTGGCATCGCGAGCTCCGAGAACGGCCCGAACCCGCTCTCGACGCGGTGCGGGTTCCGGGGGTCGGGGAGCCCCTCCAGCTCGGCCCCGAAGCCCTGCGCGGTCGCGTCGACCATCAGCACGTACTCGATGCGGGCATCGGCCTCGAGCGTGACCGAGCGGTGCCAGAGGTCGGTGCCGTCGAGGCGCGCGAGGGCGAGGGCCTCGGCCCACTGCCCGGGGTCGCCGAGGACGCCGACGGTCGAGGCCTCGCCCCGGTAGAGGAAGACGGCCGTGGTGTCGTTCTCGACGAGCGGGGTCCGGGCGAGCTCGCCCCACCACGCCTCGACGAGCGCCAGCCGCGCCGTGGGGTCGGCCGCTTCGGCCTCGGCGAGGAAGGCGTCGAACGAGGCAGGCTGGGCGAGGGCGGAGGGGACCATGAAGAGGAGGGCGAGGAGGCGCATCAGGCGGGGCGGGCGCCCGTGCGGGTGACGTGGTAGCGGCGGCCGTGGCACGCGACGTCGCGCAGCTCGGCGCCCGGGTCGAACGCGCCGAACTGCGGTCGGGCCTCCAGCCGCCCGTCGAGGCCGGGCCGCACGCCGAAGAGGCCCTCGATCACGACGTTGACGAAGGAGCCGTTCGAGGAGCACGACCAGTCGTTGATGTAGGGCTCGTCAGGCGGGGCCTTGGCGGCGGCGCCGTCGACGGTCGGCCACACCCTCTCGACGAAGTGGGCCTGCCCGTAGGGGCCCTGGTTGGCGGTCCGTGCCAGGCCCTTCAGCCACTCGGCCGCGAGCTCGCCCTCGCCGATGCGGAACAGCCCGCGCGCAGTCTCGGGCGGCCACGCCGGGTAGGCGCCGTTCCACTGGTGGTCCGGCCGGACGTCGCGCGCGGCGTCGGCGTCTCCGGGCGAGAGGGCGTGCATCCACGTCGGCGTCTGCAGCTCGCGGCGGAAGAAGGCGACCATCTCTCGCTTCTGGGTCTCCGTGAGGTCGTCGGGGATGGTGTTGAGGACGGTGAGGAGGTCGTAGCCGTGGCGGACCTCGCGGAGCGAGCCGTCCGGGAAGCGGGCCTGCCAGTAGCCCTTGCCGTCCACGTAGAGCGCCTGGAGGTCGCGGAGAATCTCGCGGGCGTCGGCCTCCAGCGACCCGTCGTCGGGGGCGCCGACGAGGGCGAGGAGGCGGCCCGCCTCGCGGAGGTTGTAGACGTTGGCGGCGTTGAGGCTGGCGACCTCGTGGAGGTAGGTGTGGACGCACTCGAGGAGGTTGTTGAGGCCGCCGTAGTCGGCCAGCCCGCTCTCGGTCCTGAACCGCTTCCAGTTCGTCGCGTAGCGGCGGAGGGCGTCCACGACGCGCTCGTCGGTGCCCTCGACCGTCGTCGTGAGCCAGTCGCGGTCGCCGGTCCAGCGGACGTACTGGCTCGCCATGCTCACCATCGCGAAGTCGTTGACGGCGTACCAGTTGCCGACGCCCTGGCCGGTGAGGTACTCCGTCCCGAAGTGCTGGTGGATGTCGAGGTGCATCCAGCGGTCGAGGTTGCCGCGCATCACGGCGGGGTCGAGCTGGGCGTGGACGGGGCTCGACAGGAAGTAATCCCAGAGGAACGTGACCGTCCCCCAGTAGCGCGGCATGAGGGTGTCGTAGGCGCGGCCGTAGACGGAGTGCGGGGTGTCGCGCTTGAAGTAGACGACGCCGAGGGCGCCGGTCCAGTAGAGCCTCCGGATCGCCGCGTCGTCGGTGTGGAGCGTGGGGAGGTGGCCGGAGAAGCGGTCGTTGCCGGGCGTGTAGACCGCCGCCAGCTCCGCGTTCCAGTCGGCGCGCGCCCGCTCCAGCTCGCCGGGCACGTCCCCGATGAGGGCGTCGTAGGCGGCCTCCGCCTCGGCGTCGGTCCCGCCGAGGGCGTGGACGTAGTGGACGACGCCGGTCTCGCCCGGGTCGAGCGCGAGGGGCGTGTGGAGCGTCTCGGCGCGGATGCCGGAGGGGGCGGGGCTCAGGCCCTGGATCTGGACCGCCCCGCTCCCGGTCGCCTTGAAGCGGAGCGCGCCGCGGCCCTCGTCGATGGTCACCTCGTGTCCCGTCTCCTGGGGCGCCTCGGGGTGGTTCCACGGGCGGCGGGCGCACGTCACGCGGCCCCGGAGGGCGAGGCGTAGCGGCACCGCGCGCCCTTCCCCGCTCCGGTTCTCGACCTCGATCTGGACGACGGCGGCCATCCGTCCGACGGCTAGCGCCGTCGTCGTCCGAATCCGCAGCCCGCCCACCTCGGCCTCGCGCACGACCCGGTCGGGGGACCACGTGAACGTCACGGGTTCGCCCCACGCGTGGAACAGCCGGTCGTCGAGGTAGAGCGACGCGGTGGGGGCGTCGCCCGTGGCGTAGGGCGGGAACTGGAGGCAGCGGAGGCCGACGGGGTCGAGGTCCACCTGGACGGTGCCGAGGAAGTTGGTCAGCCCCGGCAGCGCGTACAGGTCCCCGTACCGCTGTGTCATCGGGGCGCTCTGCAGGTCGTCGACGGTGGGGATCATGCGGGAGGAAGGGTTCGGGCAGAGGAAGGCCGTCGCTACCCGAGGGTGACCTCGAGGAGGTGGGGGAAGTACTCCTCGTGCTCGATGTAGGTGACGTAGAGGACCCGGCCGCCGTCGCGGGCGAGCTCGGGGTGCTCCTTGGCGGCGTAGGTGATGACGGGGTACTTCTTCTCCGGGGCGGCCTCGACGGTCCAGAACGGGGTGGGCTCGCTCCACGGGCCCCAGGGCTGCGGCGCGGTCCGCATCACCTGCTCGCCCGCCAGCCCCATCGAGTGCACGCAGAGGTACTGGCCGAGGTGGGCGTTGTGGCTCACCGAGAGCTCGTTGGGTGGGCCGTCGAAGAGCGACGCCGCGTCGGCGACGTCGGTGCTCCAGCCGGCGCCGTCGTGGTAGGCGTAGCGGTCGCGGTCCTCGATCTGGTCGGGGCGGACGCGGGCGAGGTAGACCCGCTGCACGCCGTCGCCGTCGGGCGTGACGCCGTAGAGGTAGAGCCACCCGCCGGCCGGGAGCACGCAGTTGGCGAACTGCGGCTGCGGATAGGGCCACCAGACGTCCTCGCCGCCGTGCGGGACGCGCTCGAACCGCCACTCACCGACGGTGCCGCGCGCGAGGCCGGTGCCGAGCACGTCGAAGCCCATCGCGAAGGGGCCGCCGGCGGCCTCGCGCATCCGGATGTGCATCCAGTAGAGGTAGAGCCGGTCGCCGAGGGCGATGCCGTCCATGCACCACGTCCGGTCCCAGCCGGGCCGGTCTCCGGCGCCGGGGGGGACGAGCTGGCGGATCGCGCCGTCGCCGTCGAGGAGGTAGGTGAAGTCGCGGAGGCCGTGCTCGCCCGTCTCGTCGCGGAGGATCAGGCCGGTGTTGGTGGGCATCCGCTCGAAGGGGGCGTGGCCCTCGGGGTGGCCCGCGGCGGCGAGCCGCTCGAACACGTCGCGGAAGCTGCCCGGCGGGCGCTCGCCGATGACGGTGTCGCCGAAGAACCAGAAGGCGGTGCCGTCGGGGAGGGGGATGGAGTAGGCGCCGTCTTGCCCGGCCATCCGGTGGTCGTTCTCGACGAACTGGGGGCCGAGGTCGCGGACGCCGGCGATGCGGAGGGGACGGGGCATGGCGAGAGGGTGGGGGAGAGGAGACGCGGGGTGGGGAGGGGGTCGGGGGCAGGGCATCCGCCCCCGGCCCCTCCCTCTGGCCCCGAGCGCTAGCGCGACCGCGTCATCCGGCGGGTGGCGACGACGTCGCCGTCCACCGCGAGGCGGACGAGGTAGGTGCCGGCCGGGAGGGCGCGGGCGTCGAGCGCGACGGCGTGCTCGCCCGGGGCCCGCCGGCCCTCGGCGAGGACGGCGACCTCGCGACCGAGGAGGTCGTAGACGGCCACGCGTACGGCGGCGGCCCGCGCGAGGGTGTAGCCGACGGTCGCGGAGGCGGTGACCGGGTTGGGGTGGACCGGCGCCAGCGTGAAGGCCCGCGGCGCGGCGTCGTCCCCGGCGGCGGTCCCCATCGTGACCGTGATCGGCACGTTCATCAGGGTGTCGGCCGTGTTGTCCTTGTTGTCGCCGAAGACGATGTCGGCCGTGCCAAAGGCGTCGTTGGTGGTGAAGTAGCCGATGTCGAAGTCGCCGGTCGTCTGCCCGACCTCGAAGCGGAGCGTGGCGTCGTAGAAGGCCGGGGCGCTGTCGACGGTGTGGGCGTCCTCGGAGAGCGTGGCGATCCACTTCATGCCGGGCGGCGGTGGGAGCACGGTGGAGGTGGAGTCGGACCAGCCGGCGTCCTCGAGCATGTCGCCGGGGCCGGCGTCGCCGCTGTAGGTGCCCGAGACGTAGGTCCAGTCCTCGGGGACGAGGACCGAGAGCACGCCCCGGTGCGGGTTGACGTCGGTGTAGGGCTGCTCGACGGTGACCATCACCTCGATGACCTCGCCGGTCTCGGCCTCCTCGGGCTGGATCACCTCGAGGATCTCGCAGGCGGCGAGCGAGAGGGGGAGCACGGCGACGAGGCCGAGCACGAGGAGCAGGTCGCGCCGGGGCGCGCGCGGGGAGGGCGTAGCGTGTCGCATGAGGGACCTCTGTGGGGTTACGGTGGGGAGGGCAGGGGGAAGAGCCGTAGTGTAGTGATCGCGTTCGGACCGAGGCGGACCGAGACGCCGTCGCCGTCGAGCGGGAGGGCCTCGGCGGCCTCGCCCGTGAACGCGACGCGCTCCGCCGCGCGGAGGGGGCGGTCGGCAAGGGTCACGCGGACCGTCGCCGCGGCAGCGGGGTCGGGGTTGCGGAGGCGGACGAGGACGGCGTCGCCGTCGGGCTGGACGGAGAGGAGGTGGGCGGGGTCGCCGCCGAGGGTGAGGAACGACCGCTCCGTCGGCTCGGCCGTCAGCCACGTCGGGTAGACGGCGGGGGCGTGGGCGAGGCCGCGCCCGAAGGCGTCGGTGAACGCGGCGTCGAAGCCGCCCGGCTGCCGCGTGAAGGCGAACCGGAGCGGCCACACCCCCTCGTTCTCCTCGTTCCGGTTCCACGACGGCGGGAAGTGGTTGGCGAGGACAGCCACGACGGTCGGGGCCGCCTCGCCTTCCGTCTCTCGGAGGTGGACGACGCGGCTGTCGGCGGCGGCCCACGAGACGGTCGCCTCGGCGCCTTCGAGGGCGAGGCTCTGGCGGAGCGAGTAGGCGTCGTGGGCGAGGCCCGCGACCCGGTCTCGCTCGGGCCGCACGAACCCGCCGAGGAGGCCGAGGTGCGCCTGAGGAGCGTCGAGGGCGAAGGGGAAGGCGAGGCCGTACGACTCGGTGCGCTCGACGGGCGCGAGCGCCTCCAGGTCCACGGCCGCCTCCACGCCCACGCGGTCGAGGGTCTCCCAGAGCGTCCACGTCACGCGCTGGACCACGGCGCCGGGATAGGTGGCGACGAGACGCAGCCGCGCGGGCCGCTCGTCCACAACCTCCACCGTCCCCCCGTCCGTCGGGAGGGGCCGGAAGGCGGGGTCGCCGAAGACGGAGCGGACGGGGGCGCCGAAGGGCAGCGCCGCCCCCGCGCGGACCAGCTCCTCGCCCGAGCGCTTGTCGATCACGCTCGTGAGCCAGCCGGTCGCGGGGTCGGCTTCGACGCGGTAGTGGGCGTTCTCGATGGCGTGGGCGTCGACGCGGAGGTCGCTGGGCGCGTCGCCGGCGCGGGGCTCCAGGCGTAGCTTCTTGTAGCCCACGCCCGGCAGGTCCCGGGCGACGAAGAGGAGGTCGTAGCCGTCGGCGGCGCTGGGCACCGCCTCGCCCGTCCCAGCGTCCACGACGCGGTAGCGGGCGGCGTCGTGGGCGAACTCGACCGCGACGGGTGCGTCTCGGCGTTCGCCCGTCGCGTTGAAGACGAAGACGGCCTCGGTCTCGAACGCCTCCTGCGGAACGACGAGGCGCTGGGTGGCGCGCTGGAGCGCGGCCTCCGTCGCGAGCACGGCCTCCTGGACGTAGCCCTCGCGGTAGGCCGCGGTGATGGCGTTCTCGTCGGGGCCGCCGTAGCCGAACTCGAGGCCGCTGCCGTGGGCGCTGAACTGGAGGAGGTGGTGGTAGGCCTCGTCCACGAGCGGCTGGAGCGGGGCCTGCCCATCCTCCAGCCAGGCCACCGTGCTCATGGCCTCGGCGAGGGGGAGGTGGTGTTGCGCCCAGCGCTGCCGGACCGTCCGCGCCAGCTCGCCCTGGTTCAGCACGTCCCAATCCGAGGTCCAGTCGCCGCGCACCGTCGGGAGGTCGTCGCCGTAGCGGTCGAGGAACGCCTCGGCGAAGGCGTCGAGCGTGGAGACGACGATGCGGGGGGAGGCGTAGGCCGCGTTCCAGGCGCGGGCGCCCGCCAGCTCGGCGTTGGGGATGGGGCCGTTGTCGGCGAACGTCGTGTTGAGGAGGACGAGGTCGTGCGCGTTGCCCTGCGCCCGGAGGCGGGCCAGCCGCTCGCGCATCCGGTCCTCCATCGCCTCCGGTCCCTTGACGAGGCCGTAACTCTGCCCCTCGTTGTAGGCCTCGGTCCGGTACACCACGACCGACTCGCCGTCGGCGCCCTCCCAGCGGAACGCCTTGGGGAGCGTGCGCTGGAACCGGTAGTCGGAGAACACCTCGTTGAGGCCGGCGACGAGGAACGGCACCTCCATCTCGGCGAGGACGCCGGGGAGCCGCCACGAGAAGCCGGGCTCGTCGTTCGCCACGGCGGCGCGGAGGTCGAGCCCGTAGCGCTCGGCGAGGGCGTGGCTCTGCCCGTACGAGCGGAGCCCTTCCTCCTCGCTCACCCACCCCATGAACGGGTTCGAGTAGACCGCCGAGACGGCGACGCGGCCGTCGCGGACGAGCGCCATCAGCCGCGCCACCTGCTCGGGCGCGCGCGACGCGACGAACTGC
Source organism: Rubricoccaceae bacterium (assembly GCA_033720695.1). GTDB lineage: Bacteria > Bacteroidota > Rhodothermia > Rhodothermales > Rubricoccaceae > DATGQT01. Next base: position 16,855 of record JAWWCA010000003.1, read on the forward strand.
TCCAGCTGCCACGTCGTCTCGATCGTCCAGCGGAAGTCCGGCTCGGCCTCGGCCCGCTCGATCACCTCGTCGAGGAGGAGCGCGTGCTTCTCGGCGACGGTCGGCTGGGGGTGCGTGTAGCCGACGTCGGTGTGGGAGAGGAGCATGAGGTGGAGCTCGACGCGGGGCTGCGGCTGGAGCGTCACCGTCCGGAGGATCGGGGCGCTGCCGTCGAGCTGCACCGCCAGCGTTGCCTCCGTCGGCGCCTCGACGGGCGGCACCCAGAGGGCGTAGCGGCTGAGGCCGAAGGGCACCCCGTCGAGCGGCCAGGAGGTCGTCTCGCCGCCGAGGGTGAGGTGGGCGGCGCCGGAGACCAGACCGGGCGAGCGGCGCGTGAGGGCGAGGTCGAGCCGCTGGCGGAGGCCCTCTGGCGTGTCGCGGAAGAAGAGGGAGGTGGCGAGGTCGGCCTCGTGGGCGTCGCCGGTGAGCGAGACCTGCGCCTGGACGTCGGCGGGCGCGCCGTCCGGCCGGACGACCCGGGCGTAGAAGCCCCACTGCCACGCCAGCGGCTCGAAGAACTGCAGCCCCTCGTTCCGGTGCGACTGCCCCACCTTGACGAGGAGGCGGTTGGCGCCGGGCCGGAGGCGGAGGCGGACCGTGTCGGCGTCGGCCACGGCGTTGCGCTCGCCCGCTCGGGTGAGGACCCGCTCGCCGTTGACGACGATCCCGAGGGCGCTGTTGCTGCCGGTCAGGAGGAGGACGTCCTGGGCCTCTTCACTCACGAGCGTGGTGGAGGCGTAACCCGCCTTCGCCCACCAGATCTTTTCCGGGCCGCTGCCCGGCGCCACGTCGGCGAAGGCGTCGTGGAAGTCGACGAAGCCGTCCGTGGGCGCGGCTGGGCGCCAGGTCACGGGGCCGGCGGCCCAGGCGCTCTCGGTCCGGTCGCCCTCTGCCGGCTGCGCCGTCGCCTCGCCGACGGCGTCCCTGTCGCCTGGCGTGCCGAACCCGGTGACAGGCTGCTCGAACGGCCCCGCCACGAGCCAGACGGGGAGGGTCCCGTCGGCGTCGAGCGGCACCGTCAGCGGCTGGGCACCCGCGGGCAGCGCGAGGAGGAGCAGTGCCAGAGGAAGGAGCCATCGGCTGGTGTGCTCCCCCCGCTCGCGCTCTGACCCCCCGCGCGGTCTAGCGCACGCGCGAGCTGTCCCCCTCATCTGAGGGGGACAGTCCCGACTGCACTTGAGCGAAAGCGATGGGCAGTCGGGACGGGGGGAGCGGTCTGCTGCATCCTGTCGGTATGGGCACCGAAGCCGCATCATCCCTTCAGCCCGCTCATCGTGAAGCCCTTGATGAAGTAGCGCTGGAAGAAGAAGAACAGCAGGATGACCGGGATCATCATCAGGATGGAGGCGGCCATGAGCACGCCCCAGTCGGTCTGGTGCTGGCCGGTGAAGAGGGCGAGGCCGAGCGCGAGCGTGTTCTTGCTCTGGTCCGAGAGGTAGATCAGCGGCCCGAGGAAGTCGTTCCAGGCGAACATGAACGTGAGGAGGCCGACGGTCACGAGGGCCGGGCGGGCGAGGGGGAGCGCGATCGTCCAGTAGATCCGCCACTCGCTCGCGCCGTCCACGCGCGCGGCGTCGAAGAGCTCGCGCGGGAGGCCGAGGAAGAACTGCCGGAGCAGGAAGATGTTGAAGGCGCCGCCGCCGAGGAAGGCCGGCACGATGAGCGGCTTGTAGGTGTTGAGCCAGCCGAACTCCTTGAAGAGCACGAACAGCGGGATCATGATCACCTGCAAGGGCAGCATCATCGTCGCCACGACGAAGAGGAAGAGGGCGTCGCGGCCGGGCCAGCGGAGGCACGCGAAGGCGTAGGCGACGAGCGAGGCCGACAGCACGGTGCCGACGATCGTGAAGAGGGTGATGACGCCCGTGTTGCGGAGGTAGAGCAGGAACGGCATCCGCCGGAAGACCTCGGCGTAGTTGTCCCAGCGGAGGGTCTCGGGGATCCACTGCGGTGGGATCGCGAAGATGGCCTCGTTCCCCTTCAGCGAGGTCGAGACCATCCACGCGAACGGGAGCAGGAGCGCCGCCGCCACGGCGACGAGCAGGCCGTAGACGAGCGCCTTCCGAAGTCCTATGGGACGGGAGGCCGCCATCAGCGCACGCCCCTACGAAACGTCATCCTGAGGAGCGCAGCGGTCCCCGCGAAGGCGGGGAAGGATCTCAACGCCTTCGTACCGGAGTGCCCAACCGAGAGGCTGCGTTGAGATCCTCCGCCGCGCTCAGAATGACAGGCAAGGGTGGTATCGCAACGCTTCATCATCCGGCCCCCGCGTAGTAGACCCACCGCTTGCCGAGCCGGAACTGCACGACGGTCACGGCGAGCGTGAGCACGAGGAGGATCCAGGCCATCGCCGAGGCATAGCCCATCTCGAAGTCGTCGAACGCCTTGTAATAGAGGTAGAGGTTGTAGAACAGCGTCGAGTTGAGGGGGCCGCCCTGCGTCATGACGTAGGCCTCGGTGAAGACCTGGAACGAGAACACCACCTCCAGCACGGTCCACAGGAAGATGACGGGCGAGAGCATGGGCAGCGTGACGTGCCGGAACTTGGCCCACGCCCCGCCGCCGTCGATCTCGACGGCCTCGTAGAGGTGGTCGGGGATGCCCTGGAGCGCGGCGAGGAACACGATCATCCGGGCGCCGCCGATGCTCCACAGCCCCATCAGCACCAGGCCCGGCTTCGACCAGTCCGGGCTCTGCAGCCACAGCGGCCCCTCGATCCCGACGAGCCCGAGCATCTGGTTGACGAGGCCGACCGACGGGTTGAACAGCCACAGCCAGATCACCGAGAGCACCACGCCCGTGATGATCGACGGCAGGAAGTAGGCCGTCCGGAACGCCTTCACGCCGCGCACGCTCTGGTTGACGAGCACGGCCAGCAGCAGCGAGCCGACGATGGCGAGCGGCACCCGCAGCACGGTGTAGACGGCCGTGTTCCAGACGGCGATGCCGAAGTAGGGGTCGGCCGTGAGGAGGGCGTCGTAGTTGTCGAGCCCGATGAACTGCGGGACGCGGAGGACGTCGTACCGGCAGAGGCTGTAGTAGAGTGACATCCCCATCGGGTAGAGCCCGAAGACGAAGAAGCCGATCAGCCACGGCGAGAGGAAGAGGTAACCCGCCGCCGCTTCTCGGGCGCTGTGCGTCCGAAGCCGGCTGAAGCGGCGGCGGGATCCGGGCGGCGTCCTGGTGGGGGAGGACGCGTCGTCGCCCGGAAGGGGGGCCATCTCGTGGACGAGGCGGGGGCGCATCGGTCAGCCCCCCGGCACGTCGAGGTCCACGGTCGCGTGGACGTAGTCGTCGTAGGCGCGGGCGCGGTCGAGGGCGTCCTGCACCACGGCCTCGGCCTGGGCGAGGGCCTCGGCCGGCGTCTGGAGCCCGAAGAGCACGCGCTCCTGCGCGCCGAAGAACTCGCGCCAGAACACGTCGTGCGCCAGGGGGACGACGGTCGGGGAGTGGGCCACGGCCATCTGGTCGGCGAAGACGCGGAGGGCCGGGGTCGAGAGGAACGCGGGGTCCTCGGCCGCGAGGCGGTTGGCCGGGACGAGCGCCTCCGACGACGCCTCGGCCTCGGCGAGCTGCGTCTCGCGCGCCGTCGCGAACCGGAGGAAGGCCCAGGCCGCCTCGGGGTGCCGCGCCCCACGCGGGATCGCCAGCCACCAGCTCCCCGCCGACGACGCCGACGGCCGCCCGGGGAACGTCGGGATCGGCGCGACGCCGTAGTCGAGGTCGGGGGCGTACGTCGCGAGCTGGTCGAGGAACGAGAGGTCGAGGACGGCCATGCCGAGCTTGCCCGAGAGGAACCCGTGCTGCTCGGCCGTGCCCAGCCCGGCCGTGAACGTCTTGAGGTCGTCGACGCCGTAGGCGGCGTAGTAGTCGGCCAGCCACCCCATCGCCTGCCGGACCTCCGGGGTGTCGAGGTGGACCGTCGCGCCGTCGGGGGAGAGGTACGCGACGCCCTGCTGCCAGGCCATCAGCTGCGTCGTCGGGAGGTTGCCGTAGTCGGGGACGAAGCCGGCCTGGACGATGCGGCCGCGGGCGTCGCGGTCGGTGAGTCGCTCGGCCGCGGCTTCCAACTCGTCCCAGGTCTCCGGCGGGTCCTCGGGATCGAGGCCGGCCGCGCGGAAGAGCCTCTTGTTGTAGAAGAGGGCGTAGGACGTCGAGTTGACGGGGAGGGCGAACGTCTGGCCCTGCCACGTCATCTCGCGCCAGAGCGCGGGGTAGAACGCCGTCGTGTCGAGGCCGGAGGCGGCGAGGAAGCCGTCGAGCGGGGTGAGGGCGAGGCGCGAGGCCCACTTCACGACGGGGATGAACTGGCTGACGACGTCGGGCGGGTCGCCGCTCAGGACGGCCGTGAGGATCTTCCGCTCGTGCTCCGTCCACGGGATCGGCGTGGCGTGGACGACGATGGCGTCCTGCACCTCGTTGAAGCGCCGGGCGTGGTACGGCACGTCGTCCTCGGCGCCGACGATGTACCAGTAGCGGATGTGGGTCCGGCCATCGTCCGGCTCGTCGGGGGCCGGGGTCCAGAAGAGGAAGCCGACGGCGAGGACGGCCCCGAGGGCGATGAGCACGCGTTGCGCGATGAGGCGGAGGCGCTCCATCAGGACACCGCCTTGCTGCACAAGCCCCCCCGCTCTGCGGGCGCATCGCTCTGTTCAAGCACCCGCAAAGCGGTCCCCCCTGCCAAGGGGGACAGTCGTGCGAGGGCTGAGCCCGCAGGGCGATCCGAGTGCGATGGGGTGTGTGTACGCATCAGCGCCCGAGGGTGACGGTGAAGCGGTGGGTGGCGCCGAGGAGGTCGCCGTAGGGGACGTAGGCGTAGTCGGCTCGGACGCCGACGCCGCCGACGCGCGGCGGGGCCACGCCCGCCCCCACCGACCACGCGCCCTCGTCCACGCTCAGGCGGTAGCCCGTCCGGAGCGCGAGGACGTCGAGGAGCCGAGCCTCCAGCCCGGCGTTGACCCACTCGTTGTTGTCGGTCGGGTGGACGAGCTCGACGGCCGTGCTGACCGTCACGTTCGCCGTCTGCACCAGCTCGTCGGCGGCGGCGACGCGGAAGAGGAGCGGCGTCCGGAAGTCGAACGTGAGCCCTTCGACGTCGGGCCCGAAGTGCTGGAGCGCGAAGCCCAGCCGGAGGTTGCGGAAGCCGGTGTAGTAGAGGGCGCCGACGTCGAAGAGCACGTTCGAGAACGCGTCGTCGTCGAGCGTCTCGTGGACGTACTTCGCCTGGACGCCGATCGTGAGGCGGTCGGTGAAGCGGCGGGCGCCCCCGAGGCCCACCATGAAGTCGCCCGCGTCCACGATGCGGCCGGTGCCGTCGGGCTCGAGGACGGTCGTCTCCTCGAACGGCTCGATCCCGAAGCGGGCGAGGCTGAGGGCCAGGGCGTAGTTGCCGATCGGCGTCGAGAGCACGAGGGCGTCGAGGCTGCTCTCGACGAGCCACTCGTTGTGCGAGAACGCCGCCTGCGTCTCTCCCGCTAGCGGCAGGGCACCGACGTTCCAGAAGACGGCATTCGCGTCGTTCGTGAGGGCCGCGGCGGCCTCGCCGAGGGCGCTCTCACGGGCGCCGAGGGCGATCTTGAGGAACTGGAAGCCCGCCGAGCCCGAGCGCTCGAAGTCGAACCCGTAGTCGATCTGCGCCGCGGCTGCGGGGGCGAGGAGGAGGGCGAGGATAGAGAATAGAGGATAGAGGATGGAGGGTCGAAGAGAACTCGCCATCTTCCATCCTCTACCCTCCATCCTCCCAGCATGGGCAGGGCGGTCGGGAAGGGGGCGAGCGTTGGGCGTCTCCATGCCGGGCCTCACTTGATGATGACGATGGTGCCCTGAGCGGTGCCGACGGGCGAGTCCACGGTCCAGAAGTAGATGCCGGGGGCGGTGCGCTGGCGGGCCGTCGTGAGCTGGTCCCACACCTCCTGGCCGGAGTCCGGGTTGTCGTGTTCGAGGACGCGGATGAGCTCGCCGGCGGCCGTGTAGAGGCGGATCGTCGCCTGCGCGGGGAGGTTGTTGAACACGATCGTGTTGGCGTCCTCCTCGGAGGGGAAGCCGGAGGTGCGGCGGAACGGGTTCGGGAAGACGCGCACGCCGAGGGCGTCGGGCGCGGCGCTGCTCGCCACGGTGATGGGGTCGGCGTTGCGGTTCGTCAGCCAGCTCTCGTGCCCGTCGGCGTCGACGGCGGTGACGGCGTAGAAGTAGCCGAAGCCGAGGCCGACGCCGTTGTCCACGACCTGCCAGCGGTCGCGCGCGGCGTCGAAGTAGCGGGTGCTGTCGGTGGCGTTCCCGATGCGCACGCGGGCCACGCGGTCGTAGGGCCCGATGAAGCCGCGCTCGCTCCGGTACACGTTGTACTGCTCGATGGCGGCGCCATTCAACGGGTCTGTCCACGTCCGCTCCAGCGGGTCCCACGCCACCGAGATGGCCTGGGCCGCGGGGAGGGCGAGGCGTTCGAGCTCGGGCGCGGGGGGCGGGATCGCGTCGGCGGCGTAGTCGGCGGCGGCGAGCGCGGCGGCGCGGTCCACGCTCGCCTGAAGCGAGTCGAGGCCGGCGGGGAGGTCGGCCTGCGCCGCCAGCCCCTCGACGGCCTCGCTGAGGGGGATCCCGTTGACGGCCGCGACGAGCGTGACGCGGACGGCCTCCGACGGGCCGAGGTCGTAGGGCCCCATGCCCAGGAGCGTGAACGGCGTGATCGTCTCGCCCGGCGCGGCCTGGAGCGACGTGTCCTCGCCCGAGAGGATGGCGTAGAGGTCGGCGGCGCTCGATCCGGAGAGCGAGAGGCGTTGGGCATTGTTGAGGAGCTGCGCCCACAGCACCGTCGCCGGCTGCGCCTCACCGCCCGTGCCCGTCGGGGCGTCGAGGAGGGCGACGCCGGCGTAGCCCGTCGTGCGGAGCTCGTCGCGGGCGGCCCAGTAGTTTCCCACGTCGCCCGGCAGGTCGAAGTTGGGCGTGTCGTCGTAGGCGTACAGGAGCGCGCGGTCGGCGTCGTAGGCGACGCGCTCGTCGTCGCGGTTGAAGTCGTCGCCCCAGCCGTTGTGGACGTTGACGTCCTGGTAGCTCGGCCGGAGGAGGTACGGGAAGCCGACGTAGACGTCGGTGAGGGGCCCGCCCGAGACGTTCGTGACGGTGTAGTCGATGAGGATGAAGGTGTTGAGGCCGCGGAAGCTCCACGCCCGCGTCGTCCGCCGCACCATCAGCCCGGCGTCCGTCGTGAACCGCGCCACGATCGTCTCCTCCGCCTCGGCCGGGTCGAAGCCCGGCGTTCCGACGAAGTTCTCGATCTCATCGATGGGGTCGTACGTCGCGCCAGGGCTGAAGCCGAGGGGGCCGTTCTCGGAAAAGAACACCGAGCCGTCGGCCCGCCGCCCGCCGATCCAGAGGCCGGCCCCGGCGTGGTAGGAGCGCTGCTCTTCTTTGGAGACGAGCTCGTCGGGCCCGCCGGGCCAGTCCATCGAGGGGAAGTACTCGAAGGGGTCGAGCGGGGCGGGGGCGCCGAGCGTGCCGTCGTCCTTGGCCGTCTCCCACAGCTCGCCGCGGTCGTGGACGCGGAAGTCGGCCTCGCGCGTCTGCGCCGCCGCGGAGGAAACGGCGCAGACGCTCCATGTTCCTACGAATGTCATCCCGAGGAGCATCGCGACGAGGGATCTCAACGCCGGCCTCCCGTGCCGTCTCGGCGGACTGCACTGAGATCCTTCGCTGCGCTCAGGATGACAAGGAGTGAATAATGGGAGCGGCGGAGGCAGCATGGGCATCGGCGCTCAGTTGAAGTCGTAGCGGACGCCGAGGAGGACGCGGCGGGGCGGGAAGTAGGTCTGCCAGCTGATGTCGTAGCCGGCGGCGTCGACCGTCGTGATGGTCCCCTCGTTGACGTAGTTCGGTGTGGCCTCGGCGTCGAAGACGGGCTCGCCGTAGGCGCGGAGGTTCCGCGTGTTGAAGGCGTTCGTGACCGTGGTGTAGAGCGAGAGTCGGTGGGGCCCGAGGCGGACGGGCTTCTCGAGGCGGAGGTCGAGCGTCGTCAGCGCCGGGAGCCGCTGGTTGTCGATGGTGTCCGGCGGGTCGTCGGGGCCGAGGTAGGTGAAGGCCCGGCCCGAGACGTAGCGGCCGAGGAACGAGGCGCTGGCCCCTTCGAGGATCGCGTCGACCCACGCCCCGGCGCCGAGGCCGGCGTCGGGGTAGCGGAGGAAGAGGTTCGCGCGGAAGATGTGGGGGCGGCTGTAGGTCAGCTCCGAGGGCAGGCGGCGGCTCGCGTCCTGGTCGTAGATGAACGTGGGCACGCCCGTCGTGTCGTAGACGACGCGGCCGGGCGTGGCGCGGCCGAGCGTCGAGCGCGAGAACGAGTAGTTGAGGTCGAACGAGACGTGCTCGCTGAAGAGCGTCCGGAGGTTGACCTCGAAGCCGCGGGCGTCGCCGTAGTCGCCGGAGAGGTTCGTGACGAAGGTGCCCGTGGGCAGCGTCACGATGCGGTCGAAGAGGCCCTGGCGCGGGAGCACCTGGTCGAAGACGTCCTTGTAGAAGCCGACGACGTTGAGCACGGCGAGGTCGCCGAGCTCCTGGGCGAGGCCGACCTCGAACGAGATCGTCTTCTCGGGCTTGAGCTCGTCGAGGGAGAGGGCCACGACGCGCTCGGGGTCGCCCTCGGTCGAGGTCGCGTGCGTGCGGCCGGGCGTGCACCGGGGGTAGTCCGTGCCCTCGCCCACGGGCAGCCCGTTGTCGTAGGCGAACTGGCACTCGACGATGTAGACGGGCCGGAAGTAGCCGAACTCGAACATCCGGTCGAGCGGCGGCAGCTGGTAGAAGTGGCCGTAGTTGAAGTGGAGGACGGAGCCGTCGGTGATGGGGAACGAGACGCCGATGCGGGGGCTGAGGCGGTGGAACGACGGGGCCGGCGCTCTCGGCTTGTCGAACACGTTCTCGAAGGCGTACTTGACGCGTCCGTTCTCGTCGATCTGGTCGCCGTCGGGGTCGAGCGCGGGGTCGTAGAGGGGGTCGAGGGCGAGGACGGGGAGGTCGGTGACGGGGAACCAGTCGCGGTTGGGGTTGAAGTAGTCGTAGCGGAGGCCGAGGTTCAGGATCATACTCCTGAACTCCATCTTGTCCTGGAGGTAGGCCGCGAACTGGACCGGGTGGTAGGTCTCGTCGAGGCCGCGGTTGAGCCAGTAGCGCTCGTCGGTCGTGAACGAGGGGAAGCGGAAGGAGCGGTCCTCGTCGTAGGTGTTGCGGCGGGCCTCGACGCCGGCCTTGAGGAGGTTGTTGGCGTCGGCCTGCCACGTGGCGCTGGCCTCCAGCGAGAGGTCGCCGACGCGCTCGCGGCGGTCGTAGACGAACGAGTAGGCGTGGAAGGGCTCGTCCGGGAAGCCCTCGTAGAACTGGAACCCGAAGATGTCCTGGTCCGGGCTCTCGCCGAGGCGGAGGAAGGGGCTGGGCTCCTCGCGGAAGTCGAGGCCGAAGGCGCTCAGCGTGACGTCGTAGAAGAGGCGGTCCGAGAGGGCGTGCGTCCAGTTCGCGGCGAGGAGGTGGTGGCGGGTGTCGAGGACGGAGCCCCAGCCGCGGTAGTACTTCGACTGTACCACGAAGTCGCCGTTCTCCTGGAGCGTGGAGTGGAGGCCGCGGCTGTAGAGGCCCGTCAGCTTCAGCTTCATCCCGCCGTCGAAGGAGACGGCGAGGTTGCCGAGGACGTCGTCGAGCTCGCGGCGGTCGATGGGGCGGGGGTAGGTGTAGGCCTCGCGGTTGTACTGCCCCGCCACGAAGGCCGTGGCGCGGACGCCGCCGCGGTCGAAGAGCGGCCCGCCGAGGCTGCCCCACACACGGTGGTCGTCGAGCGCGGTGTAGTCGTAGACCTGGCTCGCGCGCTCGTCCGTCCACCACGCGGGGTCGAGCGTGCCGTCGCCGAGGGTGTTGTCGAGGTACTCCTTCTGCGTCTCGGGGTCGAAGAGGTAGTTGCCGAAGTGGCGTTGCCCGGACGGCCCGTAGAGGTACTCCAGCGTGGCTTCGTAGTCGTCGCCCCCCTCCTTCGTCACCACGTTGACGACGCCGCTCTGCGCGTCGCCGTACTCGGCGTTGAACCCGCCCGTGAGGATCTGGAGCTCCTGCACGGCGAGGCGGTTCACGTTCGTGTACGACCCGCCCTGGTCGGCCCGGCCCTCGATGAGCGCCGCCGTGCGCGCACCGTCCACGAACCAGCGCACCTCCGTCTGGTCGCCCCCGCGGACGGCGTAGCGGGGCTCGCCGCGGCCCGAGCCGCCGAGCCCGCCCATGATGGGCTCGATGTCGAAGAAGACGCCGGCCTGGACGAACAGCCCCTCGCGCGCGCTCGTCACCGGGAGCTCCTCGAGTTGGCGGAAGTCGAGGTACTGCACGCTCGCCGTCCGGTCGCGCTGGACCGGCGGCCGCTCCGCCGTCACGACCACCTCGCCGCCCACGTCGAGAGCCGCCTCCGCCATCTCGACGTCGAGCGGCGTCGTCAGCCCGCTCTGGACGCGGACCTCCTCGACGACGACGTCGGTGAAGCCGATGGAGGTGGCGCGGACGGTGTAGAGGCCCGGCGGCACCCCGATGATGTTGTACGCGCCGTCGAGGCCGGTCGCCGCGCCGTAGCTCGTCCCCTCGACGCGGACGTTGACGCCGGGGAGCGGCTCGCCCGTCTCGGCGTCCGTCGCCGCGCCCGCGATCTTGCCGGTCTGGGCGAGGGCGGGCGTGGCGAGCAGGGTGAGGAGGAGGGCCGCGGACAGGGGGCGGAGGGCGGAGGGCCCGCCTGCCCGTCCGTCGTCCGTCGTCCGTCGTCTGTCGTCGTTCGCTATACGCCTCATCGGGGGTTAGTCGCTGTCGGGTTCGGCGTCGCCGTCCCACTGGAGGAGCACGGCACGGACGCCTTCGAGGTGGGCGCGCATCCGTGCGACGGCGAGGTCGGCGTCGCGAGCGCGGAGGGCGTCGAGGATCTCGACGTGCTCGGTGTGGTCGCGCCGTCGGGAGCCGTAGATGTCCATGATGGCGCGCTGCTCGCCCTGGAACAGGCTCGTCAGCACGTCGAGGAGCTGGTGGAGCACGCCGTTGCCAGAGGCCTCGGCGATGGCGCGGTGGAACGCCATGTTCGTCGTGTTGAGGACGTCGTCGTCGTCGAGGTGGGCCTCGGCGTGGGCGAGCAGCCCCGCCATCGAGGCGACGTCCTCGGGGGTGGCGTGCGCGGCCGCGAGCCGGACCGTCGTGAGCTCGACGGGGAGGCGCGCCTCCAGGAGATCGAGGAGGGTCTTCTTGGACGGCCGGCCGGTGAGCGCCCCGTTCGGGATGATCATCCGGTTGGGCCGCGCGCCGACGTAGACCCCCGAGCCGTGCCGGACGACGACGGTGCCGAGCGTCTCCAGCTTCTTGAGCGCCTCGCGGAGGGTGGGGGCCCCGACGCCGAAGCGGCCGGCGAGATTGGCGATCGAGGGGAGGCGGTCGCCCGGGGCGTAGCCCTCGGCCTCGATCAGGCTCGCGATGCGCCGGGCGAGGTCGTCGGGGAGGTTCCGGCGGAGAAGTGGGGCGGCGGGGCCGGACGGCATGGCGCCGATTGACAAGGTGATTTGATGACTTTACCTTTTCGACGAGGAGGATACGGCGCCGCGCCGATCCCTGTCAAGCGATCCCCGAGCGCCCCACGCCGCACCCACGCGACTCCCCATGACCCTCCGCGACCGCGTCACCCTCGTCACCGGAGCGGGCTCCGGGATCGGCCAGGCCATCGCCCGGCGCTATGCCGAGGCCGGCGCCGCCGTCTGGGTCACCGACCGCGACGACGCCTCGGGCGAGGCGACCGCCGCCGCCATCCGCGACGCCGGCGGCGACGCCGTCTTCCACATCCTCGACGTGACCGACGAGGCCGCCTGCGAGGCGGCGGCCCGCGCCGTCCACGACCGGCACGGCCGCCTCGACGTGCTCGTCAACAACGCGGGCGTGGGCCACGTCGGCACCCTCCTGGAGACGACGGGAACCGATTTCGACCGGATGTACGCGGTCAACGTGCGGGGCGTGTTCAACGCCACGCGTGCCTTCCTGCCGGGGATGCTGGCGCGGCGTTCCGGGGTCGTCCTCAACCTCGCGTCGATCGGTGGGATCACCGGGATCAAGGACCGGGTGGCCTACTGCGCCACGAAGTTCGCCGTCGTCGGGATGACGAAGTGCCTGGCGCTCGACCACGCCGCCGAGGGCCTCCGCGCCGTCGCCATCTGCCCGGCGCGCGTCGAGACCCCGTTCGTGAAGCAGCGCCTCGCCGAGTACCCCGACCCCGAGGCGGCCTACCGCGAGATGAGCGCGACGCAGCCCGTCGGCCGGATGGCGCGGCCCGAGGAGATCGCCGCGGCCGCGCTCTACCTCGCCTCGGACGAGGCCTCGTTCGTCACCGGCGTCCCCTTCTACATCGACGGCGGCTGGACCGCTGGGACGTGATGAAGCTCCTTCGCTACCGCGACCCCGCCGGACGGATCGGCTACGCCATCGACCGCGACGATGGCACGACGTGCGTCGTCCGGGGCAGTCCGTTCGGGGACATGGAAAAGACCGACGAGGTGGCCGACGTGGCCGCGCGCCTCGCGCCCGTGGACCCGCCCGTCGTCTGGGCCGTCGGGCTCAACTACCGCCTCCACGCCGAGGAGGCCGGCCTCCCCGTCCCCGACCATCCCGTCATCTTCGCCAAGGGCATCAACGCCGTCGCGGCGCCGGGAGAGCCGATCCTGCTCCCGCGCGCGCTCCGCAGCGACCGCGTGGACTACGAGGGCGAGCTGGCCGTCATCATCGGGCGCACCTGCAAGAACGCGACGCCCGAGACCGCGCTCGACCACGTCCTCGGCTACACCTGCGCCAACGACGTCAGCGCGCGCGACTGGCAGATCGATCGAGGGGGGAGCCAGTGGAGCCGCGGCAAGAGCTTCGACACGTTCTGCCCCCTCGGCCCCGACCTCGCGCTCCGCCGGACCATCCCCGACCCGCAGGCGCTCCGGCTCCGCACGCGGCTCAACGGCGAGGTCGTCCAGGAGACGAGCACCGCCGACATGATCTTCTCCGTCGCCGAGATCGTCGCGTTTCTCAGCGGGAGCACGACGCTGCTCCCGGGCACGGTCATCCTCACGGGCACGCCGCTCGGCATCGGGATGGCCCAGCAGCCGCCGCGCTGGCTCCGCCCCGGCGACGCGGTCTCCGTAGAAATCAGTGGCATCGGTATCCTGACCAACCCCGTCCGCGAAGAGCCGCTCTGACCCATGCGCTTCTCCGACCGCATCGCCGTCGTGACCGGCGGCGCCAAAGGCATCGGCGCGGCGACGGCCGCCCTGTTCGCGCGTGAGGCCGCCCGCGTCGCGATCCTCGACACCGACGAGGCCGGAGCCGAGACGGCCGCGGACCTCGGCGAGGCCGCCCGCTTCGTCCGCTGCAACGTCGCTGATGGCGCCGAGGTCGAGCGCGCGTTCCAAGAGGTGCAGGACGCCTTGGGGGGCGTGGACGTCCTTGTCAACAACGCCGGCATCCAGCGCTACGGCACCGTCACCCAGACCGACGAGGCGCTCTGGGACGAGGTGCTGGACGTCAACCTCAAGAGCGCGTTTCTCTGCGCCCGTCAGGCGCTGCCCGCCATGCAGGCGCGGGGCGGCGGGGTGGTGGTGAACGTGGCGAGCGTGCAGGCCTTCATCTCACAGCAGAACGTGGCCGCCTACACGACGAGCAAGACGGCGCTCCTCGGTCTCACCCGCAGCATCGCCGTGGACTACGCGCCGGCGGTCCGCTGCGTCGCCGTGTGCCCCGGGACCGTGGACACCCCGATGCTCCGCTGGGCCGTCAACGAGTCGCCCGACCCCGACGAGGTGATGCGGGAGGTGCACGAGATGCACCCGGTGAAGCGCATCGCCACGCCCGAGGAGGTGGCCTCGCTCATCGGCTACCTCTGCAGCGACGACGCGGCGTTCATCACGGGCCAGGCCTTCCGCATCGACGGCGGCCTCGGCCTCTCGATCGGCGGGAGCAAGCGGGACTGAGCCATGACGATCACCGACATCCGGGCCACGACCGTCACCGTCCCGCTGGAGGCGCCGCTCCGCCACGCCAACGGCGCCCATTGGGGCCGGTTCGTCCGCACGATCGTCGAGGTGGAGACGGACGAGGGCCTCGTGGGGCTGGGCGAGATGGGCGGCGGCGGGGAGTCGGCCGAGGCGGCGTTCCGAGGCCTCAAGCCCTACCTCCTCGGGCACGACCCGATGCAGCTCGAAGCGCTCTTCTGGAAAGTCTGCAACCCGACGGCGTCGCTCTACAACAACCGGCTCCAGCTCCACGCCGCCATCGAATTCGCCTGCATCGACCTCATCGGCCAGAAGCTCGGCGTCCGCGCCTGCGACCTCCTCGGCGGCGCGCTCCGCGAGGCGGTCCCGTTCGCGTCCTACCTCTTCTTCCGCTACCCTGGCGAGCGGAACGGCCACGGCGGCGAGGAGACGGCCGACGCGATCGTCCGCCACGCCCGCGCCCTCGCCGACCGCCACGGCTTCACGACGCACAAGCTCAAGGCCGGCGTGTTCGCGCCGGACCACGAGGTCGAGGTCTTCCGCGCCCTCGCCGAGGCGCTCCCCGGCCACCGCCTCCGCATCGACCCCAACGCCGCGTGGTCGGTGGAGGAGGCCGTCCGGATCGGGCGGGCCATCGAGGACCTCCCGAACGACTACTACGAGGACCCGACGTGGGGCCTGGAGGGCATGCGCCGCGTCCGCGAGCGCGTCCGCATCCCGACGGCGACCAACACGGTCGTGGTCAACTTCGAGCAGCTCGCCGCCTGCATCCGCACGACCGCCGTCGACGTGATCCTCCTCGACACCACGTTCTGGGGCGGGCTCCGGCAGGCGTGGAAGGCGGGGGTCGTGTGCAACACGTTCCAGCTCGGCATCTCCGTGCACTCCTCCGGCGAGCTCGGCATCCAGCTCGCCACCATGCTCCACCTCGGCGCGGCCCTCCCCAACCTCACGTTCGCCGCCGACGCCCACTACCACCACCTCACCGACGACGTCATCGAGGGCGGCAAGATGGCGTACCGCGACGGCGCCCTCGCCGTCCCCACCGGCCCCGGCCTGGGCGTCACGCTCGACCGCGACAAGCTGGCCGAGTACGCCGAGCTGTACCAGACGCTCGGCGGCTACCCCTACGACCGCGACCCCGAACGCCCCGGCTGGTTCAGCCTCTGGCCCGGCGCCGACTGGGCCGTCCCGTCGGCACCGAGCGAGGGGCCGACCGACGAAGACCGCGCTGGGTGAGCCCTCCGCCGTCCATGCCCACTCCTCCCCCGACTCCGCCCGCAATGCTCCCTCTCACCAGCGTCTCGGTGTTCTACGACGGCCTCGACCACCCCGAGGGTGTGGCCGTACATCCGGACGGCTCGATCTGGGCCGGCGGCGAGGCGGGGCAGCTCTACCGCATCACCCCCGACGGCTCTTCCGTCGAGGAGGTCGCCAACACCGGGGGCTTCGTGTTGGGCATCGCGTTCAGCCCGGACGCCTCGTGGCTCGCCGCGTGCGACCTCAAGCAGCAGTGCGTCTGGCGCCTCGACCTCGACTCTGGCACCCTGAGCGAGTTCGCCCGCGCTCCCGAGGACGGCGACGCGCTCTCGATCCCCAACTACCCCGTCTTCGACTCGGCCGGTACGCTCTACGTCTCCGACAGTGGGGCCTTCCGCGAGGTCAACGGCCGAGTGCTGGCGTTCGACGGCGACGGCCGGGGACGGGTGTGGCACGCCGGACCGTTCAACTTCGCGAACGGGATGTGCCTCTCCCCAGAAGGCGACACCCTCTACGTGGTCTGCTCCTGGCTGCCGGGCGTCGAGCGGGTCGCGATTCGTGACGATGGGACGGCGGGAGCACGCGAAGTCGTGGCCCTGCTCCCGCAAACCGTTCCCGACGGTGTTGCCGTCGACGCCGACGGCACCCTCTACGTCTCGTGCTACACCCCCTGCCGGATCTACCGCGTCGCGCCCGGCGGCGCGCCGGAGGTGGTCCTCGACGATTGGGAGGCGCACACGCTGGGCAACCCGACCAACATCGCCTTCGGAGGGCCCGGCTTCGACCAGCTCTTCGTGGCGAATCTGGGCCGATGGCACCTCTCCCGCGTCGAGATCGGCGTACAGGGAGCCCCCCTCGCCTGTCACCGATGAGCGCGCTCCAGACCGTCCACGGCCAGCCCTCGTGGCGCCTCGCGAACGGCGCCGTCGAGGCGTTCGTGACAGAGACGGGCGGGCACCTCGGACCCGTCCTTTTCCGCCTCGGCGACCGGACGGTGCAGCCCTACCACGTCGCCCCGTGGGCGGAGGAGCATCATGCCGATCTTCCTCCCATGCTCCGGGTGCTCCGGGGCGACTTCTTCTGCGCGCCTTTTGGAGGAGGGGAGCCGTTTGAGGGCGAGGATCACCCGCCTCACGGAGAGACAGCCAATGCCTCCTGGGCCTTCGAGGCGCTGGAGCACCGCGAGGATGAAGCCGTGCTCCGACTGAGCCTGGAGACGACCATCCGGCCCGGCCACGTCACCAGGGCGATCACGCTTGTCGAGGGCCACACGGCGCTCTACCAGCGGCACACGATCACCGGCATGACGGGCCCGATGAGCATGGGCCACCACGCCATGCTCCGCTTCCCCGACCGGGAGGGCAGCGGCCTCGTCGCCACGAGCCCCTTCCAGTTCGGCCAGACCTCGCCGGTGCCGATCGAGGACCCCGCGCACCGCGGCTACTCGCTCCTCCGACCGGGCGCCCGCTTTGACCGGCTCGGCGCCGTGCCGACGGTGACAGGGGAACCCGCCGACCTCAGCCGCTACCCCGCGCGGCGCGGATACGAGGACCTCGTGCTCCTCACGTCCGAAGAGGGCAGCCTGGCCTGGACGGCGGTGACCTTCCCTGCCGAAGGCTACGTCTGGTTCACCCTCAAGGACCCGCGTGTCCTCCGGCACACCGTCCTCTGGCTCTCGAACGGCGGGCGCCACTATCCCCCGTGGAGCGGGCGCCACGCCAACGTGCTCGGGCTCGAAGAGGTCACGTCCTACTTCCACCTCGGCCTCGCGGCATCGGCCGCTCCCAACCCTCTGTCGGAGCAGGGCCTCCCGACGGTGCACCACCTCGACGGGGCGCCGTTCGAGGTCGCTTGCATCAACGCCGTCGCCGCCGTCCCGGACGGGTTCGACGGCGTCGCGGAGATCCGGCCGCACGCAGGAGAGGAGGCCGTCACGCTCACCTCGCGCAGCGGACGGGCCGCTACCGTCCCCCTCCGCCACGCCTTCCTCTCGGCATGACGGACCTGCGCACCCGCTACGAGGCCGACGGGTTCGTTCTCGTCCAGGAACCGGTGCTGTCTCCCGACCTCGTCGCCGCCGCGCGGGCCGGGCTGGAGGCCGTTCGCGACGGGCGCTACGACACGGCGCGCGCGCCCTACGCCTCGCCCTGGACGCCCGGCGACGACCCAGACGCGCTGTGCAAGATCGAGATGCCGCACCTGGCGAGCCGGGCCTTGCAGGCTGTCGCTCGCCATCCAGGCATCGGGGCGGCGGCGGCGGCCATCACGGGCGCCGAGCGGGTCCAGGTGTGGTGGGCGCAGCTCCTCTACAAGCCTCCCGCAACGCGTCCCGACGCCCGAACGCGCGTGGGCTGGCACCAGGACTACCAGTACTGGGCGTCTGACTGGGAGAGCCCGGACGGCCTCCTCACCGCGTGGGTCGCCCTGAGCGACGTGACGGCGGAGAGCGGCCCGGTCCGCTTCGTGCCGGGCTCCCACCGTTGGGGCGACCGCCGGGCCGGCGACTTCTTCGAGACGGACCTGGAGGCGCAGCGCGTGGGCCTCACCCCGCCTCCGGGGGACGAGTGGGTGGAGGTCCTGGGCGTGCTCCCGGAGGGCGGTCTCAGCTTTCATCACAGCCTGACATACCACGGGAGCACGGAGAATCGGACCAGTGCTCCGAGATGCAGTCTCGTGCTCCATCTCTGCACGGAGCGGGCCCGGCCCCGTGCGGAGGGCGGGCTTCTGGCAGGATTCCTGGGCGATTCAGTGGCGACCCCGACGCTCCATGGAGGCTGATCTGTCAACCGAGGGCGCGTTCCGTTCCGCCCGTCCGATCTGGCCAGCAGGGCGCGCTCGGGAGATGAATCGGTACGCGGGCTTCCGCGTCGTGCTCCCGCCCTCGGCGGGCGAGTCGGCCATGCTCCGCGTCACGGCCTCGTCGGTGTACCGCGTCACGCTCGATGGGGCGTTCGTCGGACATGGGCCGGCGCGGGGACCCCACGGGCGCTTCCGCGTCGACGCGTGGGCGCTCCCGCTCGGCGACCGGCCGGCGCTCCTCGCCATCGAGGCGGTCGGCTACAATGTCAACAGCTACTACCTCCTCGACCAGCCCGCGTTCGTGCTGGCCGAGGTCACGGAGGGCGCGCGCGTGCTGGCGTCTACGGCGGGGGAGGGCGTTCGCTTCGACGCCGTCCTGCCGGCCGACCACGTGCAACGCGTCGAGCGCTACAGCGTGGCGCGGACGTTCGCCGAGGCGTTCCGCCTCTGGCCCGGCGTCCACGCCTGGCGCACCGACCTGGACGCGGACGTCGAGACGGTGCCGTGCGATGTCGGGGCCGTCCCGCCGCTCCTCCCGCGCGCCGTGCCGATCCCCGACGTCTCGCTCCGCGTGCCCGACCGCCTCGTCGGTGCGGGGCGGCTGGAGCGGGGCGCCCCGCCGGCCGAGCTCTACCGCGACTGGATGCTCACCGAGCTCGGCCCGACCCTCAAGGGCTACCGCGAAGCCGAGCTGGAGGTGGCGACCTCGCTCGACTGGCAGGCCGTCCGCACAGTCGAACAGGTCCCTCTGGACCGGCCCGCCGCGTTCCCGCTCGACCTCCCCGCCGGGCACTTCCGGACGGTCGACTTCGGCCGGAACCGGACCGGCTTCATCGGCCTCCGCCTCCGCTGCGACACGCCGACGCGGCTCTACGCGCTCTTCGACGAGATCCTGACCGACGGCGACGTGGACCCGCGGCGGCTCCGCACGGTCAGCATCCTCGACCTCGACCTCGCCCCCGGGGCCTACACCGTCGAGACGTTCGAGCCGTATGGGCTGCGGTACCTCAAGCTGGCCGTCGTGGAGGGAGCGTGCCGCGTGGAGGCGTTCCATCAGCGGCTGTACGAGAACCCCGACGTGTCCGATGCTGCGTTCGCGTGCAGCGACAGGCGGCTCGACGCCCTCTTCGAGGCCGCCCGCGCCACCCTCGCCCCGAACGCGCTCGACCTCCTCACCGACTGCCCCTCGCGCGAGCGCGCCGGGTGGCCGTGCGACAGCCTCTTCACCGCCCGCGCCGCCCATCTCCTCACCGGCCGCACCGACGTCGAGAGGGCGTTCCTGGAGAACTACGCCCTCGCGCCGCCCCTCCCGGAGCTGCCCGAGGGAATGCTCCCGATGAACTACCCGGCCGACCACCCCAACGGCCTGTTCATCCCCAACTGGCCGCTCTGGCTCGTTCTCCAACTCGAAGAGTACCTCGGTCGCAGCGGCGACCGACCCCTGATCGATGCCTTCGAGGAAAAGGTGCGGGGGCTCTTCCACTACTTCGACGGGTGCCGGAACGCCGACGGCCTGCTCGAAGACCTCGACGGCTGGGTCTTCGTCGAGTGGTCGGCGGCCAACCGCTTCACGGCCGGCGTCAACTACCCGACGAACATGCTGTGGGCCGCCGCCCTCGACGCCGCGGGGCGGCTCTACGGCGACGGTGCGTGGCGGCGCCAGGCCGAGCACGTGCGCGCCGCCGTCGCGGCGCAGTCGTTCGACGGGCGGTTCTTCCGCGACCAGGCGGTTCGTGAGAGCGGGCGCCTCGTCCCGGCCCCGCACCGGACCGAGGTCGCGCAGTACTACGCCTTCACGTTCGGCCTCGCCACGCCCGAGACGCACGGGGCCTTGTGGGAGACGCTGCGCCGCGACCTCGGGCCCCGGCGCGACGCGGCGACGACGTACCCCGAGGTGGCGCCGGCCGCCATGCTCAACGGCACCTTCCTGCGCCTGGAGCTCCTCCTCCGCACGGGGCACGCGGCCCAGGCGCTCGACGAGGCCGTCGCCTACTTCCTACCCATGGCTGAGGCGACGGGCACGCTCTGGGAGCACCACGCGCCCTCGGCGAGCTGTTGCCACGGGTTCGCGTCCTGGCTGGCCGTCCTCCTGTGCCGGGCCGTCTTCGGCGTGGAGGGCGTGGTCGAGGACACCGTCCGCCTCGTTCCCCCGGTCGAGGGGTACACGGGGCGCCTCGCGCTCCCGGTGGGCTCGGGCCGGTTCGAGGTCACACGCGCGGCCGACGGCTCCCGCGCCGTCCGCCCGCCGCCGGGGCTCCGGGTGGTCGAGGCCCCGGCGTAGCCCCCGGCGTCAGGGCATCACGCCCTCGAACCGGCGGAGGATGAACCGCTCGGTGTCGCGGAGGCTCTCCGGCATCGCGGCGGGGTCGTGGAACGACGCGACGCCGTCCGGGAGGAGGTTGGTGTAGATGTTGTCGTCGAGCTGGACGTTGGGGTCGTTCTCGACGCGGGCGATGAAGGCCTCCGAGAACTGCACGAGGACGATGGGGTCCTCGCGGTGGTGGTGCACCTGGGTGTCCGGGAGGCGCCCGCTGAAGAGGCCGGGCGAGCGGCGGACGAGCTCGAGCCGCGCGGCCTCGTACGAGAGCGTGCCCGCGACGAGGGGGTCGAGGACGGTCTCGTCGAGGTAGGCGACGCCGGGGAGGGCGAGGGCGTCGGGGTCGCCTTCGGCGGCGGCGGCGGTGAGCTGGCGGGCGACGAGGTTGAAGAAGTCGGCGGGTCCGAAGTAGTCCGTCACGGCGTCCACGCGGTCGTCGCGGACGGCGTGGAGCAGGGCGGTGTTGCCGCCGCGGCTGAAGCCGAGGGCCCCGATGCGGTCGCCGTCGAGGACGTCGGGGAAGAGGGCGAGGGCGGCGTTGAGGAGGCCGATGGCGTCGTCGACGTCGTAGTCCCACGGGCTCGGCGAGCCCCCGGCGGTGTAGGTGCCCGAGAGGCCGGCGGCGTCGGCCGTGAGGGTCTCAGCGCGGTAGACCGGCGCCACCCACACGGCCGCGTCGCGGAGGAGGGGGTAGAGCTCGAGCGTGGCGAGGAAGCCCGAGGCGGTGAGGCCGTCGTCGCCGCCGTGGTGGTAGACGAGGACGGGGAGGGGCTCCTCGGTCTCGGTGACGGGGATGCGGACGAGGCCGAAGTGCGTGAACGGAGCGCCGCCGGCCGTGCTCTGGGTGTGCTCGACGACGTAGAGCGTACCCGTCGTGTCCTGGCGCCCCACCGCCGTGGAGTCGGCGTCGCGGGCGGGGTTCTCGCGCGCGGCCCACTCGGCCTCGACGGCGTCGGCCTCCTCGTCCGTGGGCGCGGCGAAGAGGACGCGGAGGTCGAGCTCGCCCCCGCTCCCGATCTCGCCGCCGCTGTCGCAGGCGGGGAGGGCGAGGAGGGGGGCGAGGAGGAGGGCCCCGAGGGGCAGGAGACGGAGGCGCATGGCGGGGGTCAGCAACGGGGGGAGCGCGGGAAGATATCCCGTCCGGCGGGCCGCGCCGATGGAGAACGTGAGCGCTCTGGCACCCCGGACGGCCCCGGAGGCCGGCGGGGGCCCGCCGTACCTTGGGGCACCGCCCGCCCTCCCACGCGCCCCCGCAGGCCCGCCGTGCCCCAGCTGACCGTCGCCGTCTACGCCAACGACGCCCTCGTGGGGCACGCCGACCTCCACCCGCTGGACCCCCCGCTGGGCGTCTACGGCGGGGCGTTCGAGCCCACCGAGGGCTACGGCGCCATCCGGCCGGTGGTGCTGGAGCTGATGCGCCGGGCGTGGCCGCGCCAGCGGGCCGAGAGCCCGCCGCACCTCGACGAGGCGTACCGGCGGCACGCCGGCCTCGCGCTCGAAGTGCGGACCGAGGCGGGCGAGGGGCTCCACCCGACGTCGGTCCACATCGAGGACGCCGGGGGCGTCTGGACCGACGAGGCGCCGCGGATCGAGGTCCGGGGGCTGCCCGACGCCGAGGCGCGCCGCCACCTTGTGGACGCCTGAGGGCGCTCTCGTCTTCACGCCGGGCGCACCCGCACGGCGAGGGGGCGCGGTAGCTTGAGACGGTTGCGGCCCCGCCGCGACCGCCGTTCCCGGTTCGTCGCCGTTTCGGAAGCGGATCTCTCCCTCGCTCTCCGAGATCGAACCCTCTGGCTCCCGCCCGAGCAGCGCCTCGCCGCCGCTCCCGGGGACGGCCCGTGGTCTTGGGTTTACGAAAGCGTCCCCCCACCCCTGCAGCGCGCCGGCCTCCCGCCGGAGGCGCTCTACACCCCCCTGCATGACCACGTTCTCCACGCTCGGCCTGTCCGAGCCGCTCGTCCGGGGCGTCCTCGCCACCGGCTACACCACCCCCACCCCCCTCCAGGCCGCCGCCATCCCCGTGGCCCTCGACGGGCGCGACCTCACCGGCTGCGCCCAGACGGGCACCGGCAAGACGGCCGCCTTCGTCCTCCCGATGCTGGACCGCCTCGCCGCCGCGCCCACGCGCCGCGGCCCGCGCCGCCCCCGCGCCCTCGTCGTCACCCCGACGCGCGAGCTGGCCC
>JAWWCA010000004.1:0-36687 GCA_033720695.1 Rubricoccaceae bacterium
CCATCGAGAGCCAGTACTCCATCACCGGCGGCATGGCCGACCACCGCGTCCGCCACCGCGCCGCCGACATCCCGCACCTCGCGGCGGCCGTGGCCCAGGGCCTCGGCGTCGGTGGCGGCTCGCGCGGCTCGGCCGCCCTCGCCGACGACCCCGTGGTGCAGGCCATCGTGGAGGACGTCCGCGCCGCCGGCTCCCGCGCCGCCTTCGTGGCGGGCCCGACGCAGCCGGCCCCCGTCCACGCCCTCTGCGCCGCCCTCAACGGCCGCTACGGCGCCGACGCCGTCGCCTACCTCGACACCGGCGCCGAGCCGGTGCCGCCGCTCGCCGAGACGCTCCCGGCCCTCGTCCGCGACATGGCCGCCGGCCGCGTGCAGATGGTGGTGATGCTGGGCACCAACCCGGTCTACGACCTCCCGGCCGACCTCGGCTTCGCCGCGGCGCTCGCGCGGGTGCCGCTCTCCATCCACGTCGGCACCCACCTCGACGAGAGCGCGGCGCTGGCGACGTGGCACGTGCCCCGGGCCCACTACCTCGAGAGCTGGGGCGACGGCCGCGCCTGGGACGGCACGATCTCCATCATCCAGCCCCTCATCGCGCCGCTCTACGAGGACGCCCACTCCGACCTCGAGGTGCTGGGCCTCCTCGCGACGGGGCAGGACCGGCCCGGCTACGCGCTCGTCCGCGAGACGCTCGACGGCCGCCTCGGCAGCGAGGACGCTTGGCGCGTGGCGCTCCACGACGGCTTCCTTCCCGGCACGGCCTACCCGGCCGTCGGGGCCGCCGGGGCGGCGGCGCCCGACCTCTCCGGCCTCCCCGTCCTCGACCCCGGCGCCCTCGAGCTCACGTTCCGCGTCTCGCCGAAGGTGCACGACGGCCGCTTCGCCAACAACGTGTGGATGCAGGAACTGCCCCACAACGTGACGAAGCTGACGTGGGACAACGCCGCCGTCATGAGCCCCGAGACGGCCCGCGCCCTCGGCGTCTCGATGCGGCTGGAGGAGGGGAAGCGCTACGCCGACCGCATCGCCATCACCGCCGGCGAGACCGTCGTGACGCTCCCGGTGTGGGAGCAGCCCGGCCACCCCGACGGCTCGATCCAGCTCGAGCTCGGCTACGGCCGCCTCATCGAGACCCCGCGCCAGCTCCGCGACCGCGGCCTCCTCGCGCGGCTCTTCGACCGCGACTTCGACGTCTACTTCGAGGGCGCCCCCGCCTCGACGGTGGGCGAGGACGGCGGGCCCGTCGGCACGAACGTGGCGCCGCTCCGGCGGCTGGGCTACCCGGCCGTGCTCCCGGGCGGCTTCGCGGTGGCGGCCGCGCCCGGCGACTACCTCCTCGCCACGACGCAGGACCACGGCACGACGGCCGGCCGCGACATCGTCCGCGTCGCGACGGTCGAGGAGTACGCCGCCGCGCCCGCCGACGCCTTCGACGAGCACCTCCTCGACGAGACGCCCTGGGAGGCCTACCCGCCCGTCTGGACCGACGACCGCTCGGCCATGAACGACCCCCGCATCGGGCAGGCGCTCTACAGCGAGAACCAGTGGGGGATGGCCATCGACCTCAACACGTGCACCGGCTGCAACGCGTGCGTGGTGGCGTGCCAGAGCGAGAACAACATCCCCGTCGTGGGCAAGGACGAGGTGGCGCGCGGGCGCGAGATGCACTGGATGCGGATCGACCGCTACTACACCGACTGGGGCGGCGGCCACCACGACGACCACGGCGGCGGCGAGGTCGTCAGCGACGACCGCGAGTTCCACGAGCCGGGCATGGTGATGCAGCCGATGCTGTGCCAGCACTGCGAGTACGCCCCGTGCGAGTCGGTCTGCCCCGTCGCCGCGACGAGCCACTCGCCCGACGGGCTCAACGAGATGACCTACAACCGGTGCATCGGCACGCGGTACTGCTCGAACAACTGCCCGTACAAGGTCCGCCGGTTCAACTTCTACAACTGGACGAAGCGGACGCCGCTGACGGTCCAGATGGCGATGAACCCGAACGTGACCGTCCGCTTCCGCGGGGTCATGGAGAAGTGCACGTACTGCGTGCAGCGGATCCGGAAGGTGCAGCAGTACGCCCACATCGAGGACCGCCCGATCCGCGACGGCGAGGTCCTCACGGCGTGCCAGCAGGCGTGCCCCGCCGAGGCCATCACGTTCGGCGACATCTCGGACCCGGGCGCGGCCGTCGTCCGCACCAAGGCGAGCCCGCGCGCCTACGAGGTGCTCGCCGAGCTCAACGTGAAGCCGCGGACGAGCTACCTCGCCCGGCTCCGCAACCCGAACCCGCGCCTCGCGATCGGCTCGCCGGTCGACCTCGACCCCGAGACGCCCGCCGAAGTCTGACGCCGGGGAGGGCGCGCCGCACGCCCTCCTCCCCCTCCGCCCCTCGCCCCCGACCATGGCCCGCACCGCCTCCACCGCCGCCACCGCCCACCACGACGGCGTGCCGAAGACGCTCGAGGACGCCCCGCTCGTCCGCGGCAACCTCTCCTTCCACGACGTCACCGAGTTGGTCTCGGCGCACACCGAGAAGAAGACGCCGGTGCAGTGGCTGCTGGCGTTCTCGCTCGCCCTCGGCGGCCTCGCCATCTTCGGCCTCGCCCTCGCCTACCTCATCTGGAATGGGACCGGCGTCTGGGGCGTGAACGTGCCCGTGGGCTGGGGCTGGGCCATCGTCAACTTCGTGTGGTGGGTCGGCATCGGGCACGCCGGCACGCTGATCTCGGCCATCCTCTTCCTGTTCCGGCAGCGGTGGCGCACGAGCATCAACCGCGCCGCCGAGGCGATGACGCTGTTCGCCGTGGCGTGCGCGCTCGTCTTCCCGGGCGTCCACACCGGCCGCCCGTGGCTGGACTACTACATGCTGCCCGTGCCCAACCAGATGGCGATGTGGCCGCAGTTCAAGAGCCCGCTGATGTGGGACGTCTTCGCCGTCTCCATCTACGGGACGGTCTCGCTGCTGTTCTGGTACGTCGGCCTCATCCCCGACCTCGGCACGATCCGCGACCGGGCCGCCAAGGCGGGCCGGATGCTGCGCGCCCGCATCCTCGGCTTCTTCGCGCTCGGCTGGACGGGCTCGAACCGCCACTGGCGGCACTACGAGCGGGCCTACATGATCCTCGCCGCCCTCGCCACCCCGCTCGTCCTCTCGGTCCACTCCGTCGTCTCGTTCGACTTCGCCATCTCGGTCGTCCCCGGCTGGCACACGACGATCTTCCCGCCCTACTTCGTCGCCGGCGCCATCTTCTCCGGCTTCGCGATGGTGGTGACGCTGCTCGTGGTGGCGCGGAAGGTGTACAACCTGGAGAACCTCATCACGCTCGACCACCTCGAGAAGATGAACATCATCATCCTGGTGACGGGCACGATCGTCGGCTTCGCCTACATCACGGAGTTCTTCATCGCGTGGTACTCCGGCGTCGAGTACGAGCAGTACGCGTTCCTCAACCGCGCGACGGGGCCGTACTGGTGGGCGTACTGGATCATGATGAGCTGCAACCTCATCCTCCCCCAGCTCTTCTGGATCAAGAAGCTCCGCCGCTCGATCGGCTTCATGCTCTTCGTCTCGATCATCGTCAACATCGGGATGTGGTTCGAGCGCTTCGTGATCACGGTGACGAGCCTCCACCGGGACTACCTCCCGTCGTCCTGGGACTACTTCTCGCCGACGATCTGGGACGCCGCGCTCTACCTCGGGACGTTCGGGCTGTTCTTCACGCTGTTCCTCCTCTTCCTCCGCTTCGTGCCGATGGTCGCCATCGCCGAGGTGAAGGGGGTGATGCCGCAGGCCGACCCCCACTTCTACGGCCACGGCGACGGCCACGCCGGGGCGGAGCCCGAGGTGAACGCGCCCGCCCGCCACGTCGAGCCGCCCGCCACCGCCTAGCGCTACGCCCATGCTGTCGTTCCTCCGCAAGCAGCTCGAAGTCCGGGCCAACCAGCACGTCGGCCTCCTGGCCGAGTTCTCGGACCCCGGCGCGCTCCTCCACGCCGTCGAGCGCCTCCGCGCCCGCGGCTACCGCCGCCTCGACACCTTCAGCCCGTTCCCCATCCACGGCATGGACCGCGCGATGGGACTCGGGCCCTCCAAGCTCGGGTTCATCGTCTTCGGGATGGGGCTGATCGGCGCCGCCGCCGCCGTCCTCCTGCAGTGGTGGACGAGCGCGGTCGACTACCCCATCGCGATCTCGAACAAGCCGCTCTTCGCCTGGGAGCCGAGCATCCCCATCATCTTCGAGCTGACGGTGCTGTTCTCCGCGCTCGGCGCCATCGGCGGGATGCTGGCGCTCAACGCGCTCCCGAAGCCCTACAACCCGCTCTTCCACTCCGAGCGCTTCGGCCGCGCCACCGACGACGGGTTCTTCCTCCACATCGCCGCCGCCGACGCCGAGTTCGACCGGGCCGCGACGGCGCGCGCGCTGTTCGAGGAGGGCGCCCAGGGCGTCGAGTACGTGGACCACGACGGCGCCGAAGCCCTCGCCCAGGCGGGGGCCCCCGGCGACGGCGCCCCGGCGGCCGACGCCCCGCCAGCGCGCGCGCCCGCCGAGGCCCCTGCCACCCCGCCGCACACGACCGGAGAGATCTAACGTGACGCGTGATGCGTGACGCGTGGGGAGGTTGCCTCCTCGGGCGCCGCGGTCACGGGTCTTGCCAGACCCCCATGACTCGACCCCACCGCCTCCTCCTGCTGGCCGCCCTCGCGCTCCCGGTCGTCCTCGCCGGCTGCCGCGGCATGAAGTCGGACGACCCGCCGATCCACCTCAACCCCAACATGGACCACCAGGAGCGGTTCGAGGCGCAGGAAGCGAACCCGTTCTTCGCCGACGAGGCGGCGATGCGGACGCCCGTGCCGGGGACCATCCCGCGCGGCCGCCTCCGCACGACCGAGACCGCCCCCGCCCTCCTCGGGCGCACGGCCGGCGGCGACTTCGTGGCCGAGATCCCGGTGCCGGTCACGGCGGCCCTCGTCGAGCGCGGGCAGGAGCGCTACGACATCTACTGCGGCGTCTGCCACGGCATCGTCGGCGACGGCCGCGGCATCATCATGGTCGGCAACGGGGGGCAGGGCTACGGCTACACCCCGGCGCCCACCTACCACTCCGACTACCTCCGGACCGTCCCCGACGGGTACCTCTACGAGGTCATCACGAACGGCGTGCGGAGCATGCCGAGCTACGCCCACGAGGTGAGCCCGGCCGACCGCTGGGCCATCGTCGCCTACATCCGCGCGCTCCAGCGCTCCCAGGACGCCACCGTCGAGGCCCTGCCCGCGCCCGAGCGCGAGCGGCTGGAGACCTACAACCCGAACGTGAACGTCACGCAATAGCCCGTACCGCGTGCTCCGCGGGGCTCACCCGCGAGCACGGCGCACGCAGCCTCCCCTCATGGCGAACCCCCTCACCCGGCTCCTCCTCGACCCCGTCCCCGACGACCGCGAGCGGGCCGCCCGGACGTTCCAGCTCTCCGGCGACTACCGCTGGTGGGCCGTGCCCCTCGGCGTCGGCGTGGTGCTGACGGCGCTCTCGTTCCTCGGCCTCTTCGCCGACCACCAGCGGTTCTTCTACGCCTACCTCGTGGGCTGGGTGTTCTGCGTCTCGATCGCCATCGGCGCGCTGTTCTTCGTGATGATCCAGCACATCACGAAGGCGCGGTGGAGCGCCTCGCTCCGCCGGATCCCCGAGCAGCTCGCGGCGAACTTCCCGTTGCTCGCCGTCCTCGGCATCCCCATCCTCTTCGGGCTCCACGACCTCTACCACTGGACGCACGAGGAGCTCTACGAGGTGGGCGGCGCGTACTACGACCCGATCCTCGTCGGCAAGCAGGGCTACCTCAACGTCCCGTTCTTCCTCGCCCGGCTCGCGGCCTACTTCCTGCTGTGGTCCTACCTCGGCCGGCGGCTCTACGTGCTCTCGGTCCGGCAGGACACCGAGCCCAGCGTCGAGAACACGCTGAAGGCGCGCCGCGTGAGCGGGTGGGGCATCCCGCTGGCCTCCGTCGCCACGGCGTTCGCGAGCTACGACCTCCTGATGAGCCTGGACCCCCACTGGTTCTCGACCATCTACGGCGTCTACTTCTTCGCCGGCGGCTGGCTCGGCGCCCTCTGCCTCACCACGTTCCTCGCCCTGCTGTTCCGGAAGGCCGGCTACCTCGAGGACGTGATCACGGTGGAGCACTACCACGACATGGGGAAGTTCATCTTCGGCTTCGTCGTGTTCTGGGCCTACATCGCGTTCAGCCAGTACATGCTGATCTGGTACGCCGACCTCCCCGAGGAGACGCAGTGGTTCATCGACCGGTTCACGAACGGGTGGGAGAGCCTGAGCTGGGCCCTGCTCATCTTCCACTTCGCGCTCCCATTCTTCATCCTCATCCTGCGGTCGTCGAAGCGGATCCTCCCCGTCCTCGCGGTGATGTGCGGGTGGCTCCTCGTGATGCACTGGATCGACCTCTACTGGCAGGCGCTGCCGACGATCATCGCCGACGCCCACGGCGCCGGCGGCCACGCCCCCTCCGCCGGCGGGCTCGAGGCCGTCGGCGTCGCCGACCCCTCGGTG
This sequence comes from Rubricoccaceae bacterium, assembly GCA_033720695.1. Classification (GTDB taxonomy): domain Bacteria; phylum Bacteroidota; class Rhodothermia; order Rhodothermales; family Rubricoccaceae; genus DATGQT01. The sequence goes on from JAWWCA010000004.1 coordinate 6,560, forward strand.
CAGTACCCGATCTGGGACACGGCCGAGCTCGCCGACACGTCGTCCTCGCCCCACGCCCACTTCGTGTGGACGGACTTCGCCGCGTGGTTCGGCCTGTTCGGCGTCTTCCTCGGCGCGACGCTCTGGCGCGCCGGCCGCCACAGCCTCACCCCGTACAACGACCCCTACTTCGCCGACGCCGTCCGCTTCGAGAACTTCTGATCCGGGCGGGCATCGGCGCTGGGGACGTTTCACCCCACTTTCAATCCTGACTGAAAACAGCGGCCCCGCCCGCGCGTTATCCCGCCGATGGCTAAGCACACGCCCGACAACCCCGAGGAGCGCACCGAGGACCGCGGCGCCGAAATGGCCGCCGACGCCCCCCCGCGCCCGACCGACGAAACGGTGGATCCGCACCGCGCCGAGCCCGCGCCGCCGCCTGAGGAGGGCCTCCGCCCCGAGGCCGACCCCTCGATCGTCCGCCCGGCCGAGCAGGAGCCGTACGGCCCCTACGGCGGGCTCGTCCCCGCCGCCGCGAGCGAGGCCGCCCACGAGGCGCCCGTGCCCGCCCCAAGCGCCGAGGCCGAGACGGCCTACCTCGGCGTCGAGGAGGAGAGCGTGGAGTCGGCGCAGATCTTCGGGCTGATGCTGGCGACGATCCTGGCCGTCGTCACGATCGTGCTGTCGATCTACTTCATCTTCTACCTCCCGAAGCTGAACGACACCGAGACGGCGGCCGAGGACGTGCCGGCCGAGCGGCTCGTCGAACTCCGGGAGCTCCGCGCCGAGGCCGAGAACCTCCTCGGGCAGTACGCGGTCAACCCGGACGCTGAGGACCGGTACCGCGTCCCCGTCGACGTGGCCATGCAGCAGGTGGTCGCCGCGTACCGGGACCCCGATGGGCCCCCCGCGCTCTACACCGACCGCGTCGGGTTCAACCTCTCGTGGGCCAACCTCAACCCGGCCCCCGCCGTGGCCTCCGACCTCGACCCGGGCGCGATCGCCGTGCCGGGGTCCGATCTCCCCGGCGTCGAGGCCTCTGTCGCCCCGGCGGCCGAGGCCCCCGCCGAGCCGCCCACACCGTCCGAGTCGCCTGCGCCGCCTGAGCAGCTGCCATGACCGCCCGCCGTGCCCGCCTCTCGCTCCTCCTGGCCGCCGCCGTCCTGACGGCTGCGGGGAGCGCTGCGCAGGTGGCGCGCGGCCCGTCGCAGGCGCTGGGCCAGAACGGGCAGGTCGAGCCGCCCTCGGTGGAGGTCACCGAGCACCTCGGCGAGCGCGTCTCGCCCGACCTCGTCTTCACGAACAGCGCCGGGGAGGCCGTGCGCTTCGGCGACCTCCTCGGCGAGCGGCCCGTCCTCCTCTCGTTCTCCTACCACACCTGCCCCATGCTGTGCAGCCTCGTGCTCGACGGCGTGGCCGAGGCGCTAGGGGAGACCGACCTGCGGGCCGGTGAGGACTTCGCCGTCGTGAACGTCTCCGTCGACCCACGCGACACGCCGGAGCGCGCGGCCGAGGCGAAGGCGAAGTACGTCGCACAGGTGTCAGCGGTCCAGCCCGATCTTGCCGAGCACTGGCACTTCCTCACCGGCGAGGAGGCCGCCGTGCGCCAGCTCGCCCGCGAGGCCGGGTTCGGCTACGCCTGGGACGAGGCGACGCAGCAGTACGCGCACCAGGGCGTCCTCGTCTTCCTCAGCCCCACCGGGAAGATCACGCGCTACCTCTACGGCATCGGCTACCCGCCGCGCGACGTGCGGCTTGCCCTCGTCGAGGCCGGCGACGGGACGGTCGGCTCCACGCTCGACCGCCTCATCCTCACCTGCTTCCAGTACGACGCCGACGCCCGCTCGTACACCCCCGTCATCCTCAACATCATGAAGCTGGGCGGCGGCCTGCTCCTCGTGGTGCTTGCGATCTTCTTCGTGCCGCTGTGGCTCCGGGAGCGGGCGCGCACCGCCGGCCCCGACGCCCTCGGCCCCATCGCCGGACTCGACCCGGCGCCGTCTGACCGATGAACGAGAGAACCGACTTCTGGACCGGCGAGAACGGGCTCTGGCTCCCCCCCCAGAGCGCGACGACGGCGCACGAGATCGACGCGCTGTTCTACTTCATCCTCTACACCAGCGCGATCCTCACGGTCATCGTCGCCGTCGGCATCGTCTACCTCGCGTGGAAGTACCGCCGCCGCTCCCACGCCGACCGCCCCGTGCCGGTCAAGGAGAGCAAGGCGCTGGAGCTCTCGTGGTCGGTGATCCCGACGCTCCTCGTGCTCGTGGTGTTCTTCTGGGGCTTCCGCGCCTACGTCGGCACGAGCATCCCGCCGGCCGACGCCTACGAGATCAACGTGAAGGGCCAGAAGTGGTTCTGGACGTTCGAGTACCCCAACGGCCTCAACACCGACGAGATCGTGGTGCCCGAGGGGCAGCCGGTCAAGCTCGTGATGACGAGCCAGGACGTGCTCCACAGCTTCTTCGTCCCCGAGTTCCGGATCAAGTCCGACGTCCTGCCCAACCGCTACACCTACGTGTGGTTCAACGCGCCCGAGCGCGGCGTCTACCAGATCGTCTGCACCGAGTACTGCGGTACGGGCCACTCCAACATGGGCGCCAAGATCCGCGTCGTCGGCCGCGACGAGTTCTACGAGTTCCTCCGCACCGGCGGCGGCGACGTCGGCGCGGACCTCCCGCCGGCCGAGTACGGCGCGCTCCTCTACGAGAGCAAGCGGTGCAACACCTGCCACTCCATCGACGGCTCCGAGGCCACGGGCCCCTCGTGGCTCGGCATCTGGGGCGAGCCCCGGCCGGGCAGCGAGGAGGGCGTCGTGGACGACAACTACATCCGCACCTCGATCATCAACCCCAACGCCTACATCACGCCGGGCTACCAGCCGCAGATGCCCTCCTACGAGGGCCAGCTCGACGACCGCGCCATCCAGGCCATCGCCGCTTTCATCCGGCAGATCAACGGCGCCGCCACCCCCGCCGACCTCGCGCCCCCCACCCCCGACGGTGCCGCCGCCGCCGACTCCCTCGGGACGGCCGATGCCCCCGAAGAAGGCGAGGGCGACCCCTCGGAGCCCGTCGGCTTCGACGAAGACCTGATCGAAAGCGAAGACTAGCGCTCACCGCGCGGCCCCGCCGCGCCATCCGACCCCCCCATGGCGACGACTCCACAGACGGTTGCGGCGGCTGCCACGGCGGCCCTCCCGCCGGGCCACGAGGCCGAGCACAACTACCTCAACGCGCAGAAGGGCATCAAGTCCTGGCTCCTGACCGTGGACCACAAGCGGATCGGGATCATGTACCTGATCTCGGTCGCGGCCTTCTTCGCGATCGGCGGCCTCCTCGCCCTCGCCGTCCGCCTCGAGCTGTTCTCGGTCGGCCCGACGATCATGGAGGCCGACACCTACAACCGCATCTTCACGATGCACGGCATCGTGATGGTGTTCGCCTTCATCATCCCGAGCGTGATGGCGACGCTGGGCAACTTCCTCCTCCCGATCATGATCGGGGCGAAGGACGTGGCCTTCCCGCGGCTCAACCTCCTCAGCCTCTACATCTACTGGCTCGGGATGGCGTTCGCGCTGGGCTCGATCTACACCGGCGGCGTCGACACGGGCTGGACCTTCTACACGCCGTACTCGAAGGAGACCGGGACGGCCGTGCTCGCGATGGGGCTCGGCGTGTTCATCGCCGGGTTCTCGTCCATCCTGACGGGCCTCAACTTCATCGTGACGATCCACAAGATGCGGGCGCCGGGGATGACCTGGAACCGGATGCCGCTCTTCCTGTGGTCGGTCTATGCGACGTCGATCGTGCAGATCCTTGCCACGCCGGTGATCGGCATCACGATGCTGCTCCTCGCGCTCGAGCGCGTCGTCGGCATCGGGATCTTCGACCCGGCCCTCGGCGGCGACCCCGTGCTGTTCCAGCACTTCTTCTGGTTCTATAGCCACCCGGCCGTCTACATCATGATCCTGCCGGCGTTCGGGATCATCTCGGAGCTGATGGGGACGTTCAGCCGGCAGAAGGTCTACGGCTACCGCGCCGTCGCGCTCTCGTCCCTCGCCATCGCGCTCCTCGGCTTCCTCGTCTGGGGCCACCACATGTTCACGAGCGGGCAGAGCCCGATCTCGTCGGTCGTCTTCTCGATGATCACGTTCCTGATCGGGGTGCCGTCGGGCATCAAGATCTTCAACTGGGTCGCGACGATGTACCGCGGCAGCGTGTGGCTCGTGACGCCGATGCTCTACGCGCTCTCTTTCCTCTTCCTGTTCACGATCGGCGGCGTGACCGGCATCATGGTGGGCGCGCTCGCCGTGGACATCCACCTCCACGACACCTACTTCGTCGTCGCCCACTTCCACTATGTGATGATGGGGGGGACGGTGATCGCGCTCCTCGGCGGCCTCCACTACTGGTGGCCGAAGATGACGGGGCGGCTCTACAGCGAGCGGCTCGGCCAGATCTCGGCCCTCCTCGTGTTCATCGGCTTCAACCTCACGTTCTTCGTCCAGTTCATCATGGGGAGCCAGGGGATGCCGCGCCGCTACTTCGACTACCCGGACATGCCGTGGCTCGAGCCGCTCCACCAGCTCTCGACCATCGGCTCGTGGGTGCTCGGCGTCGGCCTCCTCGTCGTCCTCGTCAACGGGCTGTGGTCGCTCCGCCGTGGCAAGCTCGCCCCGGGCAACCCGTGGGGCGCCGTGACGCTGGAGTGGGCGTATTGCACGAGCCCGCCCGACCCGCACAACTTCCACCGGACGCCGCTCGTCACCCACGGCCCCTACGACTACCACGCCGTCTTCGGCGGCGACGGGGCGGGCGACGGCGCCGGCCTCCCCGCGCCCGTGCCCGACGTCACCGTCGGCGCCCCGCAGGAGACGATCTCCGTGGACGACGGCACCTCCCCGCCCGACGACGCCACCGACATTGTATCGCGGACGCGCGGCCCGCCGGGCCGCGCGCCTTCCGGAACACCATGGCCGATCACGCGAAAGCCTCTCCCGCCGTCGCCACGCCGCAGGTCCACGGCGAGCCCGGCCACGACGACCACGGGCACGAGGACGTCATGCTCGTCGGGCACGACGGGCAGCTCCACCCGGCGCACCTCCAGCACTACTTCGTCTCGGCCGAGCAGCAGTTCGAGGCCTCGAAGCTGGGGATGTGGCTGTTCCTGATGACGGAGATCCTCCTCTTCGGCGGGATGTTCGTCGCCTACGCCATCTTCCGGGCGTGGTACCCCGAGCTCTTCGCCGAGGCGAGCGAGCAGCTCGACACCGTGATGGGCGGGCTCAACACGCTCGTCCTCCTGCTCTCGTCGCTGACCGTCGCGTGGGCCATCCGGGGCGCGCAGACGGACAACCGCAAGGTGCTCGTCTGGAACCTCGTCGCCACGGTCGCCCTCGCCGGGACGTTCATGGTGGTGAAGTATTTCGAGTACACGCATAAGTTCGAGCTCGGCATCTTCCCCGGGAAGTACTTCGTCCTCGAGGAGGGCACCATCACGGTCTCGGGCGAGGAGGCCGTCGCGCTCCTGCCCGCCGAGGAGGCCGAGGGTGGAGCCGCGGCCCCGACCGTGGTCGAGGGGCTGCCCGACCCCGGACCGAACGCCGACGAGGTCCCGGAGGGCGCCGCGATCCCGGGCGAGGCCGCGCAGGAGCCCATCGTGGTCTCGGGGGGGGATGAGGCCGCCGCCGGTGGGGGCGAGACGGGCGAGTTGATCGAGGAGGAGGGGATCGAGGAAGCCCTCGGGATGGAGGAGGCCGTGGCCCAGGACTACGGCGAGGAGGCCGCCCACGGCGCAGAGCTCCACGCCGCCGACGACCACGACGGCCACGGGCGCCACGGCGCCATCTTCTCGAACCCCCGCGCGGGCATCTTCTTCTCGATCTACTACGTGATGACGGGCATCCACGGCCTCCACGTCATCATCGGCATGATCGCCATCGGCATCCTCGCCTGGCGCGCGCGGCGCGGTGACTACACGAGCGTCTACTACACCCCCGTCGAGAACGTGGGGCTGTACTGGCACGTCGTGGACATCATCTGGATTTTCCTCTTCCCCCTGATGTACCTGATCTGATCCCGCTGCGGGATCCCTGGCGCACGGCATGGCAACGACGCACCCCTCCGACTCCCACCTCACGCACGAGGAGCACACCGGCCACGGTGGGCACCACGTCGCCTCGCCTCAGCTCTTGCTCCGCACCTTCGGGGGGCTCGTCCTGCTGACGATCGTGACGGTCGGCCTCGCGCTCGCCGAGCGCGCCGGCTACGTCCCGCTCGGCCCGCTGAGCGTGCCCGTCGCGCTCGCCATCGCGGGCGCCAAGGCGTACCTGGTCGCCGCCTTCTTTATGGCGCTCAAGTACGACGGCGGCACGAACCTCCTCGCGTTTGTGGGGAGCGGCGTCTTCCTCGTCATCTTCCTCGCGTTCACCTACCTCGACACCGGCTTCCGCGACACGTTCGAGGAGCAGAGCGCGGTCCCGGTGGACATCCTGGAGGCGGAGGAGGCCGCCCTCCGAGAGCGGCAGGAGCGGCTCGAGCAGTCCGCCACCCCGCCGCCCTACGTCCTGCCCCCGGACACGGCCCTCTTCGGCGACGTGCCGACGGCTCCACCCACCACCCCCACGCCGCAGCCCGGCCTGCAGGAGTAGACCGACGCCATGGTTACCGGCATCTTCGCGCTCATCGTCTTCCCGGCGGTCCTGCTCATGGGCATCTGGACGGCGGTGAACGTGGCGCGGCTGCTGTACCCCGAGCAGGAGCTCCCGCTCGACGGGACGGCCCGCTGGGCCGCCGCCCGCCGACGGGGTCAGGCGGTGCCGGTGCGCGCCTTCGACATCGTGGAGGACCTCCGGCGGCGGCCGGCCCGCCCGGCCATGCCGGAGCGCGAGCGGGTGGCCGAGGGGGAGGGACCCGGCGGGTCGCCCCTCCAGGAGGACCTCTGGCGACGGAGGAACTAGGGCCGGTCTGGGCGGTCTCCGGTCCGGTCCGAAGAACAGAGCGCCGGTATCCCGTGAAAGTCGTCGAGCATTACGAGCGGGCTGGGGAGCCCCTCATCTCCTACGAGATCATCCCGCCCCGCCGCGGGGGCTCCGTCGAGGAGATCCTCGACATCGTCGAGGCGCTGCTCCCGTTCGAGCCGCCGTTCATCGACGTGACGAGCCACGCGGCCGAGGTCTACTACGAGGAGCTGCCCGACGGCACGGTGCGCCGCCACACCAAGCGGAAGCGGCCCGGCACGATCGGCCTCTGCGCCGCGCTCCAGCACCGCTACGGCATCGACGCCGTGCCGCACCTGCTCTGCCGCGGGTTCACGCGCGAGGAGACCGAGGACGCGCTGATCGAGCTCCACTACCTCGGCATCCGCAACGTCCTCGTCGTCCGCGGCGACGACCTCGGCTACCACAAGCCCGAGCGGCCCGACCGCTCCCGCAACACCTACGCCTGCGACCTCGTCGCCCAGGTCGTCGACATGAACCGGGGGCGGTTCCTCGAGGACCTCCTCGAAGCGCGCCCCACCGACTTCTGCATCGGCGTTGGCGGCTACCCCGAGAAGCACGAGGAGGCGCCGAACCCGACGTGGGACGTTCTCAACCTCAAGCGGAAGGTGGACGCTGGGGCCGACTACGTGGTGACGCAGATGTTCTTCGACAACCGGCACTACTTCGACTTCGTCGAGCGGTGCCGGGAGGTGGGCATCACCGTCCCCATCGTGCCGGGGCTGAAGATCCTGACGCGGCGGAGCCACCTCCACTCGCTCCCGCGCACGTTCCACTGCGAGATCCCCGAGGCGCTCGCGGCCGAGGTCGAGGCGGCTAAGGCCGACGCGGACGTGGCCGCCGTCGGCGAGGCGTGGGCCGTGCAGCAGGCGCAGGCGCTGATGGAGGCCGGCGTGCCGGGCATCCACTTCTACATCATGAGCACGGCCGAGCACGTGTGCCGCGTCGTGGAGCCGCTCCGGAAGATGGCGTGAGGCCCTCCGCCCCGGCGGGCTCGGGGAGCGCCGGCCTCCCCTACAGCGTGGTCCAACAGAAGCCCCCGGCGGCGTCGGCCACCGGGGGCGTTGCGCTCGGTGAGACGGGAGGTCAAGGACGCGGGGTGCCGTTGCCCTTTCGGTTGCGGACCTTCCCCTTGTACCGGGTCACCTGCCGGCGGAGCTGGCGCACGCAACCGTCCACGGCCGCGGCGTGGGTAGGCCCGGTGTCGGAGGCCTTGAGCGTCTGGCGGTAGACGTTGAGCGCGATCTCGACGCGCTTGTCCGCCGACGGGGATGGGTCGTCCTGGAGGACCACGTGGGCGCCGTGGATGCGGTCGTAGACGCGGGTCAGCTTGCTGAGCTGGGTCTCGATGTGTGCGCGCAGGCCGTCCGACGTCTCGCCGTGACGAGCGGTGATCCGGGTTTGCATAGACAGAACCCTCCGGGTTGGATGAGTGGGATGGGGGAGGGCGCCCCGCTCGACGTGCGAGCGCGACGGGCGCCCGGGGTCATATCCCCTTGATAGGGGAAGGGTCCGTCGGATGCAAGGGGGGGACGCAACTTTCCCAGCCTTCGCCGTCACGCCGCGACGTACTCGCAGCGCGGGCAGCGGGTCTGCTGCGTCCCGTCGCGGCGGGTGTGGCGATCGAGGAACGCGTGGCTGCAGGCGGGGCAGGGGGTCGGCAGCGGTTCGGCCCACTGCGCGTGCTTGCACGCGGGGAAGGCGGTGCAGCCCCAGAACGCCGCGCCCTTCTTGGACCGGCGCTCGACGAGCCGGCCCTCGCCGCACGCGGGGCACCGGACGGCCTGGGGGTCCACCCACGGCTGCGTCGTGCGGCAGTCGGGGAAGCCGGTGCAGCCCCAGAAGCGGCCGGAGGGGCCGGAGCGGAGCGCCATCCGCTTCCCGCAGCGGGGGCAGACCGTGGGCTCGGACGAGGGGGACGCGGCCGCCGCCGGGCCCTGGGGGGCAGAGCGAGGCAGGGCGTCGGGCGTGGCCGGCGGCCCTGTCGCCCGTCGGCTACCGGGCTGGCGTCCCCCGATGCCTCCCTCGGCGGCGCGGACGGCGGCGAGGAGGCGGTCGCGGTAGAACGGGGCGAGGGCGTCGCGGTAGCCCAGCCCGCCAGCGGCGATGTGGTCGAGCTGCGCCTCCATCTCGGCGGTGAAGCCGAGGTCGAACAGGCTCGGGAAGTGGGCCACGAGGAGGTCGCAGACGCGGATGCCGAGGTCGGTGGCCCAGAGCTTCCGCGCCTTCAGCTCGGCGTAGCCCCGGCTCTGGATCGTAGCGAGGGTCTGGCTGTAGGTGCTCGGCCGCCCGACCCCGTGCTTCTCGAGGGCCTTGACGAGCGAGGCCTCGGTGTAGCGCGGCGGCGGTTTCGTCTGGTGCGCCTTCGCCGCCAGCTCGGCGAGCGTGAGGGGCAGGCCAGGGCGGAGCGAGCGGGGGAGGGGCTGCGCGGGGCGGTCGCCCGCGCGCGCCTTCTTCCCGTCTACGTCGGGCGCCTCGTAGAGCTGCCGGAAGCCGCGGAAGCGGACGACCTCGCCCGTCGCGCGGAAGACGAACCGGCCCTCCTCGTCGGCCACGTCCACGACGGTCCGGTCCACCACGGCGGCGGCCATCTGGCTGGCGACGGTGCGGTAGTAGATCAGCCGGTAGAGCGCGAACTGCTCGGGGGTGAGCCACTTGCGGACGGCCTTCGGCGTCTTGTCGAAGTGGGTGGGGCGGATGGCCTCGTGGGCCTCCTGCGCGTGCGCCTTCGAACCGTGGGTGTGCGGCTTCGGGGGGACGTACTCCGTCCCGAGGTCGCGCGCGATGAGGGCGCGGATGGCGGAGACGGCCTCGGCGGCGAGGCGCGTCGCGTCCGTCCGCATGTACGTGATCAGCCCGACGCGCTCGCCGTCTTCCACCTCGACGCCCTCGTAGAGCTGCTGCGCCACGCGCATGGCCCCTTTCGGGCTCATCTTGAGCTGCACGCTCGCGGCCTGCTGCAGCGTCGACGTCGTGAACGGCGGCGGCGGCTTCTTCCGGACCGTCTTCGTCTCGACCGAGCGGACGGCGTAGTCGGCCTGGCGGGCGAGCGCCGCGAGCCCCTCGGCCTCGTCGTGGGTGCGGAGCACCTGCCGCACGCCTTTCTCGCTGGGTCCGCCGACGCGCTGGCCGAACGCCTCGCGCAGCGTCGCCTGGAAGCGCTCGCCCTGCGGCGTCTCGAACGTCGCGTCGAGGCTGAAGTAGTCCTCCGACACGAAGTCGGCGAGGGCCTTCTCGCGCTCGACGACGAGGCGGAGGGCGGCGGTCTGGACGCGGCCGGCGGAGAGCCCGGCGGGGGCCTCGGTGCCGCCCGCGCGCGCGGCGCGCCACAGGAACGGCGAGACGGTGTAGCCCACGAGCCGGTCCATTACGCGGCGGGCCTGCTGGGCGTCCACGAGCCGGTCGTCCACGGCGCGGGGCTGGGCGACGGCGCGGCGGACGGCCTCGCGCGTGACCTCCTGGAACGTGACGCGGGCCACGTTCCGGTTCTTGCGCTTGAGCGCCTCGCGGAGGTGCCACGCGATGATCTCGCCCTCGCGGTCGGGGTCCGTCGCGAGGAGCACCTCGTCGGCCTGCGCGGCCTCCTTCCGCAGCGCGGTCAGCGTCTTCTTCTTCTTGGAGAGCGTCTCGTAGCGCGGGCGGAAGCTCTCCTCCACGTCCACGCCCATCTCCTTGGGCGGGAGGTCGCGGACGTGCCCGAGCGAGGCGCGCACGCGGTACCCGGCGCCGAGGTAGCGCTGGATCGTCTTGGCCTTCGCCGGGCTCTCGACGATGACGAGCTTCACGGGAGGACGGACTGGGGGGAGGGACAGGCGAAGGTACGGGCGCCGCTACCGCGCGTCCGGCTCCCGTTCACCCGCGCGGAGGTAGCGGTCTTCGAGCCGGCGCATCTCGGCCCGCTCGGCGTCGGTGGCGTCGTCGTAGCCGAGGAGGTGGAGGAGGCCGTGGACGACGTAGCGGAGGGCCTCGGCCTCGAAGCTCCCGCCGAACTCGGGCGCCCGCTCGGCGGCGGTGTCGAGGTCCACGTACACCTCCCCGTCCACCACGCGCCGCGCCGGGGCGTCGTCGTCGAGGGGGAAGGAGACGACGTCGGTGTCGACGTCGCGGCCGAGCCAGTCGCGGTGGAGGGCGCGGACGGTGGCGTGGTCGGCGAGGACGACGGAGAGGTCGGCGGCGGTAGAGCCCTCGCCGTCGAGCACGCGCGCGACGGCGGCGCGGACGGCGGCCTCGTCCAGGCGGCGCGACGGGTGGGCCTGATGGACGGTGACGGGCCCGTCGTCCTCGGCCCTCGGCGCGGCGCCCACTACTCGAAGAGCGGCTCGCTCATCGAGAGGGCCACGGCGCTCATCATCACCTCGGGCGGGAGCCGCGTGAAGTCGGCCGAGAGCAGGGCCTCCGAGACGTTGGCGTAGAGGGAGCAGCCGGCCTGGCGCTCGACGACGAGGCCGTCCACGCGCCCGCCCTCGCGGGCGAAGAAGATCACCTCGCCGAGCTCCTCGCTCGCGACCACGCCGGTGACGCCCTGGAGCTGGAGGAACGCGTTCGCGCCGTAGACCGAGACGAGCGCGGTCGAGCCGTCGGGGCCGCCGGTGCCCTCGGGGAGGGCCACCTCCGGCATCACCTCGACGGCGAGCCGGCGCCCGCTCGGCTCGTGCACGAGGGCGAAGCGGACGGTGCCGCCCTCGCGCACGCCGTCCACCCCGAGGGCGGCGGCGATGCGCGCGAGGTCGGCGTCGGTGAAGGGCGTGGGCATGGGCGGGGCGGGTCGTGGGGGGAAGGTACGACGGGAACCGACGCGCGCGCCGGGCTCACCCGCCGGTGGGCGCGGCCTCCAGGAGGAGCTCGGCCTCCTGGCGCAGCTCCTCGGGCGAGACGCGGAAGGAGGGGTCGCCGGTGGCCTCGGCGAGGCGGTCGTAGAACGCGCTGGCCGCCTCGAAGGCGCCGGCCCGGAGGTAGGTGGCCTGGAGGAAGCGGACGTACTGGGCGGCCTCCTCCTGCGCCTGCTGCGAGGCCGGGTTCCGCGCCGCCCGCTCGATCGTGGCGAGGGCGAGGTCCTCGGCCGGCTGCAGCGCCGCCACCACGCCCTCGGTGTCGCCGAGGGCCTCGTAGGCCTGCGCGGTGAGGAGGAGCGAGAGGAAGCTCGGCGGGATGAGGCCGGTCGGGACCTCCTCCCCGATCCGGCCGAGGAGCGCCCGGGCCTCCCGCTCGCGCCCCTGCTCGGCGAGGGCCCCCGCCGCGCTCGCGAAGACGCGGCGGTAGGTGTCGGCCATGCTCCGGCTGTTCTCGTCGTAGTAGACGCCGGGGTCGTCGAGGCCGCGGAAGCGGTAGGCGTTGAGGCGGCGGAGCGCGACCTCGGGGACGACCCGGCCGTCGGGGCCGCCGCCGGTGCGGAAGGGGAGCACGCGGCGGGCGAGCCCCTCGTCCTGGAAGAACGGCTGGAGGCCGAGCTCGGAGTCGCGGGCGACGGTCGAGGCGAAGTAGATGGGGCGCTGCCAGCCCGCCTGCGCGTTCGCCGCGACGATGTCGATGACGGCGCGGTCGGCGGTGTAGAGGATGCGGGTCTGCGGCCCGAAGGCGCGCCCCTCGAGCGGCCACGTCATCGTCCGCCCGATGCCCGTCGTGTCGGCGAGCTCGCGGACGGTCTCGTCGACGAACCGCTCGGGGTTGACGGGGAGCGTGACGTCGGTGGGCTCGAAGTCGAAGACGGGCGTGAGGGCCTCGACCTGGGCGTCCGAGAGCGTCATCGGGACGGGCCGCGCCTCGTTCTCCCACTGGTTCTTGATCTGCTTGATGTACCAGGGGGTGTTGAGGAGCGAGAGGTTGACGACGCGGACGTCCGGGCGCACGCCGAGGACGTGCTGGAGGTACCACAGCGGGTAGGTGTCGTTGTCGCCGTTGGTGAAGATCACGGCGTTCGGCGCCGTGCTCATCAGCATGTTGTAGGCGAAGTCCGACGGGAGCCGGTTGCCGGAGCGGTCGTGGTCGTCGTAGTTCTCGGCGAGGAGGAGGCCGGGCACGGCGAGGAAGAGCACGGCGGCGAGGGCGCCGCCGACGCCCTGCCGGAGCGCGGCGCCCTTGCCGCGGAGCGCCTCGGTGGCGAGCTCGACGAGGCCGGTCGCGCCGATCCCGATCCAGAGCGCGAAGGCGAAGAACGAGGCGACGTAGGAGTAGTCCCGCTCGCGCGGCTGCAGCGGCGTCTGGTTGAGGTAGAGGATGATGCCGATGCCGGTGACGAGGAACAGGATGAGCACGGCGAAGGCGCGGCGCCAGTCCCGGATGAAGTGGAGCGCGAGGCCGACGAGCCCGAGCAGGAGCGGGAACCCGAAGTACACGTTCCGCCCCGCCGCCTCGCTCGGCGTCCGGGCCTCCGTCTCGGGCCCGCCGCCCAGGCCGGAGGTCCACCGGGCGTCCTGGTAGTCCCCCGCCTTCCCCGCGAAGTTCCACAGGAAGTACCGGAGGTACATGTGGCCGATCTGGTAGCGCCAGAAGTAGTCCCAGTCGGATTCGTACTGGCGGTAGACGGCGACGTGGTTGGGCTCGGAGGACCACCGCCTCGGGAACCACGCCTCCTCCAGGACGGGGTAGCCCTCGGCGTCCACCTCGGGCTGGCCGGTGCGCGGGTCGTAGACGAGCCGGCCCACTTGGCCGGTGGCGTCGTCGTAGGTGGCGCCCTTGAGGAGCGGGGTGCTCCCGTACTGCTCGCGCTTGAGGTAGGAGACGAAGGCGTCGGCCGTCTCGGGGTCGTTGAGGTCGATGGGGGGGTCGGCCGCCGAGCGGAGCAGGATGATGCCGTAGGTGGAGTAGCCGAGGATGACGACGGCGAACGAGAGCGCGACGAGGTTGGCGATGGGCCGCTGCCGCGTCTGCGTCCACCACACCGCGCCCGCCACGACGGCGACGAGGAGGACGAAGAAGAGCGTCGGCGAGCCGAGGCCCTCGGCCATCTCGGGCAGCCACTGGATCACGCCGGGGTAGATCACGAAGAACGCCAGCGCCGCCACGACCCCCGTCCCGACGAGGCCGAGCCACCGCTGCCGGTCGGTCCAGTCCTCGCGGTCCACCTTCGTGAAGAACACCACGAGCGCGACGAAGAACAGCGCGAGGAGGTTGAGGAGGTGGACGCCGATGGCGAGGCCGAAGAGGTAGGCGATGAAGAGGAGGTAGCGGTCGGCCTTGAGCCCGAAGGGGTGCTCGCCGCGCGCGCGGAGGGCGGCCTCCTCCTCCAGCGTCTCCTCGCGCCACCGCAGGACGAGCCACACCACGAGCGCCGTGAACAGCATGCTGAGGGCGTAGACCTCGGCCTCGACGGCGTTGAACCAGAACGAGTCCGTCGCCGCGAACGCGAGCGCGCCGATGGCGCCGCCGGCGTTGATGGCAAGGCGGTCGGCGCCGCTCCACGTCTCGGGCGTCCCCTTCCAGATCCGCGCCAGCCGCACGATGACGAGGTGCGTGAGGAGGACGGTGAAGGCGCTGGCGAGGACCGAGACGAGGTTGACCGAGAAGGCCACCGGCTCGGGCGTGAGCCCGCCGAAGAGCGGGGCGAAGAAGGTGAAGAACCGCCCGAGCAGGATGTAGAACGGGGCCCCCGGCGGGTGCATCACCATCAGCCCCTCGACGCTGGCGATGAACTCGCCGGAGTCCCAGAACGGGGCCGTCTCGGCCATGGTGAGGAGGTACACCACGAGCGCGTACACGAACACGCCCGCCGCCACCAGGCGGTCGATCAGCTTTCCGGTCATGGGGTCGTCTGTGGGGGGAGGGCTCGGCGTGCGGCGCCGAGGGCGCGGCCCGTGAGCGAGGCCGCACGGGGCCGCGCAAAATACCACCGGGGCGCCCGGACCACGGGAACGGCAACGGCGGCGGCGGATTGCCCCCGCCCGTGGCGCCGAGCAGGCCCGGCCCTACCTTTCGTCTCCTCTTCGCCTCGCCGACGATGACGCCGAGCCCGCTGCGCCCCGACCCGCGCTCCCGCCTCGCCCGAGCCCTCGGGCGCGGCGCGGCGCTCGCGCTCCTCGCTGCCGCCGGCCTCCTCCCGCCCCCGGCCCACGCCCAGGACCTCCCCGCCCCCGGCGACGGGTTTGCCTGGGAGCGCGTCGGCGACTCGGGCATCAACGCCGGCGGCTTCGCCTTCGCCCCCGACGCCACCCTCTACGCCGCCGGCGTCGACGGACCCTTCCGCCTCGACGCCAGCGCCGGGCCCCCCGGCGCCTGGGTCCTCCTCGACGACTACCCCTTCGTCGGCGCCCTCCTCGTGCTCGGGAGGGCCGAGGGCGACACCCTCCTCGCCGGGCTCGCCTCAACGAAGCGCTCCGTCGACGGGGGCCGCTCGTGGGAGATCGTCTACGGCGAGGGCGGCGGCGGCCTCCTCGAGCTCCCGGCCTGGCACGCCCACGCCGGCCGCGTTCTCACCGGCGACGACGACCTCGGCGTGGGGTACTCCGACGACCGCGGGGCGACGTGGGCCGAGGCCGACCTCTCGTACTGGCCCTCGGCGGGGGCCCACGACTTCGCCGTGCTCCCGCCGGGCTCGCAGTACCCCGGCCGGGTCCTCGCGCCGGGGGGGTGGGGCGTGCTCCGGTACCGCGGCTTGGGCGTGGCGCTGGCCGAGCCGGCCGCCGAGGCGGGCGGCGCCGGGGCGGGCGGGCGCGATGCTGGCGCCCGGGTGCCCGACGGCGGCCCGGCGCTCCCGCTCGTGGCCGTGGTGGGGGGGGGCGCGAGCCGTCGGTCTCGGACGCGACGGTGTGGGCGAGCGACGACGGCGGGCTCACGTGGGGGGCCGGGGCCGGCGGCGCGGCCGGGCTCGCGCTCGACGAGGCCCCGCCCCGCGACGGGTACCCCATCGGGGTGTTCTCGCTCGGGGCCTCCTCCGGGGACGGGGCTCCCGCGCTGGTGGTGCGGCCGAACCCGTGGCGAGGGTCAGCGACGGCGACGCTCACGGTGGCGGCGTCGGGGTCGGCGTCGGTAACGGTCTACGACGTGCTGGAGCGGCAGGTGGCCGTGGTGCACGAGGGGCCGCTCAGGGCGGGCCGCCACGCGTTCAGGCTCGACGGCCGTGCGCTCTCGCCCGGCGTCTACATCGTCCGCGCCGAGGCGACGGGCGGTGTGACGACGCGGCGGATGGTACGCCTCCGCTAGCCCGCCAGTGCAGCCCGGCCCGGAGGCTCCGAGGCGTTACGGCTGAAGCCGTAAGGGCCTGCGAGGAAGGGCCGGAGCGGTGGGTCTCGGCCCATCCGTGGCACATTCCGTGGACATATAAATTTCCCGCGTCGGCTAGGGGATTCCCTTAGCTTGGAGGCTCGGCCCGGACGGCCCGCGGAAGGGGCTGCCGGGTTACCGAATGGCCGAGAAAACCCACGCTCGTTTGGGGGCCCGTGTGCCCGGACGAGACCCCGGTGGCGTCGTTCGGTTCGTCCCCCCACTCCCCCGATCGTCCCCCCGCCGATGAAACGGTCTTGTGGCCTCCTCCTGCTGTGCGGTCTGCTCGTCGCAGGCGCCTCCCCGCCGCCCTCCGGGTCCCCGCTCAACACCCCCGTCGTCCTCCCGCTCGAAGTGATCGGCCCGGCCGGGCACACCGTCTCCGTGACGGTGGAGATGCCAGTGGGCCGGCGGCACGCGCGGATCTCGCCGGACCGGCTGTTCCTCCAGGTCCACCGCCCCGTCTTCCGCGACGCCGCCGTCAACCCGGGCCGGGGCGCCAAGGCGAGCGTGCGCCTCAACGGCGGGCCCTGGGTAGACCTCGCCCAGGAGACCGTCGAGTGCTTCACGCACGAGCAGGCCTACGGGTGCCTCGACGGCTCCTACCACACCTACCGGCTGACCCTCGACCTCGACCAGTTCGGCGACCCGGGGATCCGCCCCGGCCCAAACCAGCTCGACTTCCGGTTCAACGAGAACGACGGCCTCACGAACGGCTACCGCGTCCTCGACCTCGACGTGCTGAGCGTCTCGGGCGCGCGGCTCCTCGACCCAGCTCAGTTCGTCGAGGACGACCCGCAGGGGTGGGAGCCGCCGCTCCCCGGCCCGAGCGCCGCCGAGGCGGGCCGCGACCTCTGGTACAGCGCCACGCTCGTGGACAGCCCCGAGCCGGGGGCGCCGCAGATCCGGGCCACGTGCTCGGCGTGCCACGCCCAGGACGGCCGCGACCTCAAGTACTTCAACTACTCCAACCACGCCATCGAGGCGCGGTCCCGGTTCCACGGCCTCTCCGAGCTGGAGGCGCAGCAGATCGCCTCCTACATCCGCAGCCTCGACGTCCCCGCCCCGCCCGACGCCCGGCCCTGGAACCCGCCCTACCAGCCGGCCCCGGGCCTCGACGCCCGGCCCGCCGTCGAGTGGCCCGTCGGCGCCGGCCTCGACGCCGTGCTGGAGGTGGACGAGGAGGCCCGTCCCCACCTCTTCCCCGAGGGGATCCGGCCCGAGACCGTCGCTCCGGACGAGACCCTCAACCTCCGGGAGCTCCCCGTCGCCATGCAGTTCCCGGACTGGAACCACTGGCTGCCCACGATCCACCCCGTCGACGTATGGGGCAACTACTTCCTTAACACCACGCCCGTCGACTACGAATCCGAGGGGTGGCGCGGCGACGTGCTCGGCCACTACGACATCCTCACGTACCGGCTCCAGACCGAGGGGCCCGACGAGCTCATCGCGGACGAGAACCTGGTCCCGCTCGTCGAGCGGTTCACCGCTGCCGGCGTGAAGTACTTCCTCCGAATCGGGCAGGGCGACGGGCTCCTCCACGTCCCCGACGAGATCCCGATCGAGGACGCCAAGCTCAGCATCCGGAAGTGGGCCGCCGTCAAGCTCTGGGAGGTCCACAACACGTACAACCTCGAAGGCCGCGCCCCGGACGTCTACGGCGACGACGGCGAGGCCCGCTCCTGGCTCGGCGTCGAGCGCCAGGTCTTCGACCTCTCGCCGCACCTCTCGGCCGACGAGGGCGTCTCGTTCCGGTACCAGACCACGGAGGCGGGGCAGGTCGAGTCCCGGATGTGGTACCACCTCCAGGCCGTCCTCAACGCCGGCAACCGGCACTCGGGCGTCGGCGAGCGCCCGGTCGACTGGAACTACTACCCCAACGGGGCCCAGTCCTACGGCGACGAGGGGGCCGCCACCCACCCGTGGCGCGTGACCGCCGCGTGGGCGAAGCTGATCCAGCTCTACCATCACGACCGCCCGCTCGTCGACGAGGCCTACGCGCGCCAGGCCCACCCCGCGCGGTGGTGGGCCATGGGCGCCTTCAGCTCGGTCTCGCCCCACACCCGCGCCGAGATCTTCGACGCCCTCCTCACCTCGTACATGGACGCCGTCGAGTCGCACCCCATCTCGGAGTGGGAGCGGGACCTCGACGACCCGAACCGCTGGGAGCCGGCCGACTACGTCCCCGTCCTCCGCTTCGGCAACTGGAACGCCATCCACGGCCAGGGCGACTACGCCGACCTCTTCTACTCGATGATCCCGGAGTTCCGGCTCTGGGGCGTCAACGAGGGCGTGCTCTCGCGGCTGATCGCGTGGGGGGCGCAGATGTGGCCGCTCGGGAACTGGGCCGCGCTGGAGGGGCCCGGCGCCACGCTCGGCGCCGGCGACGGCCTCACCGGCTCCTACTTCCGCAACATGGACCTCCGCGACCTCGACTTCGTCCGCGCCGACTCCGTCGTCGCGTTCGACTGGGGGCGCGACGGGCCCGGCGGCAGCGTCGGCGAGAACGCCTTCTCGATCCGCTGGGAGGGCTACGTCGCCTCGCTCTTCTCGGGGCCCATCACCTTCCACGTCCTCAGCAACGACGGCGTCCGGCTGTGGGTGGACGGCCAGCTCGTCATCGACCGGTGGGTCACCGGCGACGACCCGGTCGACGCCGAGGGCACGCTCCCGCTCGTCTCGGGCGAGGCCGTCCCCATCGTCCTCGAGTACTTCGACGCGGCCGGCCGTGCCGAGGTCGAGCTCTCGTGGTCGAGCCCGTGGTACCCCCGGATGCTCGTCCCGCAGCTCCAGCTCTACACCGAGCTGCCGCAGCCGCTGCCCCAGAACCCGGTGGGGTCCTCGGCCGAGATGCTGTCGCTGGAGCCGGGAGCGCCCAACCCCTTCGCCACGCGGTCCACGCTCGGCTTCACGCTCCCGGCCGACGGACCCGTGCGGCTGGCCGTCTACGACCTCCTGGGCCGCCAGGTCGCCGTCTTGGTGGACGAGGAGCGGCAGGCCGGTCGCCACACCGCCGTCCTCGACGCCGAGGGGCTCGCCAGCGGGGCCTACGTCGTGCGGCTGGAAGCGGCGGGGGCCCGTGTGACCCGGACGGTCGTGGTGGTGCGGTAGCCCCAGGTCCGAGGAGCCGAACGCCGGAGGGGCGGCGCCGCGCGCTGGCGCCGCCCCGCGCGCGTCAGTCGTGGCTCCACTCGGAGCGGGCGCCGTCGAGGGCCTGGCGGAGCTGGTCCATGGTGAGCTCGCCGTAGTTGAAGGCGTAGGCCAGCTCCCCGTTCTCGCGGAACACCCACGTCGTCGGGATCCACGTGACGGGGAGGCCGAGGAAGCGGCGGCGGCGCAGCGCCTTGTCGTCGCTCGGCCCGTGGTCGGGCTGCGTGAGGACGGCCACGCGCTCGGGGATGGCGTAGCGGTCGAGCGTCTCCTGCCCCGCCTCGCCGTCGTTCCAGACGGTGACGAAGGTGAACGAGACGTCCTCTTCCTCCTCGATCACCTCGTACCACCCCTGCCGCAGCTCGGCGACGGAGTTGTCGCACCACGGCGCCCAGAAGTGGACGACGTGGACGCCGTCCTGGAGCACGGTCTCGCGGACGGCCTGCTCGGCGGGCGTGAGCGCGCGCCCGTCGCGGAGGGCGTCGAGCACGGCTGCCTCGGCGGGAACGGTGGCGTCGGGGTCGGCGGGCGTCGTATGGTCCTGGAGGTCGGAGGCCTCGGCAGGGGTGTCGCTCCCCTGCGCCGAGACGGGCAGGACGACGAGGGCGAGGACGAGGGGGAGGAGGCGGCGCATGGGGGTCGGGGTGCGTGGGGGCATACGATACGACGATACGCCGGCCGCGCGCCGCCGCTCCCGCGTCACGCCCCGCCGACGACCACGACGATCTCGCCGCGCACCTTCGGCTGGGCGTCGTAGTGCGCCCGGAGCTCGGCCAGCGTCCCGCGGCGCATCTCCTCGAACGCTTTCGTCAGCTCCCGTCCCACGGCCGCCGGCCGGTCCTCGCCCAGCCGCTCGGCCAGCTCCCCGAGCAGCCGCACGAGGCGGTGCGGGCTCTCGTAGAGCACGACCGTGCGCGGCTCGTCCACGAGCGCGTCGAGCCGGGTCTTGCGCCCCTTCTTCTGCGGGAGGAAGCCCTCGAACACGAACCGGTCCGTGGGCAGCCCGCTCGCCACGAGCGCCGGGACGAAGGCCGTTGGCCCCGGCAGCGGCACGACCGGGACGCCCGCGGCGAGGGCCTCGCGGACGAGGAGGAAGCCGGGGTCGGAGATGCCCGGGGTCCCGGCGTCGGAGACCAGGGCGACGGTCTCGCCCGCCGCCATCCGCGCGACGAGGCCGGCCGCCTTGCCGTGCTCGTTGTGGGCGTGGAAGCTCGTCCGCGGCGTCTCGATCCCGTAGCGCTGGCAGAGCACCCCCGTCGTGCGCGTGTCCTCGCACGCGATGAGGTCGGCCTCCTGCAGCACGCGGAGCGCGCGGAAGGTGAGGTCTTCGAGGTTGCCGATGGGCGTGGGGACGAGGTACAGCATGGAGAGCGGAAGGCAGGGGGCGACCGTCCGCCTCCCACCCCTTCCAGGCATCAGCGCTTGCGCTGGAAGAGCCCGGCGAGGCGCCGGACGGGGTCGCGCTGCGCGGGGTCGCGCGCCTCGCGGATGGAGAGGTAGAGCCCGAGGAGGCCGACGACGACGTTGGCCGCCCACATCCCGAGCCAGGGCGGGAGCAGCCCGCGGTCGGCCAGCTTCTCGCCCTGCACGAGCGTGACCCAGTAGAACAGGAACACCCCCACGGCCAGCGTGGCGATGAGGCCCACGCCGCCGCGCGCGACGGCCAGGCCGAGCGGCACGCCGATGAGGACGAACACGAGGCACGCCAGCGCGATCGAGTTCTTCTTGTAGATCTCGACGCGGTAGCGGTCGGCCCGCTGCCGCTCCCATCGGACGGCGTTCGCGGTGCCGTCGGCTTCGGAGCGTAGAACCCGGGCGCGGCTCACGGCGGCGTCCACGACGGCGTCCTGCGCGTTGCGGCCGAGACCGGCGAGGAGGGGGTGGGCCGCCGCCACGGTGTCGGGCGCCGTGGTGTCGGCCGCGGCGGGGGCGCGTGCGAGGTCGGGGCTGCGGCGGCGGGCGGTCGTGTCCGGTCGCCCGAGGCGGGCCACCTCGGCCTCGAGCTCGGCGAGCCGACGCGCCACGCTGGCCTCGATGGAGTCCACCTCGGCGATCATGTCCGTCGTTCGCATCGTGCGGTCGGAGCGAGCGTCGGTGTCGAGGTCGCGGCGCTCGAAGGTGAGGTCGGAGAGGTCGAAGCCGAGGCGGTGGCGGGCGAAGCGGAGGCGTTCGTAGCGGTCGTCGGACTCCCGGGGCTCGCGGCGGTGGAGCTCGCCGTCTTCGAGCGTCATCTCGAGGCGGAGGCCGCCGTGGGCGGTCGTGAGGCGGGCGCGCTCGGCCACGAGCACGGCGCGGCGGCTCGGCTCGGTCGCGTCGAAGACGGTGACGCCGAGGAGGAGGCCAGCCGAGTCGGGGGGGATGGTCTCGGCGCGGAGGGCGTAGCCGTCGAGGCCGGTGTAGAAGACGCCGGGCTCGAGCTCGAACCCGGGCCGCGAGAGGCGGATGTCGCGCCAGAGCCCGGCCAGCCGGAAGTTGGCCTCCGGTAGCATCACGTTGTTGAAGTACCCCATCCCGACGACGAGGAGGGCGCCGACGACGAGGACGGGCCAGGCCAGCTGGTACAGGCTCACGCCCGCCCCCTTCGCGACGAGGTAGGCCCGGCTCTCGCTCAGCCGCCCGAACGCCGCGAGCAGGGCGAGGAGCCACGCCATCGGGACCGCCAGCGTCACCATGTAGGCGAGGCTGTAGGCGACGAGCTCGACGAGCGCCGCCGCCGGCAGCCCGCGCCCCACCAGCTCCGGCAGGAACCGGATGAGGAACTGCATCAGGAGCAGGAACATCAGCGTCCCGAACGCCGCCAGGAACGGCACCGGGAGCGCGCGGAGAACGGTGAGGTGGAGCCGCTTCGGCATCGGGGGGGTCGAATCAGCGGGTCATCGGGCCCTTGAAGATCGGGTGGCCCCGGTGCGCCGCGTACCCGATCACGCGATCTTCCGATCCCCAGAGGATCCGATTCCCATGACCGTCCAGTCCTTCACCGTCAGCCCCTTCGCCGAGAACTGCTACGTCGTCCACGACGCGGGCGAGGCCGCGATCATCGACCCCGGCACCGCCACCGACGCCGAGCGCCGCCTCGTGCTCGACGCCCTCGACGCGCACGGCCTCCGTGTGCGCCACCTCCTCCTCACGCACGCCCACCTCGACCACGTCCTCGGTTGCGCCTTCTTCGCCGATCGCTTCGGCGCCGAGGCCGACCGGGGCGGATGGCAGCTCCACCCGGCCGACCAGCCCCTCCTCAAGAACGCGCGCGTTCAGGCCGAGCTCTTCGGCGTCCGCGTCACCGAACCGCCCCCGCCGGCCCACCTCCTCGCACCGGGTGAGACGATCCCCCTCGGCAGCGGCGCCTTCACCGTCCGCCACGCGCCGGGGCACTCCCCCGGCTCGGTCCTCTTCGTCAACGAGGCCGACGGGTTCGTGATCGGCGGCGACGTGCTCTTCGCGGGCTCGATCGGCCGGACGGACCTCTGGGAGGGCTCGTACCCGCTGCTCCTGCAGTCCATCCGCGAGCAGGTCCTCACGTTGCCGGACGAGACCGTCGTCTATCCCGGCCACGGCCCCGCGACCACGGTCGGCGAGGAGCGCCGGACCAACCCGTTCCTGACAGGCGAGATCGCCGGCTAGCGCTCTGGCAGCGGGCGCTGGCGAACGCGCCCCGGCTCCACCACGGTGAGACGCCCTGCGATTTCGAGGTCGGTGCGCTCGAGGACCTCGACCAGTGCCTCCGCTACGGCCTCCGGCTTGGCGCTCCCGAGTCGCAGGTAGATCACCCCGACCGGGGGGGACTCAAGCTGTGCATAGACCAGGGTGCCGAAGTCCCCGTCCTCTGTAAGGAGCACACGTTCCTCGCGACCCGCGAGCGCCAGCACCTCGTGGTCATCCGCTCCGGGGTGTGTGTCCGCGATGGGCGTCACGTCGTGCCCGGCGGCGCGCAGGCGCTCAACACAGAGGTGTGGGATGTTCTCGTCTGCGACGAGCTGCATAGGAGAACGGGGAGGGTGTCAACATTATAGACATTTGTATCTAATTTGTCAAGCGTGGAACGCATACTGTCGTATACTATAAGAGTTATTATGGAAACTTGTGGGACCGATCCAATTCAGCCGCTAGGCCGCCGTCTGCATGTTCTGTCCGAGCATGTCGGCCGCATAGGCGAACACGGCGCGAAGCATCTCCGGCGTGAGCGTCGGGTAGTTGTCCAGCACCTCATCCTGCGTCCAGCCCGCGCCAAACAGCCGGAGGACGAGGTCCACGGAGATCCGGGTGCCCTTCAGCGTCGGCTTGCCGACGAGGATCTTGGGGTCGGAGACGATGTAGTCACGCCAGTCCATCCCGGATGATACGGCGCTGTGTCCATCCGGTGCCGACGACCCACTCGCTGGCTCGCGCGCCGCGGCGGGCTAGGCGCTCCCGAGCGGCTGGCCCTGCATCATCGAGGCGCTCGCCGGCTCGTGGTGGTGGAGGAGCCGGTCGAGCGAGGCCGAGACCAGCTCGCCCATCGTGGCGCAGTCGCGGAAGAGGGCGTCATCGTAGTGCTCGGCGAGCTGGGCGCCGAGGCTCCCGACGTTCTCGGGGGCCGCGATGAGGTCCTCGCTCATCACGGCGATGAGGGTGCGGTAGCGGCCGTGGCTGGCCTGGATGCGCCCCGCGATCAGCGCCCGCTCCTCGCGCTGGTACTGGTCCACCGTCCGCGGCGTCATGTGCTGCATGCCGAGCGCGATGATGGGGTTGTTCTGCGGGAAGTACTGCGGGAGGTAGACCTGCTTCTTCGGGTGGTGGCTCTGCTGGTCGAAGTCGATCGGACGCATCCGGAAGTGGAGCTTCTCGAAGTCGGGCGTGATGTCGATGACGAAGTTGCCCGAGTGCATGTCGCCGAGGAGCCGGACGAAGCAGCGCTCGTTGAACTTCACGAACTCCTTGGCCAGGCGCACCTCGTCGAACGCGTTCGAGGGCATCGCCTCGCGGATGAACTGGTCGGCCGGGATCCCGACGATGTGCTCCTCGATGAGGGTGTCGCCGTGGACGAGGTAGTTGATGCGGTTGGGCGAGAGGACGTGCTCCAGCTCCAGCCCGTAGAGCCGGTTGGCATCGACCTTCTTGACGTAGAAGTAGTCGAAGTTCTCGTTGAGCGCGTTGACGATGCGGACGCGGAACGGGAGGGTGTTCCCGTAGAGGCAGAGGTCGACGCGGTCGATGTAGAGGTGCTCGACGGTCGAGAGGTCGCCGTCGGACTTGAGGAGGGCGTAGGTGAGGCGGAGGGCCTCGTGGATCTCGCGCTGCTCGACGGGGCCGAAGTAGACCGTATTCCAGAGGGTGTCGTTGCCGTGCTCGTCGAAGAGCGTGACGGCGTTGTCGTAGCGGAGGAGGCTCTCGTAGTCGGCGCCCTCGGTGGCGAGGCGGCGGTAGCGGGCGAGGTACTCGGCGAAGTAGTCGGAGAGGGGGTAGACCGGCTTCTTGCGCGAGATGAGGTTGGCGCGGCGGGCCTCCGGGCGGAGGGCGCGGTCCGCCCCGTTGCCGCTCCGGGGGCTCCCGCCGCGGCCGTCGTCGCGCGTGCGGTCGTCGTCGCGGGGGTCGGGGAGACGGGGAGGGGGCTGGCTCATGCCGGTGCGGGGGTCGTCAGGGCCGGACGCGGGCGATGGCCTCGGTCTGCTCGTCCATCACCCGCTGATAGTACGCCTCGTAGGCCGGCACCACCTCGTCGACGTCGAAGCGCTCGGCGCGGGCGAGGGCGTTGGCGGCCATGGCCTCGTGGAGGCCCGGCTCGGCGAGGATGCGGTGGGCGGCGGCCGTCATGCCGTCGACGTCGCCGAGGGGGCGGAGGAAGCCGGTCTCGCCCTCCAGGTTGAGCTCGGGGAGGCCGCCGATGTCGGAGGAGACGACGGGGACGCCGCACGCCATCGCCTCGAGGGCCGCGAGCCCGAACGTCTCGGAGCCCGACGGCATCAGGAAGAGGTCGGCGATCGAGAGGATCTCCTCGACGGGCTCCTGCTTGCCGAGGAAGCGGACCTCGTGGTGGACGCCGAGGTCGCGGGCGAGCGCCTCGGCCGTGGGGCGGTCGGGCCCGTCGCCGACGAGGAGCAGCTTGACGCCGCCGGCCTGACCGTGGCACCGGTGGCCCTCGGGCCAGAGGCCCTCCCGGTAGAGGCCGTGGAAGATGCGCACCACGTCGGTGGCCCGCTTGACCTCGCGGAAGTTCGAGACGTGGACGAGGAGGCGCTCGCCCTCAGGGCAGATGGCCCGCTTGAAGTGGTCCTTGTGGGTGCGCCGGAAGCGCGCCGTGTCCACGAAGTTGGGGATCACCTCGATGTCGCGCTCGACGGCGAAGTGGGCGTGGGTCTCGCGGCGGAGGTAGTCCGAGACGGCCGTGACCCCGTCGCTCGCGTTGATCGAGTGCTCGACGACGGGGCGGTAGGAGGCGTCCTGCCCGACGAGCGTGATGTCGGTGCCGTGGAGCGTCGTGACGACGGGGACGTGGCGGCGCTCGCCGTCGAGGATCTCGCGGGCGAGGACGGCGCTCGTGGCGTGGGGGATGGCGTAGTGGACGTGGAGGAGGTCGAGGCCCTCGTGCCGGACGACGTCCACCATCTTGCTCGTCAGCGCGATCGAGTAGGGGGGGTACTCGAAGAGGGGATAGGCGTTGACGCGGACCTCGTGGAAGAACAGCCGGTCGGTGACGTGGTCGAGGCGGAGGGGGAGGTCGTAGGCGATGAAGTGGACCTCGTGGCCGCGCTCGGCAAGCGCCTTCCCGAGCTCGGTCGCGACGACGCCGGAGCCGCCATAGGTGGGGTAGCAGGTGATGCCGATCTTCATGGGCCGGGGGGCGTCGTTACGGATCACGGGCCGCGTGCGGCTCGTTCGGGCGTGCAAACTCCGCCGCGCGGGCGCGGTTGCGCCCTGCGCGAGGCCTTTCCACTTCCACCCCCGTCCCCCATGCTCCGCTTCCGCCTCCTGGCCCTGGCCGCCGCCCTCGCGTGGGCGCCGGCCGCGTCCGCCCAGCTCATCCCGACCGTGGACCTCGGCGTCACCGGCGGCCTCAACTTCAGCAACCTCGGCGACGCCGCCACGGCCGACCTCAGCGGCTCGACCGGCTACCACATCGGCGTCTACGCCGACGTGGGCGTGGCGGGCGTCGCCGTCCGTCCGGCCGTGCTCTACGTCCGCTCCGGCGACCTCGACTTCAGCGCCGTCCCCCTCCTCGGCGACCTCTTCGGCGCCGAGGAGACGGTCAGCTTCATCGCGATCCCGGTGGACCTCAAGTTCGCGGCGTCCACGCCGCTCGTCCAGCCCTACGGCCTCCTCGGGCCAGAGCTGCGCGTCCCGCTCGGCGAGGTGTTCGACCGCGACGGCGCGCGCAACGTGGCCGTGGCGCTCAACGTGGGCGCGGGCGCACGCCTCGGCACCTTCATCGGCCCGAGCGCCTCGCTCGAGCTCCGCTACTCCTTCGACGTGACCGGCTTCGTGGACGACGCCGCGGCCTACGGGCTGGAGGCGGGAGCCGACGAGAGCTTCCGGTTCAACGTGTTCTACGTCCGCCTCGGAGTCGCCATCTGAGCCGCCGGGGCTCCCGTAACGTCGTAGGGGCGACCGAGCCGGTCGCCCCTACGCGTTGGGTGCTGGCCGAGAGTCAGAACCGTAGGAGGGCGGCGGCGGGGCCGTGGGGTTCGAGGGCGCCGCGGGCGGCCTCGGAGCGGATGAGTTCCAGGCTCGCCCCCTGCTCCAGCGCCCGCTCCAGCATCAGTTCGAAGAGGTCGTCCTCGGCGAGGATGTCGCCGCCGGTGGCCTCGTAGGTCCCGTCGGTCTGCGTCGTGAGCATCCCGCTCGTGGTGTCGATCCCGCCGGGGATGCGGAGGTCGTCGTTGACGACGAGGGTCATGACGCGCTGCTGGTTGAGCATGTCGAGCGTAGCGTCGAGGCCGGTCACGGCGCGGCTCGGGATCAGCTCCTGCACGCGCTCGACCGTCTCGAGCTCCTCCTTGGCCTCGACCTCGCGCTGGACCGGCTCGGCCTTCGTGGCCACCTCGGCCACGGTCGCATTGATGTCGCAGGGGAACGAAGCGGCCACCTTCTGGCGGGTCTTCTGGTCGAGGGCGTCGAGGAAGGCGGCCTCGAGGTCGGGGGCGCAGGCGCAGATGACGTGGCGGGCGCCGAGGGTCTCGGCGATGAGGCCGAGGGCGTGGGCGCTCCGTTGGGCCTGCTGCTTCTTCAGCTCCGCCTTCATGTCCTGGCGCTGGTCCTTCGAGGCGAAGTCGGTGACGGCGAGCTCCTCGCCCTCGAGGGCGTAGACCTCCTCGACGAGGCCGATCTGGGAGAAGAAGAACCGGCTCTTGTGCGCCGAGACGAGCGCGATGACGAACCGGTCGTGCTCGTCCCGGAGCCGGGCGAGGGGGCGGACGTAGCACCGCCGGTCCACGTAGGCGAGGTTCGGGACGGCGATGGCAACGCCGAGCTGCTCGAAGAGGCCGATCTCCTGGCAGGCGAAGAAGACGAGGCCGCGGCCGGTGCGGGGGAGGCCGCCGCGGAGGGCCTCCTCGATCCGCTCGACCTCGGCCGCCACGGCCCCGGCGTGGCCGTTGGCGCCGTTGTGGCCGAGGGCGCTGGCCTTGAGGTCCTTGAACGCGATCTCCCATGCGTCGCCCGTCCGCCGCTCGGGCGAGAGCTCCATGTAGAGGCTGACGACGGGGGCCCCCTCAGACTCGATCTCGTTGAGGCGCTGGAGGTGGGAGGCGTCGAGGAAGTGGTAGCCGGGCGTGGTCGTGCGGCGGCGCAGCTCGGCGACGAGCCGGTCGCGATCCTGCGGGGAGAGCGTGCTCATGGATGGGGGTGCCTGTTCAGAGGAAGGGAAACTCGGGGTGGGGGGTGAACCGCGCAGGGACCGCCTCCAGAGCGGCGGGCGGTTCGCGAAGGGTCCAAGGCCCGTGCCGACGGGTCAGCCCTCGTCGGGGCCCCGGCCGACGGCCGGGTTCCGCTCGATGGGCTCGCCGGTGTAGGAGTCGATGCCGTCGCCGTCCTCGGTGAGGTCCTCCACGGAGCCGGCGTAGGCGCGGAGGGAGGTGCGGGCGAGGTTGAGCGCCTGGGCCGTGTCCTTGAGCGAGTAGTCGAGGATCTGCGCCACCTCGGGCAGGCTCAGCGCGAACTCGTCGTGGAAGAGGATGACCTGGCGGGCGTCGGTCGAGAGGTCCACGTCCTCGCGCTCGATGAAGGCGCGCTCCTCCTCCGTCAGCCGCGACGGCGCGTGGCCCTGGTCGTCGAACTCGATCTCGACATCGGCAGGGGCGCTCCCGGCGATCAGCTCCTCGTAGGTGGTCACGTCGTAGGGCATGCGGAACTCGTAGAGCGCCTCCTGAACCGCGTCCTGGCTCTCGTTCTGGGGCACCTCCTCATTGAGGGAGACGGCCTTGCGGGCGGCGTAGCGGGCCTCCCGACGGAGCGTCCGCACGAGGGCGCGGTGCTGGAGGCCAAGGAGCCAGGCGCGGAAGCGCATCTGCTCGGGGTCGAAGCGGTCGCGGCGCTCGAAGGCGACGACGAGCCCGTCGCCCATGAGCTCCTCGGGCGTGAGCTCCGAGGGGCGGAGCTGGCCGAGGCGGCGCTGGAGGCGGACCTGCCGGCGGGCGAACTGGAGGAGGTCGTCGTGGAGCGGGGCGATGGCCTCCTCGAAGGCGTCGCGGTCTCCGTCGAGGGCGCGGTCCCAGAGGGCGTCGTCGGGCCGGTACATCCGGTTGGAGGGGTTCATGCGAGAGGGGGCGAGAGAAGGGGACGGCCGCGCGAGGCGCGGTCTGCCCCGTTCTATGAGCGGCCGCCCGGCGAAGATCCTCCGGGCCCCCGAGCCCGCTCAGTCGGTGCCCAGCGTGACCACGATGGGGAAGTGGTCCGTGACCCGGCGGGGGTCGTGGGCGTGGACGTAGCGGACCTCCCGCACCCGTCGGTACAGCTCGGGCGAGAGCAGGACGTGGTCGATGGCGCTGAGCTCGCCGGGCTCGATGGCGTCGTCGCGGTCGCGGTCCCAGAACGCGGTGAAGCGCTTGCGCTGGGGGACGTCGGCGAGGACGTTGGCGAGGTCGTCGTCGGGGCCCGGCCCGGCGGCTTTGACGCGGGCGAGGACGTCGGTGATGGGGCGAGAGCCGTTGCGGTCGAGCGTCTCGTCGTCGAAGTCGTTGAGGTCGCCGAGGACGGCGACGGCGCGCCCAGCGGCCTGCTCCCGAGCGACGAGGCGGCGGATGACCTCGGCCTGGGCCTCGCGCCGGTCCTTCCGCTCGGGGTTGTCCGGCTGCGCGAGGAAGTGGACGCCAATGATCGTCGTCGGCACGCCCGCCAGCGTGAGCCGCGCCCAGAGGTTCTTCGAGACGCCGTAGGTCTGGTCCGAGAGGCCCACCTCCACGCGCTCGTCCGTCCGCCCGACGGCCTCGATGGGGAGCCGGGACAGCAAGCCGACGTCCTGGCCCGTGAAGGTGTCGGTCCCGTCGACGAGGTAAGGGGTGTAACCCAGGCCGGCCAGCGGCCCCGCGATGAGGGTCTCCAGGACCCCGAGGTTCTCTGTCTCGGGGACCACGACGAGGTCGGCGTCGAGCATCCGAATCACGTCGGCGACAGCCTCCTGATGAGCGCGGGCGGCGTCGGGGTCGCCCTTCCACGCGAAGGAGGCGGCGCCCTCCTCCTCCACCCCGTCGAAGAGGAACTCGCCGTTGAGCGTGGCGAGGCGGACGCCCTCGGCCTCCCACACCGGTGGTGGCTCGACGGCGAAGTACGGCGCCCCGGGCTCGACGACGTAGGCCCGGTCGGGGGTGGATGAGGCGCAGCCGGCGCC
>JAWWCA010000005.1:0-36101 GCA_033720695.1 Rubricoccaceae bacterium
GGTCGGCTCTACGTGGGGCTGGGCGTGATCGGGACCGGGGGCGGGTGGGTGTGGCGGACGGCCGAGCGTCTGACGGCGGCGGTGGCCGAGGTCGCGGCGCCGTCGGGCGGCCCGCTCTCGGGCGGCGCGCTCTCGGGCGGCCCGCTCACGGTGGGGCCGGGCGGGGGCGCGCTCCCCCTCTCGCTCTCGGTCGCGAACACGACGGGGCGGCCGCTGTCGGTGGAGGCGTGGGCGGAGGTGGAGGGGCCGGGGGTGAGCCGGGAGGTGCTGGGGCCGGTGGGGGTGTCGCTGGATCCGGGGGCGTCGCTCACGCGGGGGCTGAGGCTGCGGGTGCCGGCGGGGGCGCCTGCGGGGTCGTACGTGTTCCGCCTGCGGGTGGGCCGGTACCCCGGGACGGCGTGGCCGGGGTCGGTGATCTCGTCGGACAGCGTCGCGTTCGAGAAGGCCGCGTTCGAGAAGGAGGCGGTGGCAGTGCCTCCGGGGGGCGCCGGTGCCGGGGGCTGGTCCGTGAGCGGGTGGGGGGGCGAGGGCGCGCGCGGAGGGGGCGTCTCCGGGGACGGGGCTCCCTCGCTGGCGGTGCGGCCGAACCCGTGGCGGGGGTCGGCGACGGTGACGCTCACGGTGGCGGCGGCGGGGGCGGCGTCGGTGGCGGTCTACGACGTGCTGGGTCGGCGGGTGGCCGTGGTGCACGAGGGGCCGCTGGGGGCGGGGCGGCACGAGTGGCCCGTCGAGGCGGGGCTGGCGCCCGGCGTCTACGTCGTCCGCGTGGTGGCCGGGAGCGAGGCGGCATCGCAGGCGGTGACGGTGCTCCGGTGACGGGAGATACGGGACCGCCGGACCAGGGTCGCTGAGCCGGCGGTCTGCCCATGCGAGGCGCCGTCGCTACGGCCGGGCGAGGGGCGCCGGGGCGGCGCGCAGCGGCACGGCCGGGACGTCCGTCACCTGCCCGGCGAGGAGGTCCGCGATCCAGTCCGTCAGCGCGACGCCCTCGACCGTCGTGGTGTAGAAGGCGGGGTCGGCGATGAAGGTGTGGGCGTCGCCGGGCACGTAGTACGTCCCGGCGTTCGACGGGAGCGTGGGGCGGATGCCGAAGAGGCCGTCCTCGAAGGCCTGCCCGCCGACGCCGCCGAAGAAGAAGCGGATGACGGCGTCCTGGCGGTACGAGAGGAGGCCGAAGGTGCGGTCCGGGTTCGTCGAGGCGTAGTAGGGGAGGACGTTCTGGAGGCCGTCCGGGGCGCCGCAGTCCGTGCAGCCGTCGGGGAGGGCGGTGTCGAGGTTCCAGAGGTCGTACCAGCGCGCCTGGAGGTCGGGGCTGAGGACGTCGTCGTCGGGGGGGACGGGGCCGGAGTCGTCGAGGACATCGACGGGGGCCGGGGCGAGGCGCTCCGAGACGAGGCCGTAGGTGCCGACGGCGCCGAAGCCGCCGGCGCTGCCGCCGGAGAGGACGACGTGATCGGCCCGCTGCGCGAGCCCTCCGATCCGCTGGAGGATGGCGTTCATGTTGCGGAGGCCCACGAAGTCCTGCCGCCCCAGGCCGAAGATGAACGTGTTGGGGGCGTTGCCCGCGTGGATGTCGCCGGTGCAGTAGGGGACGAAGACGATGTTCCAGTCGCGGAAGGGGTTCTCGGGGCGGCTCTGGTCGAAGACCCCGACGGTGCCGAGCTCCGCCACGTCGGCGTTGAAGTCGGCCTCGTCGTACGAGTTGGGGTTGAGGAGGCAGGTGAGGAGGTCGAAGCAGGCGCCGCCGCCGTCGAGCACGAAGAGGAGGTTGCGGGAGTCGGGCGCGCGGCGGAGGCCGAAGCCGGTGGCCGAGCCGTCGCGGCAGCGCATCCCGGCCGTCGGGACCCACTGCCAGTCGCCGCCCGGCGCCGCGGCGAAGACGGGGTCGTCGTCGAAGAGCCCGCCAGCGGTGGGGGCCTCGGTCGAGACGAGGGCGTCGCAGCTGGCGAGGAGCGTGGCGAGGGCGAGGAAGCCGACGAAGGCGAAGGCGCGGGGCATGGTCGAGGGGGCTGAGTTTCGTAGGGATAGTGCCGGAAGGTAGCGCCGACACCCGAACCGCGTGCGGCGGGCGCTCGCCCGTACCTTAGGCGCCCGCCCGACGGACCCGATGGCTCGCTCCTTTTCTCCCCTCTGTGTGATCGCCCTCGCCGCGTGCCGACGCCTCGGCGCGGAGCGCCGGCGGGGCGCGGAGCCTCCGGGGAGCCCGGCGACGTGATGGCGTACTGGATCTGGTCTGTTCAGCCCGCGCACTTCTCGGCGTTCGTCCGCACGGGCACGTTCGCCGTGCGGCAGCGGGGGCGGGCGGCGCTGCGGCAGGTTCGCCCGGGGGACCGGATCTTCGCCTACCTCCCCGGCAGCCGCGTCCTCGCCGGGGCGTTCGAGGCCACGAGCGAGGCGTTCGAGGACGCGACGGCGCTCGTGCCCGGCGGGCACTACCCGCACCGCCTCCGCGTCCGGCCCCTCGCCGTCCTGAGCGAGGAGGCCTTCGTGCCCTACGAGGCCTTCGCCGACAAGCTCGCCGCCCTCGACGCCTACGGCGCGCAGGCCACGCCCGACCTCCGCTTCCGCGCCATGATGCAGCGGGTGGTCCACGCCCTCCCGACCGTCGACGGCCTCATGCTGGACTACCTCGTCCGCACCCGTCACGAGACGGACCCCGAGCGCCTCATCGCGCTCACGGAGCGGTACAAGGAGGCCCGCGAGGCGGTGACGGCCGGGGACGACACCGTCGCCGAGGCCGGGGAGCGCTACGCGCCCGGCCTCCCCAGTCTGCCCCGGGACCTGGAGGGGTTCGACCGGCCGGAGGCGCTGGAGCGGCTGATCGCGGCCCTCGCGGCCCGGGGGTTCGTCTACGAGCCGTGGGCGGTGGCGGCGTTCGTGACGGCCCTGCGGACGAAGCCGCTCGTGATCCTCGCAGGCGTCACGGGCGTGGGCAAGAGCCAGCTCCCGCGCCTCGTGGCCGCGGCGACGGGCGGCGCCGCGACGCTCCTGCCCGTCCGGCCCGACTGGACCGACCCGGCCGAGGTCCTCGGCTACACCGACCTCGCCGGGCGCTTCCGCCCTGGCGCTCTCCTCCGCGCCGCCCGGGGCGCGACGGACGACCCCGCCCGGCAGCACCTCCTCGTCCTCGACGAGATGAACCTCGCCCGCCCGGAGCACTACCTCGCCGAGGTCCTCAGCCGCATCGAGGCGCGCGAGCAGACGGCCGACGGCTACGCCACGCCGCCGCTCCTCTCGCAGCCGCTCGACGCCCCCGACGCAGCCTGGAACGCCGTCCGCCTCCCGCCCAACCTCGCGCTCGTCGGCACGGTCAACGTAGACGAGAGCGCGCACGCGTTCAGCCGGAAGGTGCTCGACCGCGCCTTCACGCTAGAGCTGGCGGCCTCGGACCTGGCGGCGTGGAAGACGAGCAGGGACGGAAAGGGGGCGGAGGGCGACGCGAGCGCCGCGTCGTGGCCGGCGGCGGCGTGGCAGCCGCGCGCCGTCCGCCTCGGTGCGCTCGGGGCGCTCTCGGAGAGCGAGCAGGCGGTCGTGGCGCACGCCGTCGCGGCAGTGGCCGAGGCCGACGCGCACCTCGCCCCGGCCGGCCTCGGCGTCGGCTACCGGGCCCGCGACGAGGCGGCCCTCTTCGCCCTCCACGCCTCCGCGACGCCGGAGGCCTTCCGCACCCGCGACGGCGTGGCCGTGGACCCCCTCGACCTCGCCCTGTTCATGAAGCTGCTCCCCCGGCTCGACGGCACCCGCCCGGCGGTCCGCGCCGCGCTCCTCGCCCTCCTGGGGTGGGCGTGGGACGGCGACGCGCGCCGAGAGGAGGCTGACGCGCAGCCCATCCTCGACGCCTGGGAGGCCGCCGGGCGGCCGCTCGCGCTGGCGGCGGCCCGCTTTCCTCGGACCGCCGCCCGCCTGGCCCGGATGGTCGAGGGGCTGCTGGCCGACGGGTACGCCTCGTTCTGGGTGTGAGCGCGTGGCGGACCTCTTCACGATCACGACCCGCCGCGCCCACCTCTCGTGGAGTGGGCCAGCCGCGCCCCAACCCGCCGCCGAGGGGCTCGTCGTGGAGCCGCTGGCGGGGGCCTGCGAGGTGCGGCTCGGCCATGGAACGATCCACACCGTGGACAGCCGGTGGACGGCGCCGCTCCATCTCCTGGAGGACACCGCGTATCCGGTCCTGCTCCGCAGCCGCACCGGCGAGCCCGCGGTGCTCCACCACCGCGACCCCGTGGTGGTCGGCGGGCTGACGGCGGCCGAGGGGGGGCGCGTCTGGCACGGGCCGGTGCGGTTCGGCTCGTTCGTAGGGGCGAGCCGGTTCGTGGTCCTCGTCGGCGGCCGTCCAGAGGTCGCCTTCACGGTGACCGTGGCCCCCCGGAAGGCGGAGGGGGAGGACGTCGCGGCCATGCGCGACGAGATCGAAACGGCGCTCTCGGGCCTGGCCACGCGCTACCTCGGCGCGGCGACGATCCGGGCTCGGGAGCGAGGCGCGGCCCCGGCGCGGCCGATCTGGCTGACCCGCCTGCGCGACGCGCTGCCGGCCCTGGAGTCGGCGCTGGAGACGGTGGCTCAGCGCCCGCGCGAGACCATCCGGCGCGCGCCGGGCCTCGTGCGGGCCGAGCGGGTGACGCGGCCCGATGCGGCCGTCCTGCGTGCGGTCGTTCGCGGAGCCGGCCAGCCCGGCGAAGACGCGGCCAGCGGCCGGCGGCTCCTCGCACGGCCGGTCCACCGCACCCTCGACACGCCCGAGCATCGCTGGCTTCGTCAGCGGGTCGAGGGTGCCGCGCTGCGCCTCGCCCGCATCCGATGGGAGGAGGCGCAGGCGCACCCTTCCCGCCGTCGGCCGCGGGTGCTCGCGGAGCTGGACGGGCTCGCGCGCGGCCTGCGACGCCTCCTCCGCCTGCCGCCGCTGGCCGAGGCCGATGGCCGGCCTCCGCCCACGCTCCCTCTGGCGCTCCACACCGCGCCCGGGTACGCCGAGGCCCGGGCTGCGCTCCGCCGCCTTGACCTCGGGCTGGCGCTGGGCGAGGGCGACCGTGAGATCGTCCCCCGCGATCTCGCCGGGCTCTACGAGGTGTGGTGCTACCTCACCGTCGCCTCCGTGCTCGCCGACCGGCTCGGACAGCCGCTCCCCGCTGAGACGTTCTTCACGGCGACGGCGCGAGGGGTCCGCCTGCGGCTGCGGCGGGGTCGGCGCCACGCCCTCCGGCTGCGCGCCCCCGGGCTCGCCGTTCGCCTCGCCTACGAGCCGCGCTTCCCGGCTTCACCCGGCCTCCTGGCGCAACGGCCGGACCTCTTGCTCACGGTCGAGCGGGCCGGTGTGCCGCCGCGCCTCGCCGTCCTCGACGCCAAGTACCGGCGCGACGACTCGCCGGGGTATCGCCGTCGGCACGGCGCGCCCGGCCCTCCCGAAGACGCCCTCGGCGACCTCCACCGCTACCGGGACGCGATCGTGCAGGTGGGGCCGCGCGGGATCGAGCGGCCGGTCGAGGCGGTGGCGGCGCTCTTCCCGTACCGCGAGCCCGCGCCGGGCGCGTTCGCGACGAGCCGTCTGTGGACGAGCCTCGGCGCCATCGGGGTCGGCGCCCTCCCGCTGATGCCTGGAGAGACGGGGTACCTGAGACGGTGGCTCGACGATCTGCTGGGTGACAGGTGACCCGGGGAGGCTACCGTCGCCGGGTCACCCGAGCGGCGGCCGGGACGTCGTCCGTCGCCACCACGTCGACGCCGGCATCGAGGAGGGGGGCATACGCGGCGGGCCCGACGCGGGCCGCGGCGGCGTCGAGGTCGCCGAAGGCGCCGGCCTGGACCCGGATCCCGGCTTCGTGCAGGCGCGCCACGAGGGCGGGATCGGCCGCGCCCACGCCGGCGAAGGCGATGAGCCGGTCCGGATCCACCGGGGCCGCGAGGAGCGCCTCGGCCTCCGCGAGCGTCGTGGCGGTGGCGGAGAGGACGAGGTCGGGCGCGAGGGCGTGGTAGGCGAGGAGGTCGTCCAGCGTGTAGGCGATGACGACGGCCTGGTCCTCGGCCTCGGCCGCCCGGAGGGCCGCGACGACGGACGGGGGCGGCACGCCCGCCTTCACGTCGAGGAGGAGGACCGTGCGCCCCTCGGCCCAGGCGAGGGCCTCGGCGAGCGTGGGGATGCGGTGGGGGGTCGGGGTGCCGCTCGGGTCGAGGAGGTAGAGGCGCCGCAGCCCGGCCAACGTTTGGGCCGCAACGGGGCCGCGGCCCGTCGTCGTCCGGTCGAGCGTCGCGTCGTGGAGGAGCACGAGCGTGCCGTCGGCCGCCTGCCTGACGTCGGCCTCGATGAGGGCCGGCGCGAAGTTGAGCGCGTACTCGAACGTGGCGAGGGCGTTCTCGGGGCGGCCCGGCCCCGGCCCGCCGCGGTGGGCGCTGACGAGGAGGGGGGCGCCCGGCTGCCAGCGCAGCGCCGCAGCGAGGTCGTCGGCGCTCGCCCAATCGCGGTAATGCACCGACGAGGCGGCGCCGTAGGCCGGCGCGGGCGGCGGCTCGGCGATCTCCCGCGGCGACCCGCACCCGCCGAGGAGGGCGAGGGCGAGCAGAAGGAGGGACACCTGCCGCATCACGAGCCCGCCCGCGCGGTCGCCTCCGCCGCGCTCGCTTTGAGGCGGTGAAGCACGCCGGCGAACCCCTGCTGCCGTCGCATCCCCAACTGCTGCGCGATGCCGAGCCTATATAAGAGGTCGTCCGGAACTGCCGCCACCGTGTCGGCCGGGGCCCCGTCGAGGGCCTCGACGAGGAGGCCGACGAGGCCGCGCACCGTCGGCGCCTCGCGCGGGACGTCGGCGTAGAGGGCCACGCGCCCGTCGTCGGCCTCGGCGTAGAGGAAGACGGGCGACTGGCACTCGTGGACGCGGCCGAGACCGGCGTCGCGCGCGGCTTCGAGGCGGGCGGGGAGCGGCGGCAGGCGCTCGGCGAAGTCGAGGAGGAGGTAGAGGCGCTCCTCCGCAGGCACGAGCGCGAAGTCGGCGGCGATCTCGTCGAGACGGTCCATCGGGAAGCGCGGCTACTCGGCCTCCGGCTCGCCCTTCTCGATGGGGGCACCGACGAGGTTGCCCCACTCGGTCCACGAGCCGTCGTAGTTCTTGACGTCCTTGAAGCCGAGGAGGTAGCGGAGGACGAACCACGTGTGGCTGCTCCGCTCGCCGATGCGGCAGTAGGCGATGACGTCGTCCTTCGGCCGGAGGCCCTGCTCTTGGAGGTAGATCTCGTCGAGGAGCTCCCGGCTCTTGAACGTGCCGTCGTCGAGGGCGGCGCGGCTCCAGGGCACGTTGACGGCGCCGGGGATGTGCCCGCCGCGGAGGGCGCCCTCCTGGGGGTACCCCGGGATGTGGGTCACCTCGCCGATGTACTCCTGCGGCGAGCGGACGTCGACGAGCGGGCGCCCGGCCTCCATGTGGCGGACGACCTCGGCGCGGAAGGCGCGGATGGAGGGGTCCGGCTCCTTCGCCTCGTAGTCGGTCGAGGGAAAGGCGGGGACGTCGGTGGTGAGCACGCGGCCCTCGGCCTCCCACTTCGCGCGGCCGCCGTCCATGACGCGGCAGTCCTCGTGGCCGAACAGCTTGAACACCCAGAAGGCGTAGCACGCCCACCAGTTGCTCTTGTCGCCGTAGAACACGACCGTCGTGTCGTTGCGGATGCCGCGCTCCGAGCAGAGCCGGGCGAACTCCTTGGCCCCGACGTAGTCGCGGACGTCGGGGTCCTGGAGGTCTCGTTGCCAGTCCACGTGGACGGCGTTGTGGAGGTGGCCGGTGGCGTAGAGGAGGACGTCCTCGTTCGACTCGACGAGGCGGACGCGGTCCGTGTCGGCGAGGTGCTGGGAGACCCACTCGGTGGAGACAAGGACTTCAGGGTGCGCGTAGTCGGCCATGGGGAGAGGTGGGGAGGAGGCGGAGCCGGTCCAGAACCGCCTCGGGCGCGACGCGGGTCCGGCGCGCAGAAGGTACGGCCGACGAGACGGAGGGCGTCGCGGCCGTATCGGGGCGGGAGAGCCTCGATCGGACCGCTCTGGGTGTGGAGACGCGATTAAGACCGGCGGTGCGGTCGCGGGCCGCGGAAGCGCTGCGAGCCTGGAGAGACGCCTGCGCATGCGCCGTTTGGCGTCACCGTATGCGGCCCCGGCTGCGAGGGGGCTCCGAGCACCGAGGAGG
Source organism: Rubricoccaceae bacterium (assembly GCA_033720695.1). Taxonomy (GTDB): domain Bacteria; phylum Bacteroidota; class Rhodothermia; order Rhodothermales; family Rubricoccaceae; genus DATGQT01. The sequence continues at coordinate 8,160 of JAWWCA010000005.1, forward strand.
GTGCAGGGGGTCCGGTTAGGGGAGGCTGAGCGGGTCTGCGGCCCCGCCGAGGCGGCGAACCCCGGGCCGCCGGATTGCCCTGGCGGGCGGCCCCGCGGCAGCCGTAGGTTCGGCTCCGCCGAGAGGGCAGCGGAGGGCGCAGGGACGCCAGATTACCTTGACTCTTCCGCGAACGCCCGGCTATATTCGGCCCGCGTGTCACCATTAACGCACCGTTAAGCCCCCCGACGCTCGCACTTGCTACCCTTCGCCCCGCACTCGTCTCCCGCGCCTGTAGCGGGACGTGCGCCCTCCGGTGGGGAGGCGCTCCGGGTGCATCCGTGGAGGGCAGACGCTGAGGCCTGAGGGGAGCCCGTCCCGTGGATCTGCCTGGATCCGCCCCCGACCGACCCCTGGTGCCGCACGCGCATCCATTACGCATCTCACCACCACGCCGCGCTACCCACATGCGGCTGGCACTACCACACCACCATCTCGGAGGTAGCACATGTTCCGCAAACTGAGTACGACTGTACTCCTCCTGCTGCTCGGTACGCCCCTCGTGGCGCTGGCGCAGGGCACCGGCACGCTGGCCGGCCGCGTCACCGACGCGGACACCGGCGAAGGCCTGCCCGGCGCCAACGTCATCGTCGAAGGGACGCAGCTCGGCGCCGCGACTGACCTCGACGGCAACTACCGCATCATCGGCATCCCCGTCGGGGAGTACGATGTGACGTCCCGGTTCGTCGGGTTCGAGGAAGAGACCGTCGCCGACGTCCAGATCAGTTCGGGCTACACGACCCAGCAAGACTTCGACCTCTCCTCGGGCGTCGTGCTCGACGAGATCGAGATCGTCTACGAGCGCCCGATCATCCAGCGCGACGCCATCGGCGCTCCGCGCGTGGTCACCGGCGAGGAGATCCAGAACCTCCCCGTCCGTGGCGTCTCGAACGTGGCGGCCCTCCAGGGCGGCGTCGTCTCGGCGGAGGGGTCTGAGGACCTCAACATCCGCGGCGGCCGCGAGCAGGAGGTGCAGTACTACGTAGACGGCGTGAAGGTGACGAACGAGCTCCTCGGCGTCAACCAGTCGGCGATCCAGGAGCAGGAGATGCTGCTCGGTACGATCCCGGCCCGCTACGGCGACGTCCAGAGCGGCGTGATCTCGATCACGACGAAGTCGGGCAGCCCCGAGTTCTTCGGCTCGGCCGAGGTGGTCACGAGCGAGGTGCTCGACGCGTACGGCTACAACCTCGCCACGCTCGCCGTCGGCGGCCCGCTCGTCCCCGGCAGCGTCAGCTTCTTCCTCTCCGGCGAGGGCCTCTTCCAGTCGGACAGCAGCCCGTTCGCCATCGAGACCTTCCGGCTCAGCGACGAGGCGTTCGCCAACCTCCAGGCCAACCCGCAGCTGCTCCAGCTCACGAATGCGGACGGCGACCTGGCGTACATCCCGTTCCCGTACGAGGCCGTGCAGGCGGGGATCGACGCGGACGGCTCGTTCACCGAGAACGACCTCGTCGCGCTCGTCGCCGACGACATCCCGGAGGGCTTCTCGCTCGCCAGCGCCTCCCCGATCGGGGCCGCGGAGACCTTCACCGCGGAGGACTTCGAGCTCGACAGCGCCAAGGACGACCCGCTCTCGCAGCTCACGTTCAACGGCAACCTCAACTTCAACTTCACGAGCGCGCTCAGCCTCCGCCTCGGCGGCGGCTACACCACGCGTGACACCGAGAGCTGGAGCTTCTACAACTCGCTCTACAACCGCGACCGGTTCTACAACCGCGAGCGCGACAGCTGGCGCGTCTACGGCACGTTCCGGCAGCGCGTCTCCGACAACGCGTTCTACCAGCTCCAGGCGGAGTACCAGGACGACCGGTTCACGCTCTACCCGGAGGGCTTCTCCAACAACGTGGAGGACGCGCTCTTCTACGGCGACGTGAACCACCCGTACAACGAGCTCGCCTCGCGGTACTTCACGTTCACGAATGGGGAGTTCCAGCGTCAGTTCCCCAACGACGGCAACGCCCTCGTTGGTGAGCAGGTCGCCAACTTCACCTTCTTCGTGCCCGGCAACCCCTCGCCGTCGTCCGGCGGCGGCTCGGGCGTCTTCTTCCAGCAGTCCCACGACAACACCCTCCGCTTCTCGGGCAGCGCCACGACGCAGCTCGACGTGCACCAGCTCGAGTTCGGCGGCGAGTTCCAGCAGGACACCCGCCGGTTCTACTCCCTCTCCGGGCTCGGCCTCGCGCGCTACTTTGACGACCGCGAGTTCGACGGCGACGGGAACGTGATCCCCGGCACGGGCCCTGAGCTGGGCCGGGAGGAGGGCTATAGCTCCTACGCCGAGCTCCCGTTCAACGCCTTCGACCCGCGCGTGACCTACTACGGCTACGACTTCCGCGGCCTCAACGAGGTGGACGACGAGAACATCGACGCCTTCCTCAACATCGTGGACGACGCGACGGGCGCACGCGAGAACTCCAACATCGCGCCCTACGAGCCGATCTACTACGCCGGCTACATCCAGGACAAGATCGAATTCCGCGATCTCGTCATCAACCTCGGCCTGCGCGTCGACGTGTTCGACAACAACACGCTCGTGCTCCGGGATATCTTCGCGGCCAAGCCGGTCCTCCGCGCCGGCGACCTCGACTCGGCGCCCTCGGGCATCGAGAGCGACTTCGCCGTCTACTTCAACAACGAAGGCGACGTCGTCGGCTACCGCGACCTCGACGGCAACTTCTTCGGCCCCGAGGGCGAGCCCAGCACGCAGCAGATCGTGGCCGAGCAGGACGCCGGCGCCATGCAGGTGATCGAGGGCGCCCCCGTCACGGACGCGTTCGAGGAGTACGACCCGCAGGTGACCGTGATGCCGCGCGTGGGCGTGAGCTTCCCCGTCACCGACCAGGCGCTCTTCTTCGCGAGCTACAACGTGACGAGCCAGCGCCCCACCGAGCGGGCCTTCACGACGTTCCGCACCTTCGTCGAGCTCGAGTCGGCGCAGGGCTCGCGGACGAACAACCCGAGCCTCGAGCCGGAGCGGACGACGCAGTATGAGCTCGGCTTCCGCCAGCGCATCGGCGAGCGCGCCGCGCTCACGCTCTCCGGCTTCTACCGGACGCAGGAGAACAAGATCTCGAACCGCCGCCTCGACGGGGGGCTCCCCACCTACGGGACCTACCTCAACGCCGACTTCACCACCACGAAGGGCGCCGAGGTCGGCTTCGAGCTCCGCCGCACGAACAACCTCGCCGTCAACGCGAACTACACCCTCTCGTTCGCGCAGGGCACCGGCTCCGACGCCAACGCGACGGCCGTGATCGTGTGGCGCGGGGAGTACTTCCCGCAGTTCATCAGCCCCGCGGACTTCGACCAGCGCCACACCGCCAACCTCTCGCTCGACTACCGCTTCGGTGCGGACGAGGGGCCGATGGTCGGTGGCACGCGCCTGCTCGAGAACTTCGGGGTCAACGTGCTCGCCGTCTACGGCAGCGGGCGGACCTACACCCCGCTCGTGGGGTCCCAGTTCAGCGTGAACGACTCGTTCACGGCCCCGGCGGCCGGCACCATCAACGGCTCCACGCTCCCGGCCACCTACCGCGTGGACCTCAAGCTCGACCGCAGCTTCGACCTCGGCTTCGCCGGGTCCAGCCTCAAGGCCTACCTCTGGGTCCAGAACCTGTTCGACACGGACAACGTGCTGGCGGTCTACCGGGCCACCGGCCTCGCCAACACGGACAGCTACCTGGAGACGCCGGGTGGCGAGTCGTTCCTCGAGAACGCCCTCGACCCCAACGGTGCTGCCTTCAACTACAGCACCTTCGTGGCCTCGCCGGTCAACGTCGGCGGGTTCCACACCTCGAGTGGCGGCCTCATGTACGGCCAGCCGCGGCAGATCCGCCTCGGCCTCCTCTTCAACTGCTCGAGTGGCTCCCCGGCGCCGGGCTCCCCACCAGGGGCCCGGCGCCGGCCGCCTCACTCCACCGCACGTTCACACCACTGGAGATAGCTAGCATGCGAACGCCTCGCACATTCCTGCTCGTCCTGCTGGTGCTCGGTCTGACCGGTTTCTCGCCCGACAAGGATCGGGATAGAGACCGCGACCGCGGCGCCCAGCGCACCGCGACGGAGTCGCCCCGCTTCGGGAACGACGGGCCCACGCCCGGCTCCTGCGAGCTCGGGACCGCCGCGAAGGACCTCGACGTCAACCGCGTCCAGGCCCGCGCCTTCAACACCGGCAGCCTCTTCTTCGGCGCCACCGCCGAAGCCATCTACCTCGTCCCGAAGTCCTCCGGCACCTCGGCCATCTTCGCCTCCGGCATCTGGATCGGCGGCATGCGCGATGGCCAGCTCACCGGTGCCGGCTCTCGGTACGACAACTTCGAGTTCTGGCCTGGCCCGCTCGACCCGAGCACCGGCCGCCCCGTTAACCCCTCGAACTGCGCCACCTTCGACCGCATCTTCAAGGTCTCGGGCAGTGACATCGACGACGTCGAAGCCGGCGCGCCGATCAGCGACTACCCCGACCTCCAGGACTGGCCCGCCGACCTCGGCGCCCCCGTCCTGGCCGCCCCGGGCAACAACGTCGACGACGACAATGACGGCCTCATCGACGAGGGCGAGGACGAGATCGACAACGACGGCGACGGCCTCATCGACGAGCGCGACGAGAAGGAGCGCCGCGTCGACGGCGGCTACGACTTCGCCGCGGGCGACCGCCCCGACATCATCGGCGACCAGTCGCTGTGGTGGATCATGAACGACGTCGGCAACCAGCACGACGAGTGGAACACGCCGCCCGTCGGCGTCGAGGTCCGCGTGCAGATGTTCGCCTTCGACCGGGACAACCCGCTCGGCGACGTCACCTTCTACAAGTACACCGTCGTGTACTATGGGAACGGGCCCGGCACCGCCCCGCTCATGGACACCTACCTCTCGGTGTTCTCCGACCCCGACCTCGGGAACGCGGCCGACGACCTCGTCGGGAGCGACACCACGCTCAGCCTCGGCTACGTCTACAACGCCACGAACATCGACAGCGGCCCCACCGGCTACGGCGTCGCGCCGCCGGCCGTCGGGTACGACTTCTTCCAGGGCCCGATCGTCGACGGCGACACCCTCGGCCTGACGCGGTTCTCCTACTTCATCAACGGTGGCCCTCCGGGCACGAGCGACCCGCTCACCGGCACGGAGTACTACAACGTGATGCAGGGCATCTGGACCAACGGCCTCCCGATGGTCGAGTGCGGCATCGGCATCAACTGCGCCGGTGACGTCACGGTGTTCGCCTTCCCGGGGGACCCCGTCGCCCGCGACTTCTGGAGCGAGGTGTCGGTGGGCAACTCCGGCGGTGACCGCCGCCTCGTCGTGACCACCGGCCCGTTCGAGCTGAACTACGGCGAGCAGCAGGACATCGTCTTCGGCATCGTCTACGGCCGGGGCAACAGCAACCTCAGCTCCATCTCGGCCCTCCGCGCCAACGACATCGTGGCGCAGAGCGCCTACGACGCCGACTTCGAGGTGCCCGAGCCGCCGCCGGCGCCCGAGCCGTGCGACGCGCTCAGCCCGCGCCTCCAGCCGGGCAGCGGCGACTGCCTCGAGTCCGTCGAGCTCGATGGCGAGGTCACGCTCGTGTGGGGCTACCCCGAGTCGAGCGAGAACTTTCTGGGGCTGTTCGAGGACCTCGGCTACGAGTTCGAGGGCTTCAACGTCTACCAGTACCCGACCTCGCAGTACAACCAGAACGAGCGCGTCCGCGTCGCCACGTTCGACAAGATCAACGGCATCTTCCAGGTCAACAACCTCGTGTTCGACCTCGACGTCGGTGACATCGTCCAGCGGCCGGCCGCCTTCGGGTCCGATAGCGGGCTGCAGTACTTCTACCAGCCGGAAGGGGACAACATCAACGGCGGTGAGCTGATCAACTACCAGGACTACTTCTTCGCGGTCTCCGCCTACGCGGTGAACGAGGAGGCGCCCCTGGAGCGGGTCATCGAGAGCTCGCCGACGTTCATCACCGTCCGCCCCTCGGGCATCGACGCCTCCGGCAACGCGACGCAGACGGAGGTGGGCCAGGTGCTCACCGCCGAGCGGATCGGCGGCGAGGGCATCGGTGAGGCCTCGGCCATCGTCGTGGACCCGACCCGGATCTCCGGCGACTCCTACACCGTCACGATCCAGACCGTGGAGGTCGGCGATACGTCGGTCAACACGTTCATCATCCGGCGCGGCGGCGAGGTCATCTTCGACGGCGTCCAGACCATCGAGGAGGACGGCCTCATCGTCCCGGCCATCCCGATCACGAGCCTCTCGGAGGCCCAGGCCCTCGAAGAGGCCAGCGGCCTCCAGGTCTTCACCGGCCAGCTCGTCCTCGACGGTCTCCAGTTCGTCAACGCCTTCTTCCCGGGCGTCGTCGAAGACGCCGACGGCGTCCCGGACTTCTCCGGCGACGGCAACGCCATCGTCGAGGTGGCCTACCCGGGCGTCGACGACGTGTGCGCGGGTGCGGCCGCCGATCCCGGCTGCGCCAACTTCCCCGGCAACACGGTGTGGCACGACCTCAACTCCACGGGGTCCTACTACGTCTCGGCCGGCGGTGGCACGGGCGGTCTCGACCGCCTCAGCCGCTACATCGAGGCGGCGGTCCCGGAGGACTTCGAGATCCGCTTCACCGAGGAGTGCGCGACGGAGGGCAGCTGCTACGGCGCCTACGGGTTCCTGGGCGAAGTCCTGATCGTCTCCGTGCCGTTCGAGCTGTGGAACCTCGGGACCGAGGACGACGACAGCGACGACGTCCGGATGATCCCGTTCCTCAACAACAACGGGGATCCCCTCCTCAACTGGGAGGACCAGTTCACGGGCGTCGACCCGTGGCCTGGCAGCACTACGTACTGCGCCGAGGGCTGCCCGATCACGGACTGGATCTACTGGATGCAGCCGGACCGCCCGAACGGCTACGAGCTCTTCAACCAAGCGGCTCGTGATTTCGGTGGTGCCGGGGCCGTCTACGACCCCACCGCCGACGGCGACGACCTGATCGACCAAGATCCGTTCAACGGAGGGGACTGCCCGTCGCAGGGGTTCTACGTGAACCGCTGCTACGACAACCAGGACTTCATCAACAACCCTGGAGGTAGCTCCTTCATCTACCCGATCGGGCGGATGGTCTACGCCGATGCCAACGGTGACGGCATGACGCCGCCGGTCGGTACCGTGGACCGCCTCATCACGACGCCGAAGGGCGAGGTTCTCCTGGACGGGGACCAGTTCCGCTTCGACACCTCGGACCTCGTGCTCGTCCCGAGCGACCAGGCCGCCGTGGAGGAGGCGCTCGACCTCATCGGCGTGGTGCCGAACCCGTACCTCGGCCGCTCGCTCTACGAGACCGGGCCGCTGGACCGGCGCGTCCGCTTCATCAACCTGCCGCCGCAGGTGACGATCCGGATCTACACCGTCTCCGGCACCCTCATTCGGGAGCTGTTCAAGGATGGGGCCTCGCGCTCCCTCGACTGGGACCTCACGACGTTCAACAACCTCCCCGTGGCCAGCGGCATGTACCTCGTGCACGTCGACGCCCGGGACGAGACTGGAACGGCGATCGGTGAGCGCATCCTGAAGCTCGGCGTCGTCAACCGTCAGATCGACGTCGACGTCTTCTAAGCAGCACCGTCTGTGCAACCATCTCGAACTCTCAAGAGGACCACCATCATGAGATCACGACTCCTCACCTACAGCGCAGCGGCTGCTTTCCTCCTCGGAATCGGGAGCCCCGCCGTACAGGCGCAGGGCGATGACCGAGCGGGCACAGCGGCGATGGAAGAGCTGCTCGTCCCGATCACGCCCCGCACCGTCGCGCTGGGGTCCGCCCTCACCAGCGGGCTCAGCACCATCAGCGGCGTCGAGGCGCTGCAGAGCAACCCTGCCGCGCTCATGGTCAACCCGACCACGAACGCCATGTTCAGCCGCACGGAGTACCTCGCCGACATCGGCATCAACTACTTCGGCATCGCGCAGAACTTCGGCAGCAACAACATCGCGCTGACGATCTCCAACTGGGACTACGGGGACATCCCGCTCCAGACGGAGAACGACCCGGAGATCACCGCGGGGCTCACCTACGACGCCTCGACGACGGTCGTCGGCCTCAGCTACGCCCGGCAGTTCACCGACCGCATCGCGGCCGGGATCACGGCCAAGGCGCTGAACCGGAGCATCTTCACCGTCAACAGCACCGGCGTCGCCTTCGACGCCGGGATGACCTACGTCGTCGGTGAGACGGGCCTCCGCTTCGGCGTCAGCCTGAAGAACTTCGGGCCGCAGATGGGCTTCGACGGCCTCGGCCTCGACGACTCGGCCGACTCCGACGGCCCGTCGGGCGACTTCGACGTGCCGGTGCAGATCCGGGACCTCGAGTCCGAGCTCCCGTCGCTGCTCAACTTCGGCGCGGCCTACACCCGCCAGTTCGCCGGCGACCTCTCGGCCTCGGTCATGGCCAACTTCCGCTCCAACGCGTACGACCTCGATCAGTACGCCGCGGGCGTGGAGCTCGGCTACATGGACCTCATCTACGCCCGTGCCGGCGTCAACCTGACGGCGGACACTGACATGAGCGCGTGGGAGGTCTGGAACGTCGGTGCTGGCCTGAACCTCGACATGGTCGGGAACGGGCTCGCCATCGACTATGCCTACCGGCCCTCGGACGTGTTCGGCGGCGTCAACGTGTTCTCGGTCGGCTTCACGCTCTAACCGCACACGAGACGCCACGAACGGCGAGTTTGGGTGGGGCGGGCCTCTTCGGGCCCGCCCCACCCGTGTGTATCGGCCCGCCGGCCCGCGTCCTCTACGATCCCGCATGCGAACGCTCGTCGCCCTGTGTCTGCTCGTGCTGACGGCGCCGGCCTGGCTCGCGGCCTGCACCTCGGCTGGCCCGGCCGAGCCGGCCGCGTCTCCGTTCCTGAACGTCGTGGAGGGCGTCGAGTACGTCGGCGACGAGACGTGTGCGCAGTGCCACGCCGAGCTCTACGAGAGCTACCAGACCCACGGGATGGCGCAGTCGTTCTACCGGCTCACGCCCGAGAACGCCGTCGAAGACTTCTCGGGCGTGGTGCTCCACCACGCCGCCAGCGACTTCTACTACACCCCCTACCGGGAGGGGGACCGGTTCGTGCAGGAGGAATACCGGCTGGGCCCGGGCGGCGAGAAGACGCACCGGCTCGTGCGGTCGATGGACTACGTCGTCGGCAGTGGGTCGGCGGCGCGCACCTACCTCACGCGCGAGGGGGAGCGGCTCTACGAGCTGCCGTTGACGTGGTACACCCAGGCCGACGGTGGGCGCGGCCGGTGGGACTTCAGCCCCGGCTACGAGGAGGGCAACGCCCGCTTCAGCCGCACGATCCCGCCACGCTGCATGGCCTGCCACAACGGGACCTCCGACCCCATCGCCTCCGTGGACGGCGCGTACGCGCACGTCGCCGACGGGATCGGCTGCGAGCAGTGCCATGGGCCGGGCGCGCTCCACGTGGAGGCCCGCCTCGCCGACCCCGACGCGGCCGATTCCGTCGATAACACCATCGTCAATCCGGCGCACCTCCCGCTCGACCGCCGGCTCGACGTGTGCCAGCAGTGCCACACGAATGGGACGGTCTCCGTCCTCCGGGAGGGGGAGGAGGCGTTCGGCTTCCGGCCCGGCGAGCGGCTCGACGAGTACGTCGCCATCTACGCCCTGGCGGAGGACGACCCCAGCCGCATCGGCGTCATCTCGCACGCGGAGCGGATGATGCAGAGCGCCTGCTTCGTCGCGTCGGCGGCGATGGACTGCGTGACGTGCCACAACCCGCACGAGGGGTTCCGAGACGCCGGGCCGGAGTACTTCAACGCGACGTGCCGCTCGTGCCACGCGACCGAGCCGCTCCAGGCGGCGATGCCCACGCCCGCGCTCCAGGCGCAGCACGCGCCGGGGCAGAACTGCTTCTCCTGCCACATGCCGAAGGTGGAGGCCGAGGACGCCCCCCACGCCTCGTTCACGGACCACTACATCCGCGTCGTCCGGGACGACCGGCTCGAAGGAGCGGCCGTGGCGGGCGCCGAGGCGACGCTGGACCCCTACTTCGAGAAGGACGAGGAGGGCGCGGAGGCAGCAGTTTACGAGGGGATGGCCTACGTGATCTACGGCCGCAACGAGGGTGGGCGCGACGCGATGACCCGCGGCGTCCGGCTCCTCGCGGAGGCCGTCTCGGAACAGCCCGCGTTCGGGGAGGCGCAGTTCCTCCTTGGCTTCGCGCGTCTCCACCTCGGGCAGGTCGGGGACGCCATCCCGTCGCTGGAGGAAGCGGTCCGTCTCGGCCCCGAGATCCCCGAGCGCCTCAACACGCTCGCCCAGGCCTATGAACGGGCCCGCCGCGACCCGGCCCAGATCGCCGAGCTCTACCGACGCGCCTTGCAAGCGCAGCCGCGCGCGGCCGAGATCCGCGTCAACTACGGGCGGCTGCTCGAGACGCAGGGGCAGCTGCCGGCGGCGCTCGCGGAGTACGAGCGAGCGGCCGCGGAGGACCCCTGGCTGGCCGAGGCCCACTACAACCGGGGCACGGCGCTCCTCCGCACGGGCCGGCCGGACGAGGGCGAGGCAGCGCTCAACGAGGCCGTGCGCCTCCAGCCCGACCACGCCGACGCGCTCCAGAACCTCGGTGTGCTCTACGCCCAGCGCGGCGCGTTCGATGCCGCGCTCCGGTCCTTCCAGCAGGCCGTCAATGCGGCGCCGCGCAACCCGAACGCGCTCGCCAACCTCGCCCTCACGCACGCCCAGGTCGGCCAGGTCCGGCAGGCGCGGGAGTACGCGCAACAGGCGCTCGCCGTCCAGCCCGGCCACCCGACCGCGCAGCAGGTGCTCGCTGCGCTCGCAGGAGGATAGAGGATAGAGGGTCGAAGATGGCGCCCTCTACCTTCCATCGTCTTTCTCAATCCTCGATCGCTCAGGGCTGCCCGTGCGCCGCGATTTCGGGTATCGGGCGGCCCGCGAGGTGCGCCGCGAGCTGTGCCGCGTGGATGCGCCCGTTCTCGATGAACCACCGGCTCGTGTTGTATCCTCCACAGACGGTCCCGGCGAGGTAGATCCCCGGTCGGTTCGTCTCCATTGTCTCCTCGTCGAAGGCAGGCACGCGGAGGGGCCCGGCGAGCCGGATGCCGAGCGTTTCGAGGAACGCGAAGTCCGGGTGATAGCCGGTGAGGGCGAGGACGAAGTCGGCGGGCAGCGTGGCGGGCCCGTCGGGACCGAGGACGTCCACCTCGCCCGGACGGATGGCCGTGACCGTCGTGTTGAACCGGGCCGCGATGGCGCCGTCGCGGATGCGGTTCAGGAGGTCCGGCCGGATCCAGTACTTCACGCTCTGGCCCACCTCGGGTCCGCGGTGCACGAGCGTGACGGCTGCGCCATGGCGGTGGAGGTCGAGGGCTGCCTTCGCCGACGAGTTCTTCGCTCCGATCACGACGACACGCTGCCCGGCGTAGGGGTACGGCTCCTTGTAGTAGTGTGAGACGTGCGGGAGGTCCTCGCCGGGCACGTCGAGGGGGTTGGGCTGATCGAAGAAGCCCGTCGCCGCCACCACCTTCCGGCAGGGGTGGACGCCCCTGGAGGTGACGACCTCGAAGGCGCCGTCCTCGCCGTCCGCACGGAGAACGCGCTCGTAGAGGCGGACGTCCAGGCGTTCGCGACGGGCCACGGTCTGGTAGTAGTCCACGGCCTCCTCGCGGACGGGCTTGTACCGCGCTGTCGGGAGGGGGTGGCCGCCGATCTCGAGGAGCTCGGGCGTCGAGAAGAACTCCATCCCGGTCGGATACCCGATGAGCGAGTTCACGAGGGCGCCTTTCTCGACGATGCGAGCGGTGAGGCCCACCCGCTGCACCTCGATGGCACACGCGAGCCCGATGGGTCCGGCCCCGACCACGAGCACGTCGACGGGTTCGAAGCGGCGCGGGGCCTGGCCGTTTGGCTGTCCGCTGGCGTCCATGCGGGCTCCAACCGCGGCCTGCCCGGCGAGGTTCGTGCAGAAGGCGGGGAGTCCTACCGCCCGTCCGGGCGCGGCTCCCGCCGGGCGGCGCGGCGGCGCTGCTGGAAGAACGACCGCAGGAGGTCCGCCGCCGCCTCGGCCTCGACCCCCGCGACCACCGCCATGCGGTGGTTGAGGCGGTCGTCCTGCCCGATGCGGTAGAGCGTCTCGACGGCGCCGGCCTTCTCATCGAGGGCCCCGAAGACGAGCCGCGGGACCCGGGCCCACACGAGGGCGCCGGCGCACATCGGGCAGGGCTCCAGGGTCACGTACAGCGTGCAGCCGTCGAGGAATTTGGAGCCCAGGGCCTCGCAGGCGGCCGTGACAGCGAGGAGCTCGGCGTGGGCCGTCGGGTCGTTCAGCCGCTCGACGGCGTTGCGCCCCCGCCCGAGGATCACGCCGTCCTTCACCACGACGGCGCCGACGGGCACCTCGCCCTCCTCGAAGGCCCGCTCGGCCTCCTTCAGCGCCAGGCGCATCCAGCGCCGGTCGGGTTTGAGAAGCGAGGAGAGCGCCACGGATGGCCGCGTCGAGCGTGGTAGGGTTAGCCTTCGCGGACGAGCGGCATCGTCATGCAGCGGGGGCCGCCGCGCCCGCGCGAGAGCTCGTAGCCCGTCAGCTTGATGGCGATGCGCGCGCTCGTGCCGACCTCGTTGTCGCCGTAGAAGTCGAGGAAGCTCTCGGCGTCGGTGACGTGGAAGCCGTGATGGCGGAGCGCGTCGAAGGTCCGGCGGTTGCGCTCGTAGCCGATGACGAGGCCGGGGGCGAGGGCGAAGAGGTTGGCGCCGTCGGTCCACTGCTCGCGCTTCTGGGCGAGGGGGTCGTCGCCCCCACACGGGATGAAAGTGAAGGCGCGGTCGGTCATCTCCATCAGCGCCACCTTCAGGCTGGGGAGCACCCGCATCTGGAAGCCCCCCGGCGCATCGCCCGCCTGGAAGTGGAACACGTTGTTGTGGGCCTCCTCGATGATGGGGGGGAAGACCACGCACGTCTCCTCGTCGGCGAACGTGAACACGGTGTCGAGGTGCATGCAGGCGCGCCGCTTGGGGAGGTTCACCATGAGCACGTGGCGGACGCTGGTCTGCTCCAGGAGCGCCTGCGTGACGGCCATGACGCCGCCGAGGCTGGTCCGCTCGCTCTGGCCGATGAGCACGAGCTCGTCCGAGACGACGAGGAGGTCGCCGCCTTCGAAGGAGGCCTCCTCGGGGAGCTCGATGAGGCGGTCGCGCGACGCCGCGAAGCGGGGGTGGTGCCGCATCACGACCGAGATCAGCACGCTCTCCGGGACGCGCGCCGCGCGCGCCGCGTGGCTCAGGATGACGTGCTCGCCCACCACGGCCAGGAGGTCGCGGGTGAACATGAGGTTGGGGAGGGGGTACGCCGTGACCGGGAACGGCGCCTGCCCCGTGAGGGCGAACCGGTGGAGACGGTCGGGGTCGAGCGCCTTGAGCTCCTGCTCGTACGCCTCGTAGTTCCGCTCGGGGAGCGCTCGCACGAGGCCGTCCACGTAGGCCAGGCGAGCGTCCTCCTGGTCGAACGTCTCGCGGAGGAGGTCGCCGAGCTGGAGCACGGCGTCGGGCCGCCCGACGATCTTGGCGAAGAGCTGGCACATCACGGCGTGCTCCTCGCGGGCCGTGTCCAGGAAGAGGATGTCGTCGAAGAGGAGGGCGTCCTTGTTCTCGGGAGAGACGAGGGCCATCTCCTCGCCGGGGGTGTGGACGACGAGCTGCCGCAGCGGCGCCGTCTCCGACGCGATGTGGAGTCGTCGGGTCTCGGGGGTGGCGTCGGAGGAGGTGGGGGCGAGCGTCTCGGGCACAGTCGAAAGGGTAGGGGAGGATGACGGCCCACGATACTCCCGCGACACCGAACGGGCAAGCGGAGCGGGGCGGCATCTAAGGCGAAAAAAGGCGTGGGGGCGGTCCCGGGACCGCCCCCACGCGAAGGCCGAGCGCCGGAGGGGCTACCGCCTCCGCTCGCGGAGCCATTCGAAGAACCGCAGCACCGCCGCCACGATCAGCAGCAGGATGAGCACCCGCAGGCCAATGCCGAGCAGCGCCATCCCGATCTTGAACAAGAACGAGAGGAGCGCGAACGCCACCATCAGCACGATGGCGACGAGGAGGAGCTGGAGGATACGCTGGATCAGCATGGAAGGTCAGTTGGGACCGATCAGCTCGGTCTGGGCGAGGACTCCGGAACTGGTGCTGACACCACCGGCGACCAGTATTCGACCGCTTGGGAGCAAAGTTGCAGTATGCCCAGAACGCGGAACACGCAGGCGAACGTCCTCGGCAAAGGTGAAGAAGCGGCGCGCATCGTCGGCGTAGAGCCGGAGCGCACCTGAAGCCGACGCAGCGTCGAAGGGGGGCGTGGTGCCCCCAGCGACGAGGACGAGCCCCGGGGCCACCTCCGTCGCCCCGAAGGACCTCAGGGCGTCCTCGGGAGGGGAGACGGACCCGGGGGCGACCTCAAACGGAGGGAACGTCTCCGAGGGGCGGAAGGTGAGCCGGAGCGCGAAAGGCGACGGCTCTGGTGTGTCGAGGGCCGCTCCCGTAGCGAGGGCGCGCGTAAGGCCGTCCGTGGGCGGGAGGGCGAGGAGGGCGTGTCCCTCTGCCGGCGGGAGCCCCCCGATCCCCCCTGGGGGGGAGACGACCGTGAGCACGTCGCGGCCGTCGGCTTGGCGGAGCTCTGTCACCACGAGCGACCCGCTCGGAGCCACGTCGCTCGCACGGGCTTCGAGGCCTCCGTAGACGTAGACGAACACGCGTCCGCCGTCGTCGAGCGCGATCGCGGCGTGGCGGTAGCGCCGGAGGGGCTCGCCCTCAATGGGGACGCTCGCGAAGCCGCCCGTAGCGGGGTCGTAGATCTCGGCCGACGACACGAACGAGGAGGCCGTGTCGGCATCGCGGCGGGTGGTGCCGCCCAGAATGAGCACGCGGCCGTCGGGGAGGCGCGTGGCCGTGTGCCCGCCGCGGGGATCGCCGAGGCCGCCGGTGAGCGGGGCGTACGTGACCAAGCCATCGACCTCCTGGACCAGCGTGGTCGCGTCCGTGGGGCCGTTCTCGTCGAAGCCGCCCGCCACGAGGATGCGGCCGTCGGCGAGGGCGGTGGCGGTGTGCTCGGCGCGGCCAGCCGGGAGGGGGGGCGCGACGCCCGTCGCGTAAGGCAGGTACGCGGCGTAGAGGGTGTCCTCCGTCACGTTCCCCTCGTCGTCGAAGATGGCGACGAAGAGGGTGTTGAGGCCGCGGTCGAGGCGGAGCGTGTCGAGGAAGAGCCCGGCCTCGGGCGCTCGCGTCGTCGTCGTCCCGTTCACCGTCACGCGCTCGACGCTCTGGGCGTCGGAGACGCGGAGGCGGAGCGGGAGGATCTCGGTCGTCAGCACCGCGCTCAGGTCGGGCGCGGTCTCCGCGAGCACCACGGGCTCGGTCTCGACGAACGGGCGCTCGCAGCCCACGACGGCGAACGCGAGCCCGAGGAGCAGGGCGGGGATGGGGGGAAGACGGTCTGGCATGGGGAGGCCGGGGCCGAGAATCTACGCGACGCCAGCCCCGGATGCCGGAGGGCCTCGCGCGTCTAGGAGTAGTCCACGCGCTCAAGCACGAGGCCGTGGGCCGGTGCCGCGGGCCCGGCGGCCCGACGGTCCCGAGACGCGAGCACCGCCGGCAGCGCATCCGGGGCTCGCGTCCCCCGGCCGATCTCGACCAGCGTCCCGACGACGGCGCGCACCATGCCGTGGAGGAACCGGTCGGCCGCGATCTCGAAGCGCCAGTCGCCCTCCCGCCCCTCCTGAACCCACTCTGCCCGCTCGACGGTGCAGATGCGGTTCTTCGTCGCCGACCGTGCGATGCAGAACGCATCGAAGTCGTGCTGGCCGAGGAGGTGCCGAGCGGCCGCGTTCATGACGTCGTAGTCGGGGACGGGGCGGAGCGACCAGCGAACGTGCCGGTCGAGCGCGCGGGGCTCCGTCGCGGTGTGGTAGTGGTAGAGGCGCCGGGTGGCGTCGTAGCGAGCGTGGAAGCCCTCCCGCGCCTCCACCACGGCACGCACGGCGATGGTGGAGGGGAGGAGGCCGTTGAGAGAGCCGAGGAGCCGGAACGGGTCCGCCTTGCCCTCGGCGTCGAAGTGGGCCACCTGGCCGCGGGCGTGCACGCCCGCGTCGGTCCGCCCGGAGCCGAAGACGGCGACAGGCTGGCGGAGCGCCGTTGCGAGCGCCTCTTCGAGCACCCCCTGCACGGTCGGGGCGTCGGGTTGGATCTGCCACCCGTGGAAGGAGGAGCCGTCGTACTCGATGAGGAGGCGGTAGCGGGGCATGGGTGGCGCGGGGAGCGAGGCGTGCGGAGTTTACGGGCCATGGCTCCTGACTTCCTCCTCCCGCCCGCGCCCTTCCCGCGCCGGATCTACCTCACCGGCTTCATGGGGAGCGGCAAGAGCGCCGTGGCCGTCTCGCTCGCCGACCGCCTCGGCTTCACGTCCATCGACCTCGACAAGCTCGTCGAGGCGCTCACCGGGCGCTCCGTTGCCGCCCTCTTCTCGGAGGGCGAAGCCGTGTTCCGTGCCGCCGAGCGCGAGACGTTGGCGCGGACCTTCGACAAGCCCCAGATCGTCGTGGCAACGGGGGGAGGCGCGCTCCTCGACCCCGCCGCCATGGAGGCCGCCCAGTCCGTGGGCTGTGTCGTGTACCTCCGCCTTCCGGCCGACAGCCTCGTGGCGCGCCTCGACGCCGATCCCAAGCCCCGGCCGCTGCTCCAGGGACCGGGTGGGACGCGCCTCAGAGGCGAGGTCCTCAGGAGCCGGGTCGAGGAACTCCTCGCTACCCGCGTTCCGCGGTACGAGCGGGCCAACGTGGTGCTCGACGTCGAGGGCCTGACGCCGCGGGAGATCGGGCGGGCGGCGGCGCACGGCATCGCCGCGCTCAGCGCCTGAGACGAAACGAGCGGCGGTGATGCGGACTCGGCCCGTGCTCCGCGAGCGCCGCGTAGTGGGCGGGCGTCGGGTACCCCTTGTGCTGGGCCCAGCCGTAGAGGGGATATTCGCGGTCAAGCGCGATCATCCACCGGTCGCGCGTCACCTTCGCGACGACGGACGCGGCTGCGATCGAGAGGGAGCGCGCGTCCCCGCCCACGACGGTTTCCTGGGCGCACGGCGCCGTCCCCAGCGGGCGGTCGCCGTCCACGAGGAGCACGTCGGGGGTGAGCGCGAGGTCGTCGGCCGCGCGGCGCATCGCTTCGAGGGCGGCGTGCAGGATGTTCAGGCGGTCGATCTCCTCCGGCGTACATCGCCCCACACCGATGGCGAGGGCCTCCGTGCGGATCCGCTCCAGGAGAGCCTCCCTGCGCGCCGGGGTGAGCTTCTTCGAATCGTCCAGCCCATCCAGGCGGGCGTCCACGGGGAGGACGACGGCCGCCGCCACGACCGGGCCGGCCAAGCACCCCCGCCCTGCCTCGTCCAGCCCAGCCACGACCACACGGCCGGCGGCCCAATGGCGACGTTCGATGGAGAAATCGGGCACGGCGTGAGAGGAGAGGGCGGGTTCAAGAGTACCTCAGGGCATACCGGATTGCGCGATGAAGTTGCTGTGGCCGCAGAAACCATCTATATTGAAACGCGTGCTACGGCTGTGAGGCTAGCCGGTACGGTTCGGCGACGGGTCCTCGGGCCCTTCCTTGCCTGTAGCCGCTCAGCGTGGGCCCCTGAGGTCGCCCTGAATCCACTCGGAGCACCGCTGCTGCACCTGAAGGCGAAAGAGCGGAAGACCAACTGCTCGGCGGTCCGATTGTTGCGCTTCCCCTGGCAGAGCGGCTGGTGGCCCTCATGCCCCTCGCGGTGCTCCTGATTGTCCGCACGGCTCGACTCCGCATCGGTGCCGGCCCCGTGCCGGCCCGAGCCAGGCCGCGGTAACCTCGCCGCGGTGCCTGCCGGGACGCCCTGACCTCGACGCCGTGCCGGTGGCACGGCCCCCCTATCTCGACGACCCTGACTCCGCTCCTCCCGCGAGCGCGACCCGTACACACCAGCGATTCCGTTCATGGCAGACGAACAGCTCCGCCCCACCCCCGACGAGAGCCAGGCCCCTGCGGCGCCCGACGCCAACGGGCAGCCGGAGGCGGAGGCGAAGGCCCGACGCCGTGGCGCCCCGCGCCGCCGCGGCAACCAAGACGCTGCACCGGCGAGCCCCGAAGACAACGGCACCGCCGATGCCTCGGCTCCCGCCGCCACCGAGCCCTCAGCTGAAGGCGGCGACAAGGCCGACGCCCCGTCAAGGGGCCGGAACCGCAAAGACGGGCGACAGGGCAAAGACGGCCGCCAAGGCGGCGGGCGGCGGCGCGACCGCAACCGCCGGAAGAAGGATCGCAAGCGCGACCGGAACGACGACGGCGGGGGGCACCCCGGGGAGCCGTTCGAGGGCATGCTCGAACTCATCGGCGACAAGAAGTTCGGCTTCATCCGCGCCGTGACGACCTCGCTCCAGAAGGGGGACAACGACCCCTTCATGCCGCCCCCGCTCATCCAGAAGCACAACCTCCGCGACGGCGTCGTCCTCAAGGGCATCATCAAGCCTGGCCGCAAGGGCGCTTGGCAGGTGACCCGCGTGGACGAGGTGATGGGGATGGACCCCGACGCGTGGAAGGAGACCCCGGACTTCGACGACGGCCTCGTCATCTACCCCGACGAGAAGCTCGACCTCATCTCGGAGCCGTCCGACATCTCGATGCGCGTCGTGGACCTCGTCGCCCCGCTGGGCAAGGGGCAGCGAGCGCTCATCGTGGCGCCCCCGCGTGCGGGCAAGACCGTCATGCTCAAGCAGATGGCGGCGGGGATCTCGGCCAACCACCCTGAGGCCAAGCTCATCGCCTTGCTCGTCGATGAGCGCCCGGAGGAGGTCACCGACTTCCGGCGGAACACGGCCTGCACGGTCTTCGCCTCCTCCAACGACTTCGGCGAGGACAACCACATCCGCGTGGCCACGCTCGCCTTCGAGTACTCCCGCCGCCTCGTCGAGCAGGGGCACGACGTCGTGATGCTGCTCGACTCGCTGACGCGGCTCGGGCGTACGTTCAACCTCTGGGGCGGCAACTCGGGCCGCACGATGTCCGGCGGTCTCGACGCCCGCGCCCTCGTGATGCCGCGGAAGATCTTCGGCGCCGCGCGCAACATCGAGCACGGCGGCAGCCTCACCATCATCGCCACGGCCCTCGTCGAGACGGGCAGCCGGATGGATGACGTGATCTTCGAGGAGTTCAAGGGCACCGGCAACGCCGAGGTCGTGCTCGACCGCGAGCTCGCCGATAAGCGGATCTACCCCGCGATCAACGTGCGGAAGTCGGGGACGCGGAACGAGGAGCGGCTCATGACCGACGAGCAGATGCGCCAGCGCACCATGCTCTTCCGCGTGCTCAACGAGCGGCACCCGGTCGAGGCCATGCAGGCCCTCATCAAGCAGGTCCAGCGGAGCCCGACCAACATCCACCTCCTCAACGAGCTGATCCCAGAGCAGACGTACTGAGTCCGCCCCAGTCAGCCGATCAGGTCTCCCCGCTGCGCGGCGGCCTCGGGGCACGCCAGGCCACCGGGGGGGTCGACTCGCGCGTGATCGGGGCGGAGACGCTGCGGCGGCAGCCGACGGCGAGGGCCTCGACCTCGTGGCGCAGGTTGATGAGGGCGCTGGAGATCCTGCGGGCGTCGTAGCCCGTGTCCCTGAGGTCGAGCACGGCCCCGGCGGCGTACACGCAGGCGACGAGCCTCCCCAGGTCCACCATGCGGCGCTGCGGGAGAGCGCCGGAGACGGCGAAGCCGAGGTCGAGCTGCGCGAACCCCTGGTGCGCCGACGCGACGAACGCGGCGCCGCGGGCGAGGTCGGGGACGGCGGCGAGCGCCTCATCGAGCTTGACCTCTCTCCTCAGCCACTCCTTCAGGAGGCGCCGTGCGATCTGGTGGTACAGCACGTCGTTCGAGCCCTCGAAGATCTGGAAGGGGCGGCTGTCGACCACGCTGCGCCCGGCCACGTGCGAGAGACGGTAGCCTCGAGCCCCCGAGAGCTGAAGCAGGTGCTGCGCGCCCTCGTGCATGAAGTCGGAGACGAGGGCCTTGGTGATGTTCGCGCTCTGCATCTGGCCCGAGAGGTCCCGGCCCAAGTCGGCCAACCCCGCGACGCGGAGGCAGAGCGCGGAGCAGACCGACACGAACGTCTGGATCCGCGAGAGGCGCCCTTGGACGACGTCGAACGAAATCAGACGCGTGCTCCCGACGGACCGGTCCTGCGTGAGCGCGAGCGCCTCGTCGGCGAGGCGGCGGAGGTACCCCATTCCCATTCCGGCAAACGCCAACCGACTGCGGGCGAGGATGTCCATCAGCACGTCCAGGCCGACGGCCTGGGCGCCGATCATGTGGGCCTCGGGCACGTACGCGTCGACCGTGCTCCGCCCATAGGGGATTGAGTAGAGGCCGAGGCTGTCGTAGTGCTGGACGACTCGCGGACGTTGTGAGGGGTCTGCCGTGTCGAGGAGGAAGAGGCGGACGTCGTGCTTCAGCCCCGCATCGCCGGCGTCCTCCCGTGCGGCCACGAGCCAGTAGTCGGCGACCCCGGTCAGCCCGGCCCAGTGCTTGGTGCCGCTGACGCGGAAGCCGTTCCCCTCTCGGCGGAAGGCCGTTCGGATGCCGAGCGCGTCGGTGCCGTGGTCGGGCTCCGTCATCATGAACCCGCCGAGCGCGCCCTCCCGGGCGAAGCGCGGGAGCAACCGCCGCTGCAGCTCGTCCTCGCCGTACCGCGCGAGCGGCTGCACGAAGAGCGCGCCCGTGATCCCGAGCGTGAGCGTGAGCCCAAGCCAATGGTAGCCGGCGACCTCGAGGACGGCCAGCCACTCGTCGGCGTGGCCTCCCCGCCCTCCGTAGCGGCTCGGCACGAACGCGGCGGTCGGGGCCGCGGGCCGCAGCGCCTCCATGAGGCCTACGATCGACCCCCGCTCCGCCGCGAAGGCCGCGGCGTCGGGGGCGTTGCGGAGCGCCTCGAGGGTGGCCGAGAGACGCCGGAGGTAGTCGTCGACGGATTCCAGTTCGACGGGGGGGGCTATCGAGACCTCGGCCATCGGCGTCGTGGGAGGGGGGATGCCATGGCTCGATAAACTACACAGAACATACCGGGGACATAAACCGCGTGAGCGGCGATCTACGCGGCACCGGCCCGGTGGGCGGGCGAGGGTAGGCAGGCCACGTCCCCGTATCCCTCAGGAGGCGCCACCGTTCCAGGAAGCGCCCTCTGGTCTCGCGGTCGCCCCCATCCACCGGAGCGAGGGGCTCGAAAAGACCGCGTCGCCCGCTACGAGGAGTCGTGCAGCGGGCGACGCGGAAAACGAGGGCCGGGAGGCGAGGCTGGTTACTTGGCCAGCACCATGCGGCCAGCGAGGGTCTCCTCACCGACCGTGAGCCGGTAGACGTAGGTGCCGCTCGGGAGGGTGGCCCCGGCGAAGATCGCCTCATGGGAGCCGGCCTCCTGGACGCCGTCCACGAGCGTGGCGACGCGGCGGCCCAGGACGTCGAAGACCTCGAGGACGACCCGTTGGGCCTCGGCGAGGTCATAGCTAATCGTCGTCGAGGCGCTGAACGGATTGGGGTGGCTGCCACGAGCGGCGACCGCAACAGGGGCCTCGGCGTAGGCCGTCGAGGCCGCGCTGATGGGCTCGAAGGTCACGTCCGCTCCCGAGTCCGCGCCCGGAACCCGGCCCGGCGGCTCCTCGATGATGACGGGGATGCCGTCCTTGTCCAGGGCGTCGAGGGTGCCGAAGTCCCCGCACGAGATGCCGAAGAAGTTGAGGCCGGACGGGAAGTTGCCCGCTGCCGGAACGGTGATCTGGAACCGGTTGGTCTGGGTCTCACCGGCCGCCAGCGAGAAGCGGGCGACGTCCGGGGGGATGCGCGTGCTCACGCCGGGGCACTGCGGCGAGAGGATCTCACACCAGCACTCGAAGTCGAGCGCAGAGTCCGAAGTGTTGGTGGTCGTGAGGTCGATTTCAAACGAGCCGCCGGAGGAAGGGAGCACGACCGGGATCTGCGTCCCGACCGGATCCACGTCAATGCTCAGGGTGCCTTGCGCAGAAGCCGCAGGGGCAAGCGCCACGCACGCGAGCGCCAAGGAGAGGGTCAGGATGAGGGACTTCATGACTGAATGTGGGTTGGGGAAGGGGAACCGGAGGCAAGGAGAGTACCCGTCAAAGACGGCGGGCCGAGCGCGGAGCCGCTGCAGCCTCCTTAGAGTATAGCACACAAGCGGAATAATCACTAGGGGAAATCATTTTTCAGGTAAGAGAGGCCATTCACGGGTTCCTGCGCGGCATGACGGCGATCCTCCAGCCAGAGTGGACGTGTCCGGAACATGTCTTTCGACCTGGGGAAGGCGCGCCCCTAACGCTCTGCTGAGCGCGGAGGGCCACGTAGCCGAGGCGCTCCTCCTTGCGCCGAGCGGCGGCGGAGGTTAGAAGGCATCCGCTCCCCGTGTCAATCGGCTCGGAGTCACCATCCTGCCCCGTGCCCGACCCGACCGCGGAGCCCGAGATCCACTACGACTACGTCCCGCTCAACCGGCGGGACGAGTCCGAGCGCCCGCGGGAAAAGTTGCTCCAACGAGGCGCCGCCGACCTCTCCGATGCGGAACTCATCGCACTCATCTTCGGCAGCGGCACCCGCGTGGGGGGGCGGAGCCTCTCGGCCGTCGAACTGGGGCAGGCGCTTTTGCGGGCCTACGGTTCGCTGGCCGCGCTGGCCCGCCGCGACCCCAAGGCGCTCACGCGGACGAAGGGGGTGGGGCCGGCGAAGGCCGCTCAACTCGCCGCAGCCTTCGAAATCGGCCGTCGCGTGGAGGCCGCGGGGGAGGGGGAGCGCGTCCAGGTCCGCGCCCCGGCCGATGTCGCCGCCGTCTACGGCCCCCGCCTCCGGGACCTCAAGCGCGAGGTGTTCCTCGTCGTGCACCTCAACACGGCGAACGTGATCGTGGGAGACTACACCGTCTCCGAGGGAGGGCTCGCGGCGAGCATCGTCGAGCCGCGCGCCGTCTTCCAGCGGGCCATCCTGGAGAACGCCGCGGCCATCGTGTGCCTCCACAACCATCCGTCCGGCAATCCTGAGCCGAGCCGGGAGGACGTCCAGATCACGAAGCAGCTCGTCGAGGCCGGGAAGCTGATGGGGGTGCCCGTGCACGACCACCTCATCATCGCCGGGCGGGGCTACACCTCCCTCGCCGAGCGGGGGCTGATGTAGCGGCGCCTCGGGGCTCAGAGGTCGAGCCGTTTGAAGAGCCGCTCGGGAACGGCTCGGATGGCCGCCATGACAGGGCGCCAGAAGCGCGGGACGTACGCCACGTCCCTCCTCCTCACCATCGCACGGTGGATCTGCGCCCCGACATCGGCGGGGTCGGCGAAGAGGGCGTTCTTCGGGAGGTGCGCCGTCATCGGGGTGTCCACCAGGCCAGGCTTCACGGTCGTCACCTGGACCCCCCGCGGGGCCAGGCGGGCGCGGAGGCCGGCCGCGAACAGCGCGACGGCGCCCTTGGCGGCCCCGTACACGTAGTTGCTCGGCCGCCCCCGGTCGCCGGCGACGGACGCGATGACCGTGAGCGAGCCTTGCCCCTGCTGTTCCAAGAGCGTCGCCAGCCGCGTCATCAGCGCCACGACGCTCGTCGCGTTGAGCGTGAAAGCCTCCGCCACCGCCTCGGCGTCCGTCGTCACGACAGACGGGTCGGGGAGCGTGCCGTAGGCGAGGAGGGCGTGGTCGAGCCCCCCGGAGGCCTCGGCGGCGACGGCCTCGACGAGGGCGGCGTGCTGCGCGAAGTCGGCCGCATCGAACCGGTGCGTGTGCACCCGAGAGGCCCCCCGGGCCCGGAGGTCGTCGGCGACGGCGCCGAGCTTCTCCGGGTCCCGGGCGGCGAGGACGAGGGCGGCCCCGTCGGCGGCGAAGCGCCGCGCGACCGCCTGGGCGATGGCGCTCGTCGCGCCGACGATGAGGACGTTCATGAAGCGGCGGCGTCTATCGTGGCACGGGGGCTCAGCCGCCGGTCACGCGGCGCCAGAACGAGGAGGAGAAGGCGGGGTCGAGGTGCTCGGCGAACGCCGGCCACTGCGGGAAGAACGCACGGAAGCTCTCGGGGGTCATGCAGGCATCCTTGGCCGGGTACACGGCCCCGCCTGCCTCCCGCACGAGCCCGTCGAGCCGGTGGAGGAGGCGGACGGTCTCCTCGCCTCGGTGCGCGAAGTCGAGGGCGAGTGTGACGCCGGGGCGGGGAAACGAGAGGAGGCCGGGCGAGGGGACGTCGCCGAAGAGCTTGAGCACGGCGAGGAACGAGCCCGCGCCGCTCTCGGCGACTCGCGCCAGCAGCGCCCGCGTGGCCTCGCGGCCGTCGTCGAAGGGGACGACGCACTGGTGCTGGAGGAGGCCGCGCCGCCCGTAGAGGCGGTTCCAGTCCCGGACGGCGTCGAGGGGATAGAAGAACGGCGCGTAGTGGGTCCGGGTGCGCCGGACCGGGGCGATCTGTTTCCGGTAGTAGAGCGCGTTAAAGAGGCGGAGGGTCGTCGGTCGCAGCAGCCCCTCGGGAGCGTCGAAGGGCACGCGGAGGCGGCGCTGCCGCCACACGCCGGGGGGTGGGAGCCCGGCGTCGGGCCCAACGTGGGCGCCCTCGATCAGCACGCCACGACCCTCCGGACGCTGCGCGTCCACCCAGGCCACGACGTAGGGGCTGCGCCGGTTGGCCCGCTCGGACAGCGCGAAGAACGCATCGAGGTCCTCGAACCGCGTCGTCGCCACGTCCACCTGATCGCTCGCGACGGGCTGAAGGCGGAGCTCCACCCAGAGGATGAGGCCCGTCAGGCCGAGGCCGGCGACGGTGGCGCGAAAGAGGGGGTCGCCAGGCTCCAGGGTGAGGCGCTCGCCCGTGGAGCGGGCCAGCCCCAGCCGCGTCACGTGCCGGCCGAAGGTGCCGGCGAGGTGGTGGTTCTTCCCGTGCACGTCGTTCGCGACGGCGCCGCCGAGCGTGACGTGCCGGGTGCCGGGCGTGACGGGGAGGAACCAGCCGTGCGGGACGACGAGGGCGAGCACCTCGCCGAGCGTCATCCCGGCCTCGGCCCGGAGCCGCCCCGCCTCGCGGTCGAACCCGAGGACGCGGTCGAGGCCAGCGGTGTCGAGGAGGACGCCGCCGTTGTTGAGGCACGCGTCGCCGTAGGATCGGCCGCGGCCGTAGGCGAGCACGGGACGGCCACCGTCCAGTGGGGGGAGTGCGTGCCGCCACCGGAGGCGCTCGACGTGAGCCGGGGCCGAGGGGGGGTAGCGCCCCCAAGAGGCGTAGTCGCGTCGGTGCGTCGTCTCGCTCGCCATCGCGTCCACGGGCCGCCTACACCGACGCCAGCACGAGCACCCCCGCCGCGAGGGCGCCGACGAGGTAGCTCACGGGGTCCTTCACGGCGTAGAGGAGGGGGTCGTCCGGCATCGCCCGGCGGTGGGCCGTGAGCCACAGGTGCATCGTCCAGTAGAAGAGGAGCGGGGCGACGAGCCACAGCCGCTCCGGGTGGTCATAGAGCGCCGTCACCTCCGGGTTCGTGATGTAGAGGGCGAGGACGAGCAGGGCCATGATCCCCGTCGCCGGCCCGATCGCACGCAGCATCGCCACGTCCTCGACGGCGTAGCCGCGGCCGTTGTCATGGGCGCGCGGGTCCGTCTCCATCAGGCGCAGTTCCGCGTAGCGCTTGAGGAGGGCGAGTCCGAGGAAGGTGAACAGCGAGAAGGCGAGGAGCCACTCGCTGACGGGGATGCCGGTGGCGGCGCCCCCGCCCAGCACACGGAGGGTGTAGAGCCCGCCCAGGAGGACCACGTCGAGGGCGGGGACGCGCTTGAGGCGGAGGGAGTAGGCGAGCGTGACGCCGAGGTAAACCGCCATCACGCCCGCGAAAGGGAGCGGCAGCGTGAGGAGCGCAAGGGCGAAGCCCGCCGCGACGAGCGCCGGGGCCAGCGCGAGGCCAACGGCCGCGGAGAGCGTGCCGGCGGCGAACGGGCGGTGGCGCTTCTGGGGGTGGCGCCGGTCCCACTCCCGGTCCAGGACGTCGTTGACGACATAGGTGCCGCTCGCGCACAGGCTCAGCGCGACGAACGCGAGCGCCGCCTCGCCCAGCAGCGCCGCCTCGGTGAGACGGTGGGCCATGACGAGCGGGAGGAAGACGAGCAGGTTCTTCGTCCACTGGTACGGCCGGAGCGCCCGCACGACGGCACGGAGGCGGCTCGGTGCGGCGGCCACGGGCGTCTCGGGAGGGGCGGTCGGCACGGGGACGAACGGCGGGGCGTGCAGGGAAGAGGCAAGGTACCCACGCCTGCAGCGGCGTTTTCGCCTCGGCTTTGCGGTGAGAACCGGGCCCCGGCGTTTCCTTGCGACCTCCTCCCCGTCCGCTCCTCTCCCTCATGGCCGACCTCGACACCCTCGTCTCTCTCGCCAAGCGCCGCGGCTTCCTCTTCCAGTCCTCCGAGGTCTACGGTGGCCTCGCCGCCACCTACGACTACGGCCCGCTCGGCGTCGCGCTCAAGCGAAAGGTGCAAGACCGGTGGTGGCGCGCCATGGTCTACGAGCACGACAACGTCGAGGGCGTCGACGCCGCCATCCTCATGCACCCGACGGTCTGGAAGGCGAGCGGCCACGTGGACGCCTTCAACGACCCGATGATCGACGACCGGGCGAGCAAGAAGCGATACCGCGCCGACCAACTCATCGAGGACCACATCGCGCGGCTGGAGAAGAAGGGGAAGGCGGACCGGGCCGAGGCCGTCCACGGCCGCCTCGTCGAGGCCCTCCACGCCGACGACGCGCCCGCCGCGCTGTACCAGCTCATCCAGGACGAAGAGATCAAGAGCCCGGACTCCGGCGCGTTCGACTGGACGCCGGTCCGCCAGTTCAACCTCATGTTCGAGACCCAGCTCGGGGCCCTCGCCGAGGAGGAGAACGCGATCTACCTCCGCCCCGAGACGGCGCAGGGCATCTTCGTCAACTTCCACAACGTCCGCGAGACGGCCCGCCTCCAGGTCCCCTTCGGGATTGCCCAGATGGGGAAGGCGTTCCGGAATGAGATCGTCGCCCGGCAGTTCATCTTCCGGATGCGGGAGTTCGAGCAGATGGAGATGCAGTACTTCGTCGAGCCGGGCACGCAGATGGACGCGTTCGAGGCGTGGCGCGAGCGGCGGATGCAGTGGCACGTCGAGAACGGCGTCCGCCCGGCCAACCTCCGCTGGCACGAGCACGAGAAGCTCGCCCACTACGCCGACGCCGCCCAGGACATCCAGTACCAGTTCCCCTTCGGGTGGAACGAGATCGAGGGCATCCACTCCCGCACCGACTACGACCTCCGCCGCCACCAGGAGTTCAGCGGGAAGAAGATGGAGTACTTCGACCCCCAGACCCAGGCGCGCTACATCCCCTACGTCGTCGAGACCTCCGTCGGCCTCGACCGCACCATCCTCATGCTCCTCGCCGACGCCTACGCCGAGGAGGAGGTCGGCGAAGGGGACAAGACCGAGCAGCGCACGGTCCTCCGGTTGCACCCGGCCCTCGCGCCCTACACCGCCGCCGTCTTCCCGCTCGTCCGGAAGGACGGGATGCCGGAGCACGCCCACCGCATCGAGGCCGACCTCCGCAAGCAGTTCAACGTGTTCTACGACGAGAAAGGCGCCGTCGGGCGGCGCTACCGGCGGCAGGACGAGGCCGGCACGCCGTTCTGCATCACCGTGGACGGACAGACGCTGGAGGACGGCACCGTCACCGTCCGCGACCGCGACTCGATGGCGCAGGACCGGATCGAGGCGGCGCAGGTCCGCCGCTACATCGAGGACCGGATCGAGGGTTGGGCGCCCGCGCCGTAAACGGTTCGTCCTCTAAACGCGGGATAAACGGGTCTGAGTGGACTCCATA
>JAWWCA010000006.1:0-30840 GCA_033720695.1 Rubricoccaceae bacterium
CGGCGAGCTCTTCGAGGTCATCGACGCCACGGCGTTCGCGCCGACGGCGGAGGCCTCGGCCGACGCTCCGGTGGCGGTGGCTCCGAACCCGTTCGCGCGGCAGACGACGATCTCCTACGAGGTCGCCGCGGCGGCCGACGTCCGCCTCGCCGTCTACGACGTGCTGGGCCGTGAGGTCGCCGTCCTCGTCGACGGCCGGGTGGAGGCCGGCACGCACCGCGCCGTGTTCGAGGCGGGTGACCTCGCCGCGGGGACGTACGTGTACCGGCTCCAGGTCGGCACTGACGTCCGGACGGGCCGGATGACGCTCGCCCGCTAAGGGCGCGCGGACGCCTCAGCGGCTTTCACCAGGCCGACCGGCGCCCGGGGGATCGATCCCCCGGGCGCCGCGTGGTTCACCCCCTCGCGACGTGGGCCGCGGCCGTATCGTGGAGCCGCACGCACCCCCACTCGCATGGCCTACGCCCGCTGCCTGCGCGGCCTCGGCTCGGGCGCCGAGTACCCGCCCGACACCCTCATGAACCTCGACCCGGCCGACGGCCGGCCCGTCGAGGTGGTCCTCGACCTGGAGCGTCTCCAGACCGAGCAGCCGGACCTCGGCTGGTACCACCCGGAGCGGAAGGACCTGTGGCGGTTCGGCGCCCTCCTCCCCCTCGACGTCGCCGATCCCGAGGACCGGCGCCACATCGTCGCCCTCGGCGAGGGCCACACCCCGCGGCTCCGCTACCCGAGCCACCCCCTCGCGAGCGCGGTCGGGTTCTCGCTATCGGTCAAGGAAGAGGGCCGCGCCGTGCCCGGCTGGGGCGCCAACCCCACGCAGAGCTTCAAGGACCGCGGCATGGCGATGACCGTCTCGATGGCGCGGAAGCTCGGCCTCGTGAAGCTGGCCGTGCCGACGCAGGGGAACGCGGGCGACAGCCTCGCGAGCTACGGCGTCGCCGCGGGGCTGGAGGTGGCCGTCGTGATGCCGTCCGACACCCCGCTCCCCATCCTCGGCAAGGTGGCGGCCTTCACCCGGCTCTACCCGGGGCGGGTCCACCTCGACGTGGTCGAGGGCACCATCCGCGAGGCCGGCGCCCTCGTCAAGGAGCGGTACCTACCCGAAGGGTTCTTCTCGGTCGCCACGTTCCAGGAGCCGGGCTGGCGCATCGAGGGCAAGAAGACGATGGGGCTGGAGCTGGCCGAGCCCGCCGCCCCTGGGGACCCGTGGCGCCTCCCCGACGTGGTCGTCTACCCGACGGGCGGCGGCACGGGCGTGCTCGGGATGTGGAAGGCGTTCGACGAGCTGGAGGCGCTCGGCCTCATCGACGAGCGGCGCCCCCGGATGGTGTGCGTGCAGAGCGAGGCCACGGCTCCTCTCGTGGCGGCGTTCGAGGCCGGGACGGATCCCGTGCCGGTCGAGCCCGGCGAGACGATGGCCGTCGGGCTCAACGTGGCGGGCGGGGTCGGGCACGTCCGCGTGCTCGAGATCGTACGCGCGAGCGGCGGCGCGGCGCTCGCCGTCTCCGAGGCCGCCATCGCCCAGGCGCTCCACGACGCCGTGGCGGAGACGGGCTGGTGGATCGGCTCGGAGGGCGCCGCGGCGCTCGCCGCGCTGGAGCCCCTCGTCGAACGGGGCCTCATTGGGCCGGGCGACGACGTCGTGGCCTTCAACACGGGGTCCTACGAGAAGTACCTCCCGGCGCTCCGGCCCCTCCTGCCCGCCTCTGCCCCAGCGGCGTAGGGGCGAGTCACCGCGACCCGCCCCTACCGTGCGGCGTCAGTCGCCGCAGCATCCGCCGCCGCAGTCGGGGCAGCAGCAGCCGTTCAGGGTCGCGTTCATGGCGTACCTCACGGATGGGAGCCTCCGGGCGTAGCGCCCTCGGGCTCGGGTGAATGGGTCAGTTGCAGCACGCGCACGAGCAGTCCAGACCGGCGAAGAGCGCGCCGAGCGCCTCGTGCAGGCGCCGGAGCGCCGGGGCGTCGAGGCAGTAGCACGAGCGCGGTCCGTCGGCCTCCCCCCGGATCAGGCCCGCGTCCTTGAGCGCCCGGAGGTGCTGCGAGACGGTGGCCTGCGCGAGCGGGAGCTCGTCGACGACCTCGCCGCAGAGGCACGTCCCCTGCTGGGCGAGGGTGCGCAGGATGGCGAGGCGGGCGGGGTGCCCGAGGGCCTTGGCCCACGCCGCCAGCTCCACGTCGTCGGGGGTGAAGGCGTCGGTCTTGGAGATCGGCACGGCTTTTATCGTAGATCTGCGATGAACGATGATACGGCTTCGGCAGCTCCCCGTCAAGTCCGGCCGCGAACGCCGCCTGGATTCGTACGGGTGCGGGGCCGTAGCATGGCCGGAGGCTTCGAAGAACCCCGTGATTGACCGTCCTCCCTGCTTGCCGCGGCACCGAGCGCTCCCATGAAGGGCTCCTCTCCCCCCGTTGGATTGAAGCGCGGGCTGACGCTCGTCCCGACGGCGGCGCTCATCGTCACCTCGGTGATCGGCTCGGGCGTGTTCGTCAAGGCGCGCGTGATGACGTGCAACGTCGGCGAGCCCGGCCTCGTGCTGCTGGCCTACGCGGTGGCCGGGGTCTTCACGCTCGCCGGGGCGCTCACGTTCGCCGAGCTGGGCGCGATGCTGCCGCGGGCTGGCGGCGGGTACAACTACGTGGGAGCCGCCTTCGGGCGCTTCTGGGCGTTCCTCACCGCGTGGGGCGACGGCCTCCGGGCCGTCGGCGCGAGCGGGGCGCTGGCCGTCGTCTTCGCCATCTTCTTCAACGACCTCGTCGGCGGCACGCTCACGCCGCTGCAAGCCAAGGCGGTGGCCGTGGTCGTGATCATAGCGCTGACGGCCCTCGCGCTCGCGCCGGTGCGCGAGAACGGGGTGGTGGCGACGGTCGTGACCGGGCTGAAGGTGGCGCTTGTGCTGGGCGTGGGCGTGGCGGCGTTCGCCTTCGGCGACGGGACGTGGGCCCACTTCGGCGCCAGCGGCGCGGCCGGCGCGTGCGAGGGCGTCCCCGCGAGCGCGCGGCTCGGCGTGGCCGGCTTCGGTGCGGCGATCCTCGGGGCGCTCTGGAGCTACTCCGGCTGGACGTTCATCGCCATGCTGGCCGAGGAGGTGCGCGCGCCGGGGCGGACGCTGCCCCGCGCCCTCATCGGCGCGACGGTCTTCCTCATCGGGCTCTACGTGCTCGTCAACGCGGGGTACTTCTTCGCGCTCTCGCCCGAGGCCGTCGCGAGCGTGCCCGAGACGTCGTCGGTGGCGAGCGCCGTCCTCGTCCGGCTGATCGGGGCCGGGGGCGCGGCGGTCCTGGCGGCGGGGCTGCTCGTCTCGACGGGCGGGACGCTCCACGCCGGCCTCCTCGCCCGCGCGCGCGTGCTCTTCGCGCTGGCCCGCGACGGCCTCCTGCCGCGCGCCCTGGCCGCGCTGTCCCGGCGGGCGCGGGCGCCCTTCGCGGCTACGCTCACGCTGGGCGGCCTGGCCCTGGTGGCAGCGCTCTCCGGCACGTTCGACCTCCTCACCGACCTGGCGATCTTCATCACGCTGTTGTTCAACGGGCTGGCCGTGGCGTCGGTGTACAGGTTGCGCCGGCGGCTCCCCGACGCCGCGCGGCCCTACCGTGTGTGGGGCTACCCCGTCGTGCCGGCCCTCTTCCTCCTCGCGTCGGCGTACCTCATCGTGAACACGCTCATCGCCACGCCGGGGCGGGCGCTGGCTGGGTTGGGTCTCGTCGCGCTCGGGCTCCCGGTCTACGCCTACTACGCGCGGCGGCTGCCGCCGTCGCGGCCCGAGGACTGGCTCGGCGACGGGCCGAGTGCGCAACCCGAGGGTCCCTCTTCAGCGTCAGCATGAGCGCGTCCCCACCCGCCGACCCCGCCCCGGCCCCGTCGGCCGATCCGGCTCCGCCCACGCCCTCCCCAAGACGGTGGGACTGGAAGCCCAAGGTGCGCTGGTTCGCGGCCGAGTACCTCATCGTCGTGCTCGGCGTGCTGACGGCCGTGGCGCTCAACGCCTGGTGGCAGGGGCGGCAGGACGCGGCCAGCGAGCGGACCTACCTCCTACAGCTCCAGGCCGACCTCCTCGAAACCGAGCGGCTCGTCGCCGAGGCCGACGCCGTCATGGCCCCCGTCGATGCCGACGGTGCGCGGCTCGTGCGCGCCTTCTTCCTCCCGGAGCGCCCTCCGGTCGATTCGATCGTGGCGTGGTTCAGCGGGGCCTCTCGCGTGCGCGACGCTCGCCCCGTGATGGGCACCGTCGAGGCGCTGATCGCCACCGGCGACCTCGCGCTCCTTCGCAACGACTCGCTGCGGAGCGCCGTCACGGCGTACCTGGACGAAAGCCGCAAGACGGTGCGCATCCACGATGGGGAGGTCGAGCGATGGGTCGACGCGCTCCTGGCCTTCAGGCGTCACCTCAACCCCGCCGCGCTCGACGAGGCGTCGCCGTCCCCAGACCGCCTCGACTCGCTCCGCCAGACGCCGCTGTGGACGCTCCCCGTAGGCGACCGTCGCGATCCGTTCCCGCTGGACGTGGAATCGCTCCTGAACGACCGAGGAGCCTACGACGAGGCCAAGCAGATGCACCTTTACAAAGGGACGCTGCGGGCCATGCGCGCCTGGATGCGCCGCGACGCCCGTGCCCTCCGCGAGCAGGTCGACGCCGAGCTGAACCCATGACCCCACCCCGTCCTGAGCCCATGCCCTTTCGCTTCCCAGCGTTCGCCGCCCTTCTCCTCGCCCCTCTCTCGCTCTCCGCGCAGACCCCCCGTGAGATCGCTCGCGCCCACTACACCGAAGGCTTCTCGCTCATTCTGGACGAAGGCCGCTGGACCGACTCCGAGGCCGCGTCCCGCGCGGCCATGGCCGCGGATCCGACGTGGGTCCTCGGCCGCGCCCTCGTCGCGCGCATCACCTCCGACGTGGAGGAACGGGAAGCCCTCCTCCGTTGGATCGAGGAGCACCTCGACGAGGCCGATGCAGCGGAACGGCTGCTCCTCGATCTGTTCGTGCTGAACATCCGCTCCGCCAACGCCCGCGACCGGGGCGAGGAGATGCCGCCGGAGTTCCGGGAGCAGCGCCAGGCCCTCGCGATCAACAACTGCCGGGCCTACCTGGACCGTCACCCCACCGATCCGTACATCAGCGCCGAGCTGGTCGAGTGGATCCATAACGCGGAGGGAGCCCAGGCGGCGCTCGACGCGATCCAGACGGAAATCCACCCAGACGCCGCGCAGGTCCCCTTCTTCCTCTACTCCCGCGCGGCCCTGCTCTCGGCGCTCGGTCGGCACGACGAGGCGCTGACGCTGGCGGAGGCCTTCGAGCAGAGGCTTGCCGATCCCCTCGCGCCCGCACCGCACCAGCTCTACGCGCAGATCTTCAGCGACATGGGACGGCTGGAGGAGGCGAGAGAACGCATCGAACGGGCCGTGGCGCTGGACGAGGGTAACCTGACTGCCCAAGGGCTTCGTCGCCACATCGAGGCTCAGCTCACCGAGGACTAGCGGCATGGAAGGGCACCCACGAGACAACGACTGCTTCGCCTCCACGCACCGATGAGCGCGCCTCTGCCCCCCTCGCCCCTGTTGCCCCGCTCGCAGCCACGGTGATGCAGCGGTCGGCCGTGAATGCGCTGCGCCGTACCCTCCGACTTCAAGAGCCGCTTGACCTGCCCCCCCGATGATCCTCCGTCGCGTTATCGCCCACGTCCGCGACCAGAACTGGACGGCCATCGCCATCGACTTCGTCATCGTGGTGATGGGCGTGTTCATCGGCATCCAGGTCTCGAACTGGAACGACCGGCAGGCGCAGGAGCAGCGCGAGGCCGTCATGCTCGCGCAAATCCGCGGGTCGGTCCAAGACGACCTTACCGCGCTGCATGCCCAACTGGACCGGTTTCGTCAGGCCGAAGCCGCGCTGACGGACCTTCTCGCGCACATCGAGCAGCGCGCCCCCTACGATTCGTCGCTGGACCGCGCCTTCGGGCTGATGTACGGCTTCGGCTACCTCAACCTCGACCGCGCGGCCTACGAATCCCTGAAGTCGGAAGGCATCGGCCTGATCTCCAGCGCACCGCTGCGGGCCGAGATCGCCAGCCTGTACGAGAAGACCTACGGTCAGCTGGAGCAGTCGATGGCGCTCGAGGCGGACGTGGTGCTGTTCATGCGGCCGTACTTCATCGAGCACTTCCGGCAACTCCGCTTCACGGTGTCCGCGACCCCCATCGACTACCAGGTGCTGCTCACCGACCCGCGCTTTCTGAACCTGATCGATTACCGCCTGCAGACGATCCGGCAGAACCAGCTCCTGCACCTCAGCGCGGGCGCCGAGGCGATGTCTGCGCTGCTTGCCTCCCTCGATGCCGCTTGACGGCGAAGCCCCATGATCCTGCGCACACGCCGTTCCCGCTCGGGTACGAACAGGCTCGCCCGAACGCCTGAGGGAGGGGCCTAGAACAACGAGGAGATCGATGACCGACCCGCCCACCCCAGCCGCCCCGGAGCCTCCGCCCGACGATCCCGCGCCGCGCCCGAAGCGTCCGTGGACGATCCTCGACCGGCTGGCGCAGGCCGTGCGCGAGCAGAACTGGTTCGCCGTCGCGCTCGAAGTCTGCATCGTGATTGTGGGTGTCGTGATCGGCTTCCAGATCACGGCGTGGGGGAACGAGCGTGCCGACCGAGAGCGGGAGCGGGTCTACCTGACCCAACTCGCCGAGGACCTCCGCGAGACCGAGCGGATCGTGGCCCAACGGGACGTGCGCATGGAATCGACGACCCACCACAGCCTGGACGAACTCTACCTCTCGTTCGGGCAGCCTCAGCGCCCGCCCCGCGACTCCGTCGTGCGGTGGCTGCGCGGCATAGGGTACACGGCCGCCCCGAACCCCGTCCTCGGCACGACCGAGGCGCTCGTGACCTCGGGTGACATCGGGAAAGTCCGCGACGACTCCCTTCGGACGGCCGTCGTCCGGTATCTCGGCGTCACACGAGAATATGTGGGCGACCAACGGATCTACCTCGAGGAGGCCCGTGCGTTGCGGCGAGAGATCCGAGGGATGACGCGTCCTGCCGCCCTCCTCGACGAGGACATCGACCTCCGGGAGGGGCACGTCCGCGCGCTCCTCACCGACGCCGACACGACGGGCAGCGCCAGGTCCCCCGCCTGGCGGTACCCGTTCGCGCACGACGTGTACGGCATCTACGAGAGTCCGGAGTTCTTGGAGACCCTGCACGAGTACCGGCGGGCGATCCGCAATCTCCATTCTGCCCGGCGGGGCTTCACCCGGAGTGCCGAAGCGCTTCGCGAGCAGGTGGAAACCGAACTAAACCGATGAGCGACACGCCCACTCCGTCCCCATCAGCACCCCCACGTCCGAAGCGCCCGTGGACGATCCTTGGGCGACTGGCACAGGCCGTCCGCGAGCAGAACTGGTTCGCTGTGGCGCTCGAACTCGGCATCGTCGTCGTGGGTGTGGTGATCGGTTTCCAGGTCACGGCGTGGGGGCAGGCGCGCAGTGATGCGGCACGGGAGCAGATGTACCTCCGTCAGCTCGCTGCCGACCTCGCGCAAACCGAACGGCTCATCGTGAGGCAGGACTCCTTCCGCCTACGCCGCGTCATCCCCTCGGCCCGCAGCCTCCTCCGTTCGTTCGGCCACGAGCCCAAGCCGCCCGCCGACTCGGTCCTGGCCTGGTTTCCCATTGCCTGGCAACAGGGGTACCTCCACCCCGTCCTCGGCACGGCGAGCGCGCTGGTGTCGTCGGGCAACGTGGACCTCATCCGCGACGACTCGCTCCGCTCGGCGATCATCACTTACCTGGAGCTGAACCAGCAGCTGATGGAGCAGCAGCGCATCCAGTACGACATCGCCGAGGCGGCGGGGCAACGCATCAGCCAACGTGTGGACATCTCCGAATGGATTTTCAGGACCTGGCCCGATAGCGTGCGGGAGGCTCGGTCCCGAGAGCCCGGCTATACGGGGCTCCTTCCGACCGGTGACTGGTCTTCGCCCATCCCACTGGACGTCGAGGCCTTCTACGCCGACCCCCTGATGTACACGAGCGCGTGGTCGCTTTCGCTCGAACTCGGCCACCTCGCGACCACCCACCGAGAGATGCGCGAGAGCGCTGCCGCGCTACGGGAACGGGTCGAAGCTGAGTTGGACCGCTGAACGTGGTTCTCCGCTATGCGGCGGCGCGCTCCTGGCCGGCGAACTGGAGCGCGTAGAGCCGGCGGTAGAGCCCGTTCTGGGCGAGGAGGTCCTGGTGGCTCCCCCGCTCCCGGACGACGCCCTTGTGGAGGACGAGGATCTGGTCGGCGTGCTGGACCGTCGAGAGCCTGTGCGCCACGACGAGCGCCGTCCGCCCCTCCATCAGCACCTCCACGGCGCGCTGCACCAGCTCCTCGGTCTCGGTGTCGACGCTCGACGTGGCCTCGTCGAGGACGAGGACCTCGGGGTCGTAGACGAGCGTGCGGACGAACGAGAGCAGCTGCCGTTGCCCGTGCGAGAGCGTGCCGCCGCGCTCGCGGACATCGTAGGCGTACCCCCCGGGCAGCCGCTCGATGAACCGGTCGGCCCCGACGAGGGCGGCGGCGCGGCGCACCTCGTCCTCTGTGATGGCCGGGTCCCCGAGCGTGACGTTCTCCATCACCGAGCCCGAGAAGAGGAACACGTCCTGGAGCACGAGGCCGATGTGGCCGCGGAGGGCCTCGAGGCGGAGGTCGCGGATGTCCACGCCGTCGATCAAGATCTGGCCCTGCTGGACCTCGTAGAACCGGAGGAGGAGCGAGATGATGGTGGTCTTGCCCGAGCCCGTCGCGCCGACGAGGGCGAGCGTCTTGCCGGGCTCGGCCGTGAACGAGACGTCGCGGAGCACCCAGTTCCAGTCGGGCGCCTCGCCCTCCGGCATCCCCTCGGGGCGGGGCAGGCGCTCGTAGGCGAACCACACGTTGCGGAACTCGATGCGGCCGGCGCACTGCGGCATCGGCGTCGGCTCCGCCTTCTCCTCCAGGGCCGTGTCGGTGTCGAGGAGGTCGAAGATCCGCTCGGAGGCGGCGAAGGCGCCCTGGAGCGTGTTGAGCTGGTCGGAGAGGTTGCGGACGGGCTCGAAGAAGAGGCGGACGTACTGGATGAAGGCGATGAGGGTGCCGACCGTCAGCGCCTCGCGCATGGCCTCGGTGCCGCCGTACCAGATCACGAGGCCGAGGGCGCCGCTGGCGAGGAGGTCCACGACGGGCCAGAAGAGCGCGAAGTAGAAGACGGTCCGGATCTGCGCCTGGCGGTGGTCGTCGTTGATGCCGTCGAGGCGGCGGGCCTCCTCCTCCTCGCGGTTGAAGAGCTGGACCACCTTCATGCCGGTGACGTGCTCCTGGAGGAAGGCGTTGAGGCGGGCCACCTGCGTCCGCGTCTCGCGGTAGGCCTCGCGCATCTTCTTCCGGAAGTAGTTCGTCGCGATCAGCATCGGCGGGAGGGCCGCGAGGGCGACGAGCCCGAGCTCCCAGTCGAGCGCGAGCATGAAGTAGCCGATGAAGAAGAGCCGGCCGAGGTCGCCGATGAGCGTGACGACGCCGGAGGAAACGAGGTCGTTGAGGGCCTCGACATCGCTCGTCGTCCGCGTGATGAGCGTGCCGAGGGGCGTCCGGTCGAAGAAGGCGAGCCGCTGCTTCTGGATGTGCCGGAAGACGGCCGTGCGGAGGTCGAAGAGGGTGTGCTGCCCGATCCACGCCGTGAGGTAGCCGCTCACGAACGAGAGCACGCCCTCGCCGAGGAGCACGAGCCCGATGCGCCCGACGATGCGCAGCAGCCCGGCGGCGTCGCCCTCGGTGATGTAGCCGTCCACGGCGACCTGGACGAGCTTGGGCCGGAGCGGCCCCAGGAAGGCCACGGCGACGGTGACGACGAGGGCGAGGGCCACCCACCCCTTGTACGGCGCGAGCCAGCGGAACAGCCGCCGCGCCACCTGCCCGTCGAAGCGGACGCTGTCGCGGTCGCGCGTGCCGGAGGTCGTCTGCGTTGCCAAGGGGGTGCGGGTGGGATCGGAGGACGGGGGAACGTACCCCCTGGCTCATGCCGCGTCGCGTGTCACGGCGTAGCGCCTCAACTCCTCGGCCGCGTCCGTGTTCGGGAAGACGGCGCGGGCCTCCTCGACGAGCGGCGAGGGGTCGGGGTAACGGGCGGAGAAGTGGGTGAGGAGGAGCCGCTCGGCGCCGGCGTCGCGGGCCGTCGTGGCGGCGTCGCGGGCGGTCGAGTGGCCGGTCTGGGCGGCCTGCTCGCGGAGGGCCTCGGCGAACGTGGCCTCGTGGAGGAGGAGGGTCGCGCCCTCGGCGAGCCGGCGGGCGCCGTCGCACGGCGCGGTGTCGAGGCAGTAGGCGAACGAGGCGCCCGGCCGCTCCGGCCCCACGAGGCCCTCGGGCTGCACCACGGTCCCGTAGGCGAGCGTCACGGGCTCGCCGCGCTTGAGGGCGGCAAAGTGCGGGCCCTCCGTCACGCCGGCCGCCCGCGCGGCCTCGGCATCGAGCCGGCCGGGCCGGGGCGCCTCCTCCAGCCGGTAGCCGACCGCGAACACGCGGTGGTCGAGCGGCCGGGCCTCGACGGTGAGGCCGTCGCCTTCGTAGACGACGGCGTGCTCGACCCCCTCCTCCAGCTCGACCCACCGGATGTCGAACGGGAGCCAGTCGCGTGACAACCCGGGCACGCCTCGCACGATCCCCTCGATGCCCGCGGGGCCGACGACCGTCAGCGGCCGCGTGCGCTCCAGCAGGGCGAGCGTCGTGATCATGCCCGGAAGCCCGTAGAGGTGGTCGCCGTGGAAGTGCGTGACGAACACGGCGTCGAGGCGCGAGCGGTTGAGGCCGGCGTCGAGGAGCCTGAACTGGGTCCCCTCGCCGCAGTCGAAGAGGAAGAGCCGCCCGTCGCGCCAGACGGCCGTGGCCGAGAGGCCGCGGTGCCGCGTCGGGATGGCGCTGCCGGTGCCGAGGGGGACAACGTCGAACACGGGCGCAGAATCAGGGTGGGGAAGCTGGGCTGTCGCCTCGAGGGACCCCCTCCGTCCCGCTTTCGCAGGACACCTCCCCCGGGGGAGGAGGGGGATGAGAGACTCCGATGGGCTCGGCAGCATCCCGGATGCGCTGTACGACGCCGTCGGGGTTCCGGCAGACCGCAGGCTCCTCAAACCGGAGGACGTGTAACGCCTCCTCCAGGTATCGCTGCCGCTCCAGGTCCTCCGGCCCTTTCTCACGGTGGCTCTCTCCGTCCACCTCCACGACGAGCTGGAGGTCGGCGCAGTAAAGATCCGCGACGAAGGGACCGATGGGGCGCTGCCGCTTGAACGCCATCCCCAGCTGCCGCCTCCGCAGCCGCTGCCACAGCCGCACCTCCCCCGGCGTCATCTGCCGGCGCAGCGCACGGGCTCTCACGACACCCTCCTTGCCGTTTCGGGGAAACTGGCGGCTCACGTCCTCCACGCATCGGCCATGGCCCTCCTCCCCTCGGGGAGGTGCCCGGAGCGCAGCGGAGGGCGGAGGGGGTCCACGGGGTAGGCCACGATCACACCTGCTCCAGTTCGGCCTCCAGCAGCTGCTTCCGGTAGAGGTCGGCGTAGAGGCCGCCGTGCTCGACGAGCGCCTCGTGCGTGCCGCGCTCGGCGACGCGCCCCTCCTCCAGGACCACGATCTGGTCGGCCTCCTGCACGGCCGAGATCCGGTGGCTCACGATGACGATGGTGCGGCGGCCGTAGTGGCGGCGGAGGTGGCCGAGGATCGTCGCCTCCGTGTTCGTGTCCACGGCCGAGAGGGCGTCGTCGAGGAGGAGGATCTGGGGGTCGCGGACGAGCGCGCGGGCGATCGCCGTCCGCTGCTTCTGCCCGCCCGAGAGCGTGATGCCGCGCTCGCCGACGACGGTGCCGAACCCCTCGGGGAACGCCTCGACGTTCGCCAGCAGGTCGGCCTCGTCGGCCGCCCGCACCACCCGCTCCTCCCCCGCCTCCATCGCGCCGAAGGCGATGTTGTGGCCGACGGTGTCGGAGAAGAGGAACACGTCTTGGGGCACGTAGCCGACGGCGCGGCGGAGCACGTCGAGGGGGATCGTGCGGACGTCGTGGCCGTCGACGAGCACCCGGCCCTCGGTCGCGTCCATCAGGCGCGGGATGAGCTCGACGAGCGTGGACTTCCCGCTGCCGGTCCGCCCCACGACGCCGAGCGTGGTGCCAGCGGGGACGTCGATCGAGACGCGGTCGAGGACGGCGGGGCCGTCGTCGGTGTAGCGGAACGTCACGCTCTCGAACGTGAGGCGCCCCTCGACGCGGCGGATGGCGACGTCGGTCTGCGGGCCGTCCTCCACGTCGGGCTCGGTGTCGAGGATCTCGAAGATGCGGTCGGCCGAGGCGCTGGCCTGCTGGATCATCGAGATCACGTAGCCGAACGAGGCCACGGGCCACGTCAGGATGGCGACGTAAATGATGAACTCGGCGATGTTGCCGAGCGTGAGTTGCCCCTCGATCACGAGCCGCCCGCCGATCCACACCACGAGCAGGGTGCTGGCGCCGATGAGGATCATGATGATGGGCCGGAAGGCGGCGTCGACGCGGGCGAGGGCGAGGGTGCGGTCGCGGTAGCCGTCGCTCTCCGTCGCGAAGCGGGTCTCCTCGAACGCCTCGCGGGCGTAGGCCTTGACCACGCGGATGCCCGAGAGGGCCTCCTGCACGCGGCTCGTGAGCCGGGAGTACTGCTTCTGCTGGCGGTCCGTCCGCACGTGCACCATCCGGCTCACGAAGAAGATGGCGACGGCGAGGGCGGGCATCGGGAGCAGCGCCCAGAGCGTGAGCGTGGGCGAGATCAGCAGCATCACGACGAGGGCCACGCTCACGCTCGTCACGGCCCGCGCCGTGTACATGTAGGCCGGCCCGATGTAGCGGCGGACACGCTCGATGTCGCTCGACGCCCGCGTCATCACGTCGCCGGTGGGGTAGCGCTTGTAGAAGGCGCCCGAGAGCCGCTGGAGGTGCGCGTAGAGCCGGTTGCGGAGGTCGTACTCGATGTGGCGGCTCGCCACGACGACGGTCTGCCGCATGAGGAACGAGAACACCCCGCTGGCGACGCTGAGGAGGAGGATGAGCCCGGCCGCGAGGACGAGCGTCCAGGCGAAGGAGGTGTAGAGCTCGCCCTGCATCGGCGTGCCGGCGTAGAGCTCGTGGAGCGCCACCATCCGGGGCACGGCGTCCACGGCCTCACGCACGACGCCCGGCACGATGAGCGAGAGCACGGCCGAGGCGAGGGCGCAGCCCAGGCCGGGGATCATCAGGCGGCGGTAGCGCCAGAGGTACGGGTTGAGTCGGCGGAGCGGGGAGGCCATGGGGCGCGGGGCGGGCTCGGGGCCGAACGCCGGGCGCTGGACGGTGATCCGCTCGGGGCGACCGGCGCCGGCCGCCACCGGACGGACGCCTCGGTGCGTCGGTCTGGCGTCGGCTACTGCAGGAGGTCCGGCACCGCCTCGGTGTCCGTGTCCGGCGGGGTCTCCGGGTCCACCGCCCGGTCGATCGCGCAGAGGGCCGGGAGGCCGATGAGGAGGAGGAGGGCGGCGGCGAACAGGAGATAGGCGAGCGGGCCGCGGGCGCGGAGGGGGTTCATGGCGCGAGAGGACGGGAGACGGGAGCGCGAGGAGATGGGAGCGCCCGAACGCACCGGCGATGGGCCGCGTTTCTCGGGCTAGGACGGGCGGGGTCCAGGCACCCACCGCGTGGCGAGGAGCGCCGCGCCGAGGGCCAGCCCGGCCCCCACGCCGAACGGCACCGCCGGACCGAAGGCGTCCCACACCGCCCCCGCCCCCACGCTCGCGGCGAGCGTGAGGAGCCCGACGACGGCGTAGTAGACGCCATAGGCCGTCCCGCGGCGCTCGGCGGGCACGACGTCGGAGACGGCGGCGCGGAGGACGCCCTCCGTCAGGCCGTAGTAGACGCCGTAGAGCCCGAACGCGGCGAGCGCGTGCCATACGGCGCCCGCGGCGGCGAAGCCCGCGTACGCGGCGGCGTAGACGAGCAGCCCCGCCACCAGCACCCGACGCCGCCCCACGCGGTCGCTCCACCCGCCCCCCGCGTAGGAGATGACCGCGTAGACGGCGTTGAACCCGAACCACAGGAGGGGCAGCCCCGCCACCGGCACACCAACCTGCTGGGCTCGCAGGAGGGCGAACGCGTCCGACGAGTTGCCGAGCGCGAACACGGCCACGACGGCGAGCAGCTTCCAGAACGGCGCGCCGAGCCCGTCGAGGCCGTGCAGCGTCGGCGCGGGCGTCGCAGCGGCCTCGGGCGCGGGCCGGTCGCGGACGAACACGACGAGGACGAGGACGGAGAGCGCTGCCGGGACGGCCGCGAGCGCGAAGAGCAGCCGGTAGTCGCCCGGCGCGAGGGCGAGGACTCCGAAGGCGGCGAGCGGGCCGAGCATGGCCCCGAGCGTGTCCATCGCCCGGTGGAGGCCGAAGGCGCGCCCCCGCCTCTCGGGCGGCGAGGCGTGCGCGAGGAGGGCGTCGCGGGGCGCGGAGCGGATCCCCTTCCCGACGCGGTCGCCGAAGCGGACGGCGAGGACGTGCCACGGCGCCGTCGCCAGGGCCACGAGCGGCTTGGCGACGCCGGAGACGGTGTAGCCCAGGACGGTCAGCCCCTTGAGACGGCCCGTCCGGTCCGCGATCCGGCCGGCGACGAGCTTGAGGAACGCGCTCGTCCCCTCGGCCACGCCCTCGATCACGCCGAGCCCCGTCGCGCTCGCCCCCAGCACGCCGACGAGGAACGCCGGGAGCAGCGGGAAGATCATGTCGCTCGCGAGGTCCGTCAGCAGGCTGACGGCGCCGAGCGCCCAGATGGTGCGGGTGAGACGGGGGCGGGCCGACACGGGAGACGGAGCGGATCGCCGGAAGGTAGGCGCTCATTCCCCCACTCCCACCGAGTCATCCTGAGCGCAGGCGCGAGCGGCGGAGTCGAAGGATCTCTGCCGCTTTCGTGGCCTCATCACAGCAGAAATTCTCTCCGGGAGGCTTCGCTTTCTCGACTGCGGCCTTCTCTTCTCCCTTACACCTCCAGCACCGTCACCTCCGGGTGCACGCGGCGCTTGGGAATGAGCGCGGGCCAGTAGGCGATGACCTCGCTCGGCTTCGGCCGGCCCCCGGCGAAGCCGGTGACGGCGCTCGGCCCCGTGAGGATGAGCGGCGCGATCTCGCGGCCGAACCCTTCGATCGCCGCCTTGTCCTGCCCCCGCACGCTCACGCGGAGCATCACCTCGTCCAGCTCCGCCTCCTTCGCAGGGTCCCCCTCCTCCCGCTCCGAGAGCGCGTTGAGGCCGATGAGCTCGGACCGGTACTCCTCGAACTGCAAGCCCAGGTTGTCGAGGCGATCCTTTAGGATGCGCGCGGCGGCGCGGGCCTTCTTGGCGGCGTCGGGCCAGCCGTAGACGAGCGTCGAGGTGGCCTTCCAGCCATCGGCGTAGGCGGCGGAGACCTTGTAGAACTCGGTGTCCGGCTCGCCCTTGACGCCGTGGACCCGGACCCGATTCTCGCCCTCCCCTTCCAGGTGGATGCTCGTGAAGTCGGCGACGCAGTCGGGCGTGATGTAGTCCTTGGGGTCGCCGATCTCGTAGAGGAGCTGCTCGGCGACGGTGGCCGGGGAGACGAGGCCGCCCGTGCCGTCGTGCTTGGTGACGGTGAAGGTGCCGTCGGGCCGGGCCTCGACGATGGGGAAGCCGATCTCGGCCATGTTGGGGACGGCCTCCCAGTCGGTGAAGTTGCCGCCGGAGGATTGTGCGCCGCACTCGAGGATGTGGCCGGCCACGGTGCCCGCGGCCATCTTGTCCCAGTCCTCGCGGTCCCAGCCGAACTCGTGGATCATGGGGGCGAGCGTGAGGCCGGTGTCGGTCGTCCGCCCCGTCACGACGACGTCGGCCCCCTGCCGGAGCGCCTCGACGATGGGCCCGGCGCCGAGGTAGGCGTTGGCGCTCACGATCTGGTCGCGCACCTCCGCGAGCGGCTGCCCCGTCTCCATGTGCTTGAGCGCGACGCCGTCGGCGAGGAGGTCGTCGAGGTCGTCGAGGAGGTCGTCGCCGGTGACGACGGCGACCTTGAGGCCCGTCACGCCGCGCGCCCGGACACCCTCCACGATGGCCTCGGCGCAGGCGGTGGGGTTCACGCCGCCCGCGTTCGAGATCACCTTGAAGCCCTTCTCGCGGATGTCGGGCGCGAGCTCGGTGACGACCTCGACGAAGTCGCGGGCGTAGCCGAAGGCGGGGTTCCGGAGCTTCTGCTTCTGCATGATGGACATCGTGACCTCGGCGAGGTAGTCCATCACGAGGTAGTCGATGGGGCCGAGGCGGGCCTGGTCGAGGGGGGCGCGCTGGAGGTCGCCCCAGAAGCCCTGGCCGGAGGCGATGCGGATGACGTCGTTCACGAGCGAGACGGCTGAGAAATCGGAGCCGCCAAGGTACCACCGGGTCCCGTCGGCCCTGGACGGCAGCGGCCC
This sequence comes from Rubricoccaceae bacterium, assembly GCA_033720695.1. Classification (GTDB taxonomy): domain Bacteria; phylum Bacteroidota; class Rhodothermia; order Rhodothermales; family Rubricoccaceae; genus DATGQT01. Next base: position 16,461 of record JAWWCA010000006.1, read on the forward strand.
GGAGCGGCCGGGTTTTCATATACTGAGGCCTCGGCCTCCCGCCCCGCTATGGCTGCTCCCGACGAACTGGTCCCCTTCGTCCGCGAGGCGCTCCGCCTCGGCCACGGCCGCGACGAGATCGCCGGCACCCTCCGGCGCGCGGGGTGGTCGAAGGAGCAGACCGAGGCCGCCCTCGCCGCCTTCGCCGACGTGCCGTTCGCGATCCCGGTCCCGCGCCCGGCGCCCTACCTCTCGGCGAAGGAGGCGTTCTGGTACCTCGTCCTCTTCACCGCACTCTACCTCTCGGCGGTCAACCTCGGCGCCCTCCTCTTCAACCTCATCGACCTCGCGCTGCCCGACCCGACCGACTCGGAGTACGCCGCGGTCGCCGCCCGGGAGTCCATCCGGTGGGCCATCGCCATCCTCGTCGTGGCCTTCCCGCTGTTCGTGTTCATGAGCCGGCTCGTCGGCCGGGCGGTCCGGGAGGACCCGGCCAAGCGGGCGTCGAAGGTGCGGAAGTGGATGACGTCCCTCACCCTCTTCGTGGCGGTGTGCATCCTCCTCGGCGACGGCGCCGCGCTGATCTACCACCTCCTCAGCGGGGCGCTCACGTCGCGGTTCGTGCTGAAGGCGCTGACGGTGGCGCTCCTCGCCGGGGCCGTGCTGGGCTACTACCTCCGAGACCTGCGGCGCGACGACGAGGAGCTGTGACGCGGCGCGCGCCCGGGACCTGGCTGCTCCTCGCGGCAGGCGCCGTCGTGGTCGCCGCCGTCGTGGCGGGGCTGCTGACCGTGGGCGGCGCCGGGGAGGCGCGGCTGGAGCGGCTCGACCGGGAGCGGCTCGCCGACCTCGACCGGATCGAGCGCGCGCTGGCGCGCGACCGGACGCGGCCCCTCCCCCCCTCGCTGGACCGCGACGCGCTCGCCCTCTCCGAGGCCGACCTCACCGACCCGGCCACGGGCGAGCCCTACGGCTACCGCCCGCTCTCCGACTCGACCTACGAGCTGTGCGCCACCTTCGCCCTCCCGAGCACGGCGCTCGGCCCGCGCGACCCCCACGCGCCCGTCGGCGCGTATGCGGCGGGGCCGCACTGCTACGTCGTCGAGCCCGAGCGGCCCTAGCGGAGGGGCATCACCCGGACGGCGTCGAGGCGGACCTCGGAGACGAGGCGAAGGGTGTCGGCGTCGAAGGCGCCGGCGTAGTCCTCCAGCCGGTCCACGAAGGCCGTCCAGTTGCGGTAGTCCTGTACGCGCACGCCCTCGACCGTCCGGGCGTCGACGGCCTCACGGAAACGGGAGCCCGTCGCGTTCGAGCCCGTCTCGTTGGCGCCCAGCCGGTAGGTGTAGGCGAGAAAGTCGATGGAGTGGGTCTCGGGGTGGATCCAGTAGAGGTAGCGGTCCTCCCAGTCGCGCCCGCCGCCCGCCTGGGCGAAGGTCACCTCGACGCGCTCGTACGGCTGGCCGCGGAGCGTGTCGGGACCGAGGGCGCGGAGGCGCACGGCCGGGTCGCGGAGGGGGAACGGGAGGAGGGCGAAGTAGGCGACGGAGTTGACGTTGGTTTCGATGCCTGCCGCGTTGCTCGGGACCGGGACGGGGGCGCCGTCCACGAACCGGCGCAGGCCCTCGTTGTCGAGGCGGTCCTCGACGGCGCGCCCGAGCGAGTCGGCGGTGACGCGGCTGTACGCGAAGCGCCCGCCGTCGCGGCGGAGGCGGTAGGGCGTGCCGCGGAAGCGGAAGGCGAGCTCGGCGCGCTCCAACACGCTGCCGCCGTGCGCTGCGATGGCGCGGTCCACGAGCGCTCGGGCCTCCGCGTCTGCGGGCGCCGTCTCCGCGGGCGGCGTCTCCACGAGTGGCGCGCCCCCCTCGGGCTCCGGCGCGTCGGCGGCGCAGCCGGCGATGAGAAGGGCGAGGGCGAAGACTCGAAGGCGCATGGCGGGGCTCACAGGTAGGGCGTGTAGCGGGAGGCCGTGGCCAGTTGTTTCGCCTCGCGGGCGATGACGAGCTCCTCGTTGGTGGGGATCACCCAGGCCTGGACGGCGCTGCCGTCGGTGGTGATCGGGGCCTCCTGGCCGTCGGCCGCGGCGTTGCGCTCGGGGTCGAGCACGAGGCCGAGCCCGTCGAGCCCGTCGAGGATCTGGGCGCGGATGGGCGCGGCGTAGGTCCCGATGCCGGCCGTGAAGACGACGGCGTCGCAGCCGCCGAGGACCGCGACGTAGCGGCCGATGTAGCTCTTGGCGCGGTAGCAGAACACGTCGACGGCCTGCTGGCAGCGGCGGTCGCCGTCGGCCGCCTGCGCGAGGAGGTCGCGCATGTCGGCGGCGTAGCCGGAGAGCCCGAGGAGGCCGGAGTAGCGGTTGAGCAGGGCGTGCACCTCCGCGAGGGTCATCTCCTCCTTCTCGACGAGCTCGAAGACGAGGCTGGGGTCGAGGTCCCCGGAGCGCGTCCCCATGACGAGCCCTTCGAGCGGGGTCATCCCCATCGAGGTGTCGACGCTCTTGCCGTCGCGGAGGGCGCACGCCGAGCAGCCGTTGCCGAGGTGGAGCGTGACGACGCGGCTCCCGGGCATGGGGAGGTCGGCGAGATCGAACAGCCGGCGGCTGACGTAGTAGTGGCTCGGCCCGTGGAAGCCGTAGCGGCGCATCCGGTGGCGGCGGTAGAGCCGGTTGGGGAGGGCGTAGAGGTAGGCTCGGGGCGGGAGCGTCTGGTGGAACGCCGTGTCGAAGACGGCCACGTGGGGGACGTCCGGGAAGGCGGCGCGGGCGGCCTCGATGCCGCGGAGGTTGGCCGGGTTGTGGAGCGGCGCGAGGTCGAAGGCGTCGCGGATGGCGTCGAGCACCTCATCGTCGACGAGGGCGGCCTCGGCGAAGCGCTCGCCGCCGTGGACCACGCGGTGGCCGACGGCCTCGACAGTCGCGTCCACGTCGGGGTGGCCGTCAAGCTTCTCGAGGAGGAAGGCGAGGGCGGCGGCGTGGTCGGCGGCCTGGAGGCTGTGGCGCACCGGCTTGGCCCCGCCGACGCGGAACGAGGCGAGGGCGCTCACGGCGCCGATGCGCTCGACGTGCCCCTCGGCGAGGGTCGCGTCGGCGTCGACGTCGAGGAGGTCGAGCTTGAGCGACGACGAGCCGCAGTTGACGACGAGGACGTTCACGAGGACGGGGGGCGGTCGGTGGACGAAGGCGGGAGGGGGATCTCCAGCTCGGGCAGGACGGCGCCGGCGCGGAGGAGGGCGTCGGCGAGGCGGAGGAGGCGCTGCTGCTCGGGCCAGGCGAGGCGGGCCGCGGCGGCCTCGGCCGGGAGCCAGACGAACGCGTCGTGCTCCGCGTCGAGCACGGGCTCGCCGTCCAGCTCGGCGGCGAAGGCGGGGACGAGGGCGACGGTGTCGCGCTGCCACTCGTAGAAGTGGTTGACGGAGGGGAGCGCCCAGAACCGGACCGGGCGCCGGGCCGTCTCCTCGTGGAGCTCGCGGAGGGCCGCCTCCCACGCGGTCTCCCCGCGGTCCACCTTCCCCCCGATCATGCGCCACTGCCCGGCGTAGACGATGCCGGCCGCGCGGCGGGCGAGCAGGAACTCGGGCACGCGCCCGTCCGCCACCCGGTACGGGTAGACGTCCACGACGCGGACGGTGGCGGAGGGGGAGGGCACGGGGGCCACGGGCGGCGGGGCGAGAGGCGGTTGGAGCCAGAGAACGGAACCGCCCGCGCCGGGTTCTACCGGACCGCCCGCCTGCGCCCTCGTGCCCTCCGACTTCGAGTTCTACGTCGCCATCGCCGTCGCCTTCTTCGGCTTCATGGCGCTCGCGTTCATCCTGCTCTTCCCCATCTACCGGTTCATGCGCAAGGAGGAGCGGCGGAGCGAGGGGTGGACGCAGAGCGCCCTCGCGGAGCGTCGGCGGCGCGCCATCGAGCAGTCCAAACACGCCGCGGCGTCCGGGGACGGCGCGGGGGGCGATGCCTCGGACGGCGGCGAGGGAGGCCCCGGTCCCCCACCCACGCTCGCGGGCTGAGGCGCCGGCCGTCCCGTCCGCGTCACTCCACGTAGAGCCACGGCTGAACCTGCTCCAGCGTCTTTGGCCCGATTCCCCGCACGTTGACCACGTCCTCGACGCGAGCGAAGGGGCCGATCTCCTGCCGGTAGGCGATGATGCGGCCGGCGAGGGCGGGCCCGATCCGGGGGAGCCGCTGGAGGAGCGCGGCGTCGGCCGTGTTGAGGTTCATCCGGACCGGGCTGTTGGCCGAGGTGCGCCGCCGGGGAGCAGGCGGGCGGTCCGCGAAGCCGGTGCTGGGGATAATGACGGAGTCGGCCGGGACGATGCGCGTTTCGAACGCGGGGACCGCCTCCGCGAGCCCCGCCTCGACGCTCCCCGCGGTCGCGGAGTCGGCGGCGGCCGTGAGGAGGGCCCAGGTGGAGTCGGAGGCGGCGAGGTGGGCGGCGGGGGGAGCGGACTGCCCCTGGAGCTGGCGCACGCCGAGACCGAGCGCGAGGGCGCTGCTGAGGACGAGGAGGGCCGCGGCCTCGGGGCCGGTGAGGGAGAGCCGCGCCTGGAGGCGGTAGAGCCGGCGAGCGAGCGACATGGCGGGCAGGGCGGGACGCTCCGGTTGACACCGCGCAGCCGTAGGCTCTAACCCACCCCGCCGGATTTCACACGCACGCCACCCCGCCCCGCGGGCCCGGCGGCACCCGCACCCCTCCCGCCGCGTTCTCCCCCTCCCCCTCGCCTCGATCATGATCGTCCGCACCGACGCCGTCGTCCTCCGCGCCTTCGACTACGGCGAGACCAGCCGCATCGTGACGCTGCTGACGCGGCGCCACGGCGTGATCGGCGTGCTCGCGCGCGGGGCGCGGCGGCCGAAGAGCCGGTTCGGCGCGACGCTCCAGCCGATGGCCCACCTCCAGGTCGTCTACTACCACAAGGACGGGCGGGGGCTGCAGACGCTGAAGGAGGCCGCCTACGTCGAGCGGTTCGGCCGCCTCGGCACCGACGTCGAGCGGACGACGGTGGGGCTCCGGATGGTGGAGCTGACCCGGGCGCTGCTCCACGAGAACGACCCCAACGCGCCCGTCCTCGCCCTCCTCGCCCGCGCCCTCGCCTGGCTCGACGGCGCGCGCACCGACGGCCCGCCGCGGGCCGCCAACGCCCTCCCCTGGTTCCAGCTCCGGCTCGCCACCCTCCTCGGCTTCGCCCCCGACCTCAGCCGCGACGACCTCGACGGGCTGGGCGACGACGGCGCCCTCCTCCTCGACACCGGCACCGTCGCGCCCACGGACGCCGGCCACGCGGCCCTGCGCGCCTCCCGCGCCGCGCTCCGCGCCTTCGGCGTCTTCGCCCTCGCCGACCTCGACACCGCCGGGCGCCTCGTCCTCGGCGACCCGGTCCGCCGGGAGGTGGAGGGGCTCGTCGACGCGTTCCTGCGCTACCACACGGAGGACGCCTACCCCGAGCGCGTCCGCGACGTCGCCGGCCAGATGGCGCGGGGCCTGCGGGCGCCGCGGGATTCCGCGCCCCCGGCGCCGTAGCGGCCCGCTGCGAGGGCCCCTGGGGGGTCACCGCGCCGGATGCGACGCGGCGGCCTCGTGGCCTAACCGCCTCTCCCACATGCATTCAGGAACTTCCCGATCCTGCGGGGGTCCCCGTGTCGAAACGCGGCGCCGACGCGGGGCCCCGTCTTGTTTGACAGGGGCGCGCGAGGGCCCTACTTTGCCGCATCGCCGGAATCCCAACCCTTTCCAACCCCTTAGCGGAGGGAGGCCATGAGCAGGAGGCAACTCACGCACAAGCAGCACGCTTTCCTTGAGTTCCTGAAGTCACATGTGCGCGACGAGAAGGTGTGGCCCACCTATCGCGAAATCGTCGACCACTTCAACTACCGGTCGCCGAACTCGGTGACGCAGAACCTCCAGGCCCTCGCGAAGAAGGGGTACCTCCGGCGGGACTACAACGGCTACCACCTCGTCGACCGGGAGGGCAAGGACGGCTCGCTCCCGCTCCAGGGGACCGTCCGCAGCGACTGCCTCGAGGCCGAGACCACCGCCCGCCGCCTCTCGCTGACGACGCTCTTCCCCGGCCTCGCCGGGCACCACGTCCTCCGCATCGACGACGGGTGCGAGCGCGACGACAGCCTCCGCGACGCCACGTACCTCTTCGTCGGGCAGGCCCCCGAGGAGGGGGACCTCGTCGCCGCGCTGCACGAGGGGTGCCTCACGGTGCGCAGGCTGTCGGCCGGCGGCCGGCTCACCGATCCCGACGGGGAGGGGGAGCCGATCGACGCGAGCGAGGCGGAGGTGCTCGGCCGCTTCGGCGGCCACGCCGGCGCCTACGGGCTCGTCCGCCCCGACGGCCACACCTATGCGGTCTCCCCCGGCGGTACCGTGTCGTTCTCCTGAGCGACCCGCTGCGGCCGGCCTGCGCCTCCTGGGAGTGTTAAGACGCCCCCGCGGAGGGCCGATACCGGGCGCGCCCCCCGAATCCGCCCGCGCCCACCGGCGCGCCCCGCCTCATGCCCGCCCGCCCCCTCGCCCTCGCCGCCCTCCTCCTGTGCACCGCCGTGCTCGCCGCCTGCGACATCGCGGGCGACGACGGCACGACCGGTCGCTGGGTGGGCACAGCCGAGTTCACGGCCGACACCATCCTCGCCGCCCACAACGTCCGCATCATCGCCGACTACGAGACGGAGTTCACCTTCCGCCTCACCGACGACGACGGGCTCGTGACGGGGCAGCTCACCGCCCGCACCTCGGGCTACCGGGTGGTCCGGGAGGCCGGCCAGCCCTCGGACACCCTCTGGTTCGACGCCTCGGCCCCCGTCGTGCACGAGGTCTTCGGCACCTTCCTCGACCCCACCCTGGAGGTGGACGTGCCCGACGGCCCCTACGAGGACGACCTGTGGACGTTCGAGGTCTCCGGCCGCAGCGCCCAAACCGACCGGTTCCTCGTCCACATCCACGAGATCGCGCCCACGAACGGCTCGTCGTTCGAGCACAGCATCACCTCGGAGGAGATCTTCGAGATGCGACGCGTGGGGAATCTCGACGAGGGGACGGAGGGCGAGGAGTAGCCCGGCGGCACCGCTCGGAGCAGTAGACGACGCGGTCCCAGTCGCGGGCCCACTTCCTGCGCCACGTGAAGGAGCGCCCGCAGACGGGGCAGACCTTCTCGGGGAGGTGGGGTTTTCGGTAGCGAGGAATCGAGGACACGGCGGATAAACTCCGGGGACGGCTCGGGGTTTAAGCGCCGATGCCTCCCACCCCCCACATCCTCTCCACCCCCCGCTCGGCCCGGTACTACACGCTGGGGCCGGACGGTGGCCGCGCGGACGAGGTCTGGGTGGTGCTCCACGGCTACGGGCAGGCCGCGGCCCGCTTCCTCCGTCGGTTCGAGCCCCTCGCGACGCCCCGGCGCCGGATCGTCGCGCCGGAGGCGCTCTCGCGGTTCTACCTCGACGACGCCCACACCCGCGTCGGGGCCTCGTGGATGACGCGCGAGGACCGGGACGCCGAGATCGCCGACTACGTCGCCTACCTCGACGGCGTCCTCGCCGCGGCGGGCGAGCCGGCCGCCGACGGCGCGCGCCTCGTCGTGCTCGGCTTCTCGCAGGGCGCGGCCACGGCCGGCCGCTGGCTCGCCCTCAGCCCTCGCCTCGCCCGGCGGGCGCCTCGCGCCGACCGCCTCATCGCCCGGGGCGCCGACCTCCCCCACGACCTCGACCTCGCCGCGGCGCGCCCCTGGCTCTCGGCCGTGGATCTCACGCTCGTCGTCGGCGACGCTGACCCGTACGCGACGCCGGAGCGGGTCGCGGCCATCGAGGGGCGGCTGCGGGAGGCCGAGGTGCCGTACCGGCGCCTCCGCTACCCCGGAGGCCACCGCATCGAGCCGGACGTGCTGACGTCGCTGGCCGATGGGTGAGGGGCGCCGCCGTCCGTCCGCGCGCCCTCCCGAGGGCCGGCCTCTGCCGGAGGCCCCGCGCGGGCGCTTCGCGCCGAGCCCGACGGGCGGGCTCCACCTCGGGCGCGCGCTCGTCGCCCTCGCCGCATGGCTCTCGGTCCGGAGCCGGGGCGGCACGCTCGTGTGGCGCGTCGAGGACCTCGACGGCCCGCGCGCCGTGCCCGGCGCGGCCGAGCAGCAGATGGAGGAGGCCCGCTGGCTGGGCCTCGACTGGGACGAGGGGCCGGGGTGCGGAGGGCCGAACGCCCCGTACTGGCAGTCCGAGCGGAGCGCGCACTACGAGGCAGCCCTCCAGCGCCTCGCTGAGGCCGGGCGGCTGTTCCCGTGCCGCCGCTCGCGGCGGGACCTCGCCGCGCTGGCGACGGCGCCGCACGGGCACGGGGGGCTCCCCCCCTACCCTGCCCGCTGGCGCCCCCGCCGCCTCCCGTCCGGCTGGTTCGAGGCCCACCAGGCGGCCGCGCGCCCCGACGCGGCCCTCCGCTTTCGGGTGGACGAGGCCCCGGTCACGTTCGAGGACCGCGTGCAGGGGACGGTCACGGAGGACGTGGCCGCCACGGTGGGCGACGTCGTCCTCCAGCGCCGCGACGGCGTCTTCGCCTACCAGCTCGCCGTCGTCGTGGACGACCTCGCCATGGGGATCACCGAGGTCGTGCGTGGGGCTGACCTCCTCGACTCGACGGCGCGCCAGGTCCAGCTCGTCCAGGCCCTCGGCGGCACGCCACCGGCCTACGCCCACCTCCCCCTTGCCGTCAACGCCGCGGGCGAGAAGCTGTCGAAGCGCGACGGGTCGCTCACGCTCTCGGCCCTCCGCGACGGGGGCTCGGCCCCCCAGGCCGTGGTCGGCTGGCTCGCGCACGCGCTCGGCCTCCTCGACGCGCCGCGGGCCGTGCCGCCGGCGGCGCTCGTCGCGGCGTTCGCGTGGGCGCGCGTGCAGCCCATGCCCATCGTCGTCCCCGACGATCTGCCCGGCACCCTCCGCGCGCTCGTGCCGTAGATTCTACGTCCGACCCCGACTGTCCACGCCATGCGCCCCTTCGCCCTCCTCCTCGCCCTCTGCGCCACCCCCGCTCTCGCCCAGTCCGCCCTCCCTACGGGGCCGTGGACCGGCACGATCGAGTGGGCGAACGCCGCCCCGGTCGCGCTCACGGGCGACATCGAGGAATGCACCGAGGGGCTGAAGATCCGGCTCGGCTCCGAGGACGGCGCCTACGGCACCGAGGAGGTCCTCCGCGTCGAGGACGCCACGGCCGAGGGGGCCGCGTTCCAGTTCGGCCTGGAGAACACGCGCCGCGGCTACCGGCTCACCTGCACCGCCGCGCGCCAGGGCGACGGCCTGTTCGCCGGCCGCTGCCAGACGGCCGACGGCACGTGGGCGCGCCTCCGCCTCGAGCCGCCCGCCGTGGCGATGATCGGCTGCAGCGAGTAGCCCAACGGGGCGCGACGGGGGGCTCCATCAGGCGAGCGCCGCGCCCCCTTGAGACGGAGAGCGCGGCGCTCTGGCCGGGGCCCCCGTCGGCGAGAACGGGATGTGGCCCCAGCGTTTCGGGGACGGCCTAGGCCTCTTCGAGGGCCGTCGTCAGGAAGTCGCGGAGGACGTAGTGGAGGATGCCGCCGTGGCGGTAGTACGCCACCTCGATGGGCGTGTTCAGCGCCACGATCGCGTCGAACTCCGTCGTCGAGCCGTCCGCCTTCCGGGCCGTGACGGTGAGCGTCTGGCCGGGCTCCACGTCGTCGGTGACGGGGATGTCGAAGTGCTCGGTGCCGTCGAGGCCGTGGGTGTCGAGGCCCTCGCCGCTCTTGAACAGGAGGGGGAGGACGCCCATGCCGACGAGGTTGGAGCGATGGATCCGCTCGTAGCTCTTGGCGACGACGGCGCGGACGCCGAGGAGGATGGTCCCCTTCGCGGCCCAGTCGCGCGAGGAGCCCATGCCGTAGTCGTGCCCGGCGAAGACGACGAGGGGCGTGCCGTCGTCGCGGTAGCGCATGGCGACGTCGTACATGTAGCCCTGCTCGCCGGTCGGGAGGTAGGTGCTCCAGCCGCCCTCGGTGCCCGGCGCCAGCTGGTTGCGGAGGCGGATGTTGGCGAAGGTCCCGCGCGTCATCACGCGGTCGTTGCCGCGGCGGGAGCCGAACGAGTTGAAGTCGCGCGGCTCGACGCCGTGCTCCTGGAGGTAGCGGCCGGCCGGCTCGCCGGTCGGGATGGCGCCGGCCGGCGAGATGTGGTCCGTCGTGACGGAGTCGCCGACCTTGACGAGGACGCGGGCGCCCTCGATGGGCCGGATCGCCGGCGTCTCGGGCGTGACGTCGAGGAAGAACGGGGGCTCCTGGATATAGGTGCTCTCCTCGGTCCACTCGAAGAGCTGGCCGCCCTTGATGGGCATCTCGTTCCAGCGCGGGTTCGAGTCCTCGATCCCCTCGTACTGCTCCCGGAACTGCTCCGGCTTGACCGAGGCGTTGATGCTGTCGAGGATCTCCTGCTGGCTGGGCCAGACGTCCTTGAGGAAGACGTCGTTGCCGGCCTGGTCCTGCCCGAGGGGGTCCGTGTTGAGGTCGAGGTCGACGGTCCCGGCGAGGGCGTAGGCGACGACGAGCGGGGGGCTCGCGAGGTAGTTGGCCTTGACGTGGGGGTGGATGCGGCCCTCGAAGTTGCGGTTGCCCGAGAGCACGCCCGCCACGACGAGGTCGCCCTCCTGGATCGCCTTCGTGACCGGCTCCGGGAGCGGCCCGGAGTTGCCGATGCAGGTCGTGCACCCGTAGCCGACGAGGTTGAAGCCGAGGCGGTCGAGGTAGGGCTGGAGCCCGCTCGCGTCGAGGTACTCCGTCACGACGCGCGAGCCGGGCGCGAGGCTGGTCTTGACGTAGGGCTTGACCGAGAGCCCCTTCTCGACGGCCTTCTTGGCCAGCAACCCGGCGCCGATCATCACGCTCGGGTTCGAGGTGTTGGTGCAGCTCGTGATGGCGGCGATGACGACGTCGCCGTGCGTGAGGTCGAGCTCGGTGCCCTCGTGGGCGTAGCGGCCCGTGGCGTCGAGCCGGTCCTCGCTCAGGCCGAAGCCCTGGGGCGAGGGCGGGCGCGTGAGCGCCTCGCGGAACTCGGGCTGGATGTGGGGGAGCGTGATCCGGTCCTGTGGCCGCTTCGGGCCCGACATGCTGGGCTCGACCTCGCCGAGGTCGAGCTCGAGCGTGCTGGCGAACTCAGGGTCGGGCGTCTCGTCGGTGCGGAAGAGGCCCTGCGCCTTGGTGTAGCGCTCGACGGTCTGGACGAGGGCGTCCGGGCGGTTGGTGCGGCGGAGGTAGTCGAGGGTCTCGGCGTCGATGGGGAAGAAGCCCATGGTGGCGCCGTACTCCGGCGCCATGTTGGCGATCGTGGCGCGGTCGGGCAGGCTCATCGTCGAGAGCCCGGTCCCGAAGAACTCGACGAACTTGCCGACGACGCCGTGCTTCCGGAGCATCTGGGTGACCGTCAGCGTGAGGTCGGTGGCCGTGACGCCCTCCCGCAGCCGGCCCTTGAGGCGGAAGCCGACGACCTCGGGCATGAGCATGTAGATGGGCTGGCCGAGCATGGCCGCCTCGGCCTCGATGCCGCCGACGCCCCAGCCGAGCACGCCGAGGCCGTTGATCATCGTGGTGTGGCTGTCGGTGCCGACGAGGGTGTCGGGGAAGAGGACCGGCAGCCCCTCGTCGGACGGGACCGAGAGCACGCCCGTGGCGAGGTACTCGAGGTTGACCTGGTGGCAGATCCCGCGCTCGGGCGGGACGACGGAGAAGTTCTCGAAGGCGTCGGCGCCCCAGCGGAGGAACTCGTAGCGCTCCTGGTTGCGCTCGAACTCGCGGTCGGCGTTGATCTGGTAGGCCTCGGGGAAGGCGAAGGCGTCGACCTGGACGGAGTGGTCGATGACGAGGTTGACGGGGACGCGCGGGTTGATCTCGGAGGGGTCGGCGCCGTTGCGGGCCATGGCGCTGCGGAGCGCGGCGAGGTCGACGACGGCGGGGACGCCGGTGAAGTCCTGGAGCAGCACGCGGCCGGGCTGGTAGGGCACCTCGGTCTGGGCCGGGGCCGCGGGGTCGTAGCCGGCGAGGGCCTCGACGTCCTGCTCGCGGACGGCCACGCCGTCGATGCCGCGGAGGGCGCCTTCGAGCAGGATCTTGATCGAGAACGGGAGGCGGTCGAGAGAGGGGACGAGGCCGTCCGCTTCGAGTCGGTCGAGGCGGTAGAGGTAGGCGGAGCCGTCGGGGGTGTCGAGGGTGTCGCGGGCGCCGAAGGGGTCCTGGGCCATGGTGAGGGGCGTGTGGCGTGGGGAGCGGGTCGGGAGTATACGCGGGACCGGCGCATCGGAGCCGGGCGGCGCGGGCGGGATCGCGAACCTTCACAGAGGCCCCATGCGGCCCGGGGCAGCGCTTCCCCCGGCGCTCCGGGCCGTGGCCGCAGCGGGCTCCTGCAGGGGCACAGAACTCTGGGGAGGCAGGCGGGCCCGGCGTCCGTTATCCTACGGGGGCGCCGCGGGGGCCGAGCCGCCCCCCGCCCGCGCTGCGCCCCGCCCCTTCCCCCTCACCGTGCACCCCCATGCGACTCCTCCTCCTCGGCGCCGTGCTGCTCTCCGCGGCGGCCTCCGCGCAGACCCTCCAGAGCGCGTTCCCCGCGCTCCCCGCCTTCGACGCCCCCGTCGACCTCCAGGCCCCGGACGACGGCTCCAACCGGCTCTTCGTCGTCGAGCAGACCGGCCGCATCGAGGTGTTCGAGCACGCCGCGGACGTCGCCTCCTCGACCCTCTTCCTCAACATCAGCAGCCTCATCACCACGACGGGGAGCGAGACCGGCCTGCTCGGGATGGCCTTCGACCCGGACTACGCGCAGAACGGCCACTTCTACGTCAACTACACCGCGCCGAGCCCGCTCCGCACCGTCATCGCCCGGTTCACCGTCTCGGCCGACGACCCCAACGTGGCCGACCCCACGAGCCGGGTGGTGCTCCTGACGGTGGACCAGCCGTACAACAACCACAACGCGGGGCAGCTCGCCTTCGGCCCGCCCGAGGGCCCCGGCGGCGAGCGCTACCTCTACGTCGGCCTCGGCGACGGCGGCCTCTTCAACGACCCCCAGAACAACGGCGAGAACCCGGCCACCCTCCTCGGCTCGATGCTCCGCCTCGACGTCAACGGCGGCGGGCTCCCGCTCGACTGCGGCGCCGGGACGGGCGCGGCGACGGTCCCCCCGAGCAACCCGTTCGTCGGGCAGGCCGGCTTCTGCGACGAGATCTACGCCTACGGGCTCCGGAACCCGTACCGGTACTCGTTCGACGGCCAGGACCGCTTCTGGATCGCCGACGTGGGGCAGAACGAGTGGGAGGAGGTGGACATCGTGCAGGCCGGGGACAACCTCGGCTGGGACCCCTACGAGGGCAACGAGTGCTTCGAGGGGCCCTGTGACCCGACCGGGCTCACGTTCCCCATCCACGTCTACCCCCACACGTTCAACACCGCCGGCGGCTTCGCCATCATCGGCGGCTACGTCTACGACGGGCCGAGCTGCGCGGCGCTGCGGGACCTCTACGTCTACGGCGACAACGTGACGGGGAACGTGTGGACGATCGACTACGACGGCGTCACCGCCGACAACCAGCTGCTGATCGGGCTCTCGGGCCGGTTCATCTCGTCGTTCGGCGTCTCCGAGCAGGGCGACCTCTTCCTCACCGACCTCGGCACCGGCCGCGTGTTCGGGTTCGACTGCGCGCAGGCCGTCGCGATCGAGGCCGCGCCCGTGGGCGGCCCCCTCGTCGTCGGCCCCGGCGGCGGCACCGTCGCCTTCGACGTCACGCTCACGAACACGACGGGCCAGACGCAGAGCCTCTCGGCCTGGGCCGACGCCGACCTCTCGAACGGAGACGAGATCGCCGCGGTGATCGGCCCGCGCGCGCTGTCGCTTCCGCCCGGCGGCTCGGTCACCCGCCGCGTGCAGGTGCAGGTGCCGGCGGCGACGCCGGCCGGCGTGAGCACGCTCACGGTGAAGGGCGGCGACTTCCCCGACGGCCCCATCAGCAGCGCCCGCATCACCGTGACCAAGGAGTCCGTCGCCGGCCGCCTCGCCGCCGCTGACGGGGCGTGGGCCGCCGCCTGGCTCGACGCGCCCGAGGCCGTGGCGCCGCGGGCCGCCGCCGCGGCCACGCCTGCCCTGCACGTGGGGCCGAACCCGGTGACCGACCGGGCCACGGTCCGGGTCACGCTGGAGGCGCCGACCCCTCTCCGGGTGGAGGTGCTCGACGTGCTGGGCCGCCGGGTGGCGCTCCTGGCGGATGGGCCGGCCGAGGCCGGCGTCCACGCGGTGACGTGGGCGGCCGAGGCGGCGCCTCCCGGCGTCTACCTCGTCCGCATGACGGCCGGCGACACGGTGCGGACGCAGCGCGTGACGCACGCCCGCTGACCCGGCCCCGACCGTCGGGGGGGGGCGCCGCGGCCCCCCCCCGCC
>JAWWCA010000007.1:0-30627 GCA_033720695.1 Rubricoccaceae bacterium
GCTTCAATGTTGTAGCAAGAAATCCAAAGGCAGAGGCAGGTGCAGTGTTGGTTCGAGCAATACATCCTGAAAATGGAATTGAAATTATGAAACAAAACAGAGCCAAAGATGACCTCAGAATTCTTGCTAATGGACCTGCCAAATTAGCTCGTTTAGGGCGTTTTTCCAAGGAAACCGGGAGCAAACCGAGGGGTGCTTCGACTCCCGGCATCTCCACATCCCCAAGCCCCGTGGCACACCTCCGTGCCGCGGGGCTTTTCTCCTTCGCGAGAGCGACTCGTTCATGGTGCAAGAGTCGGGATCTTCCCCGTCTCCCCGGATCGAATACATTGCGCTCGCTGCGACCATGGTCTGACCGGGAGGAACGCCGTGCCGTTCGCCTCGCTCCGCAGCGCTTCCAGCCGCACCCTCTCCATGACCTCTAGGGGCACGTTCCGCCAGCGATTCTTCGCCTGGCTCCTCACACTAGGCGACGCCCCCTACGAGCGTGCGATGGCCGCGCGCAAGCGGGGCCTTCTCGGAGACCTCGCCGGCACCGTCGTCGAGATCGGCCCTGGCACTGGGGTCAACCTCTCCTACTACCGCTCTGACGTTCGCTGGATCGGGATCGAGCCGAACCCCTACCTCCATCGTCAACTGCGGGAGGCGGCGGCCCGGCAGGGCCTCGCCATCGACCTCCGCGCCAGCGCCGCGCACGCCACCGGGCTCCCCGACGGCAGCGCCGACGCGGTCGTGAGCACGCTGGTCCTCTGCTCGGTCTCCGACGTCGAGACCACGCTCCGTGAGGTCCTCCGCGTCCTCCGTCCCGGAGGACGGCTCGCCTTCATCGAACACGTGGCGGCTCCACAGGGGACCAGGAGACGCTGGGTCCAAAACTCGCTCCGCCCCGTCTGGAGCGTCCTCGCCGACGGGTGCCACCCGAACCGCGAGACGTGGAGGGCGATCGAAGGAGCCGGGTTTGCCGAGGTCCACATGGAGCACTTCGAGGCCCCGACGCCGACGGTCATCCGTCCGCATGTGGCAGGGGTTGCCCGCAAAGGGGGACCCCCGTCTCTCCCAACGGTCCGCTGAGCGTTCTCGCCAGCCCTTCCCGTCGCGTCGGCGCGCGACAGTAGAATGGGCTAACGCTCCGGACACCGGCGTCGACAGCCTCCTCGGAAGGCTCTACGCGCGGCATCCGGGTCACGCCACCCCGGCCGACGCAAACGCACCCGCGACGATCTCGCGGGCCTCGACCTGGATCTGCTCCAGGTGCGCCTCGCCGAGGAAGCTCTCCGCATAGATCTTGTAGACGTCTTCGGTGCCGGAGGGGCGGGCCGCGAACCAGCCGTTCTCCGTCACCACCTTCAGCCCGCCGATGGGGGCATCGTTGCCCGGCGCGCGCGTGAGCGCGGCCTGGATCGGCTCGCCCGCCAGCGCGCTGGCGGTCACGTCTTCGTTGGAGAGCCCCTTGAGCGCGGCCTTCTGCGCGCGCGTGGCGGGGGCGTCGGTGCGACGGTACACGGGGCGGCCGTAGCGCTCCTCCAGCGCCCGGTAGTGCGCGGCCGGGTCCTGGCCCGTGACGGCCGTGATCTCGGCCGCGAGGAGGGCGAGGAGGAGGCCGTCCTTGTCGGTGCTCCACGGACCGCCGTCGCGGCGGAGGAACGAGGCGCCCGCGCTCTCCTCCCCGCCGAACCCGAGCGAGCCGTCGAGGAGCCCGTCCACGAACCACTTGAACCCGACGGGCACCTCGACGAGCCGCCGCCCGAGCCCGGCGGCGACGCGGTCGATCATGGACGACGAGACGAGCGTCTTGCCCACGCCCGTGCCCGCGGGCCAGCCGGGGCGGTGCGCGAAGAGGTACTGCACCGCCACGGCGAGGTAGTGGTTCGGGTTCATCAGCCCGGCGCTCCCCGTGACGATCCCGTGCCGGTCGGCGTCGGGGTCGTTGCCGAAGGCGACGTCGAACCGGTCCTTCAGCCCGATGAGTCCCGCCATGGCGTAGGGCGAGGAGCAGTCCATGCGGATCTTGCCGTCGCGGTCGACGGTCATAAACGCGAAGGTTGGGTCCACGCGGGGGTTGACGACCTCGAGGTCGAGCCCGTAAGTCTCGGCGATGGGGCCCCACAGGCCGACGCCGGCCCCACCCATGGGATCGACGCCCAGCTTCAGCCCCGCGCTGCGGACGGCCTCCAGGTCGAGGACGTGCCGGAGATCGTCCACGTAGGGCCGCACGAGGTCGCGCGCGCGCGTGGTGTCGGCGGTGAGCGCGCGTTCGAGCGGCACCCGCTTGACGTCCGCGAGGTCGGCGCGCAGGATGGCGTTGGCGCGGTCCTGGATCGCCTGCGTCGTCTCGGTGCCCGCAGGACCGCCGGTGGGCGGGTTGTACTTGAAGCCGCCGTCCTCGGGCGGGTTGTGGCTCGGCGTCACGATGACCCCGTCGGCGAGCCCGTCTGTTCGGCCGCGGTTGTGGGCGAGGATGGCGTGGGAGATGACGGGCGTCGGGGTGTAGCCGCGGCCGGCCTGCACGACGGCGTCTACCCCGTTGGCGGCGAGCACCTCCAGGGCCGTGCCCCACGCAGCCTCCGAAAGCGCGTGCGTGTCCATCCCGACGAACACGGGGCCGTCGATGCCCGCAGCGCGGCGGTGCTCACAGATCGCCTGCGTGATGGCGAGGATGTGGCGCTCGGTGAACGCGCCGTCGAGGGAGGAGCCGCGGTGGCCGGACGTCCCGAAGCTCACGCGTTGCCCCGGGTCCTCGGGGTCGGGCCGGCGCGTGTAGTACGCGGTGACGAGCCGGGGGATGTTCGCGAGGCGATCGGGCGGGGCCGGCTGGCCGGCGAGGTCGTGGACGGGCACGGAGACGCGGGGGTGAGGAGCAGACGGTGGTACGGCAGGGGCGTCGCGCCGATCCGGCGGTCACCCCTCGGCTGCGCGTGTCCCGCCACCGGGAGGCGTGCGGGTGGCCCCAGCCACGAGGTAGCCCTGCGCGAGGCGGCGGTAGGCCTCGACCTGCCGCTCCTGCCAGGCTGCGTCGCGACCGAGCTCGACGGCGAGGAGGGCGGCGACCGCCGGGGCCATCTCCATCGAACGCCGGGCGTCGAGGAGGAGCTCGCGTGTGCGCCGCGCGAGGACATCCTCGACCGTCCGGGCCATCTCGTGGCGGGCGGCCCAGACCACCTGCGCCGCCACGACGGGGCGCGCCGGGTGGAGCCGCTCGCCGAGCGAGGTGTCCTCGCGGATGAGGGCCTGGAGGGCGAGGGCGTCTGCGCCGTAGGGGGCGAGCGGGCCGAACGAATGAGCCTCCTCGTGGTAGCCGTGGAGGCGGAGCGACTTCGTGACCGACTCGCGGTCGTCGAGGTCGGCCAGCGTGGCGGCCTGGTCGATGGTGTCCTCGGCCATCTTCCGGTAGGTGGTCCACTTCCCGCCCGTGATCGTGACGAGCCCGGAGCCTGCGATGTGGAGGGTATGGTCCCGCGAGATCGAGGCCGTGTCCCCATCCTCGGCGCTCCCCACGAGGGGGCGGAGCCCGGCGAACGTGCTCTTGACGTCGGCGGCGGTGGGGTCGCCGGTGAGGTAGCGGCCGGCGTGGACGAGGAGGAACGCCAGCTCCTCCTCGAACGGCCGCGGCTCCAGCGGCGCGTCGTCCACGGCCGTGTCGGTGGTGCCGACGAGGAGGGCGTCGTACCAGGGGATCGCGAAGAGGACGCGGCCGTCGTCGGTCTTCGGGACCATGATGGCGGTGTCGCCCGGGAGAAACGCGCGGTCGAGCGTGATGTGGACGCCCTGGCTCGGCGTGATCATGGGCCGGGCGCCGGGCTCGTCCATCCGGCGGACGGCGTCGGCCCAGACCCCCGTCGCGTTGACGACGACGCGGGCAGGGATCGCGTGCCGCTCCCCCGACTCCAGGTCGCGCGCGTGGACGCCGCGGACCTCGCCGTCCTCCTTGATCAGGCCGGTGACCTCGCAGTAGTTGACGAGGGCCCCGCCCTGCTCCGCCGCCGTCTGCGCCAGGTTGATGGCGAGGCGGGCGTCGTCGAACTGCCCGTCGTAGTAGATCACGCCGCCGTCGAGGCCCTCGGGCTCGATGGTCGGGATGAGCGCCATCGTCTTCTCCTTCGAGAGGTGCTTCGAGCGGCCGAAGCCGGAGCGGCCGGCGAGGAGGTCGTACATCTTGAGCCCGATCCCGTAGAACGGCCCCTCCCACCACGCGTAGTTCGGGACCACGAAGGGGAGGTTCGAGACGAGGTGGGGGGCGTTCTCGAGGAGGCGGCCGCGTTCCTTGAGCGCTTCGAGGACGAGGGCGATGTTGCCCTGCTGGAGGTAGCGGACCCCGCCATGGACCAGCTTCGTCGAGCGGCTCGACGTGCCCTTGGCGAAGTCGTGCTGCTCGAGGAGGAGCGTGCGGTAGCCGCGCGAGGCCGCCTCCACGGCGCAGCCGAGCCCCGTCGCCCCGCCGCCGACGATGAGGACGTCCCAGGGCTCCCGGGTCGAGGCGAGGGCGCCGAGCATGGCGTCGCGGTCCATGAGGGGCTCGGTCCGTTCGTCGGTCACGCTGGGGGCCGCTCCGGCGGCGTCGGTCTGTGGACGGGGTGTCTCGAACGAGCAGGGGTCAGGAGTCGTCCGGCCGAGCCCACCCCTTCGCGCGCTCGACGGCCCGGTGCCACTCGGCCAGCCGGTGCTCGGCCTCGTCGCGGCTCATCTGCGGCTCGAAGCGGCGGTCCACGGCCCACTGCTCGGCGATCTCCTCCACGCTCCCCCAGTAGCCGACGGCGAGGCCGGCGAGGGTGGCGGCCCCGAGCGCCGTCGTCTCGGTCACCATCGGACGGACGACGGGCACCCCGAGGAGGTCGGCCTGGGTCTGGAGGAGGAGGTCGTTGGCCGCAGCGCCGCCGTCCACGCGGAGCTCCGTGAGGGCGAGGCCGGCGTCGGCCTCCTCGGCGCGGACGACGTCGACGGTCTGGAACGCGATGCTGTCGAGGGCGGCGCGGGCGAGGTGGGCGCCCGTCGTCCCGCGGGTGATGCCGACGACGGCGCCGCGGGCGTACGGGTCCCAGTGCGGCGCGCCGAGGCCGACGAAGGCGGGGACGAGGTAGACGCCCTCGCTGCTCTCGACTTGGCGGGCCAGGCGCTCCACCTCCGGCGCGTGCCGGACGATGCCGAGCCCGTCGCGGAGCCACTGCACGACGGCCCCGGCCACGAAGATGCTCCCCTCCAGCGCGTACTGCGTCGGCTCGTCGCCGAGCCGCCAGGCCACCGTCGTCAGCAGGTTGTTGCTGGACGTGACGGCCTCCGGGCCCGTGTTCATGAGGAGGAAGGCGCCGGTGCCGTACGTGTTCTTCCCCATGCCGGGCTCGGTGCAGACCTGCCCGAAGAGGGCCGCCTGCTGGTCGCCCGCGATGCCGGCGATGGGGATCGCGGCGGCGAAGAGCTCGCCGGAGGTGCCGCCGTAGGGCTCGCTCGACGAGCGGACCTCCGGCAGCATCGCCCGCGGCACCCCGAGCACGTCGAGGAGCTCGTCGTCCCAGGCGCCGGCGTGGATGTCGTACATCAGCGTCCGCGACGCGTTCGTGACGTCGGTGACGTGGAGCGCGCCGCCGGTGAGCTTCCACGTGAGCCAGGAATCGACGGTGCCGAAGGCGAGGTCGCCCGCCTCGGCCTTCTGGCGGGCGCCGTCCACATGGTCGAGGATCCAGCGGACCTTGGTGCCGGAGAAGTAGGCGTCGAGGACGAGGCCGGTCTTTCGCTGGAACCGCTCGGCGTGGCCCTCCTCGCGGAGGCGGTCGCAGAAGCCAGCCGTCCGGCGGTCCTGCCACACGATGGCATTGTAGACGGGCTCGCTCGTGGCCCGGTCCCACACCACCGCCGTCTCCCGCTGGTTCGTGATCCCGATGGCGGCGACGTCGCGTGCGCGGAGGCCGCTGCGCGCCAGCACCTCTGTGGCCACGCCCGCCTGGGTGGACCAGATCTCGTTGGGGTCGTGCTCGACCCACCCCGGCTGGGGAAAGATCTGCCGGAACTCCCGCTGCGCGACCGACACGATCCGGCCCCCGGCGTCGAAGAGGATGGCGCGGGAGCTGGTGGTCCCCTGGTCGAGGGCGAGGACGTGACGCATGGGCGGTTGGGACAGACGGGGGGCGTCCGGCCGGGCACGACGCCCCCGCCGCGACGCCCGGGCTAGAGGATGATCGTCGCCTCGATGAAGCCTTCGGGCCCGTCGCCCTGGACGACGAGCGAGTCCTCGGCCGCCCGGAGCGCGTCGCCCGTGAACGGCCCGGTCCGGCCGATGTACCGGTAGCCGCTCGGGTCGTAGTCCAGCACGACGACGTAGTGGCTCTGCCGCTCGCCCACGATGGCGCCGTCCGTGACGACGGTGTAGGGGAAGATCGAGGGGCTCACGTCCTCCTCGATGGCGCCCCGGTAGACCGCTGCCCCTCCGGCGTCCTGGATCTCGACGTAGAGATCGGTGGGGGAGCCGTCCTCGTCGTCGGGGAGCGGCGCGGCCGTCAACACGATCCGGGTGAAGGCGACCGGCTCCGGGCTGGACTCCACGAGCCCGGCGAAGTCACAGGCGGAGAGGACGAGCGCACCGAGCACGCAAGCGAACAGACGACGCACGGGAGGGGGGGACGACGGTAGGGGGTCCGCGAATATAGCGTGCACCTCCCAACCCCCCGCACCGGCGTCGGGAGGGTCCGGTTCGCCTCGTCAGGCCGCCTCCTCGACGCGCTCGGCCAACAGCCGGTAGGTGTCGAACTGGGCGCGGATGCCGCGGGGCTCGGCGGGTCGGTGGTACGCGTTGGACTGGGCGGCGTCGAGCACGCGGGCCTTGGTGTCGTCGGCCCACTGGAGGTCGAGGAGGTGGTCCAGCTCGGCGCGGAGGGCCTCGTCGTAGATGGGGAAGGCCACCTCGACGCGCCGGCTGAGGTTGCGCTTCATCCAGTCGGCCGAGGCGAGATAGAGAACGGGGTCGCCGTCGTTGTGGAACCGCCACACACGGGCGTGTTCGAGGAACCGGTCCACGATGCTCCGCGCTCGGATCCCCTCGCTGAGCCCCTCCACGCCGGGGACCAGCCGCAGGATGCCCCGCACCATCAGCCGCACGTCCACGCCGGCCCGGTCGGCCTCGTAGAGCGCCTCGATCACGGCGTCGTCCTCCAGCGCGTTCATCTTGGCATAGATCGCGCCCCGGCGCCCCTCCTCGGCGTGCGCCACCTCCCGGTCGATGAGCCGCCGGATCCCTTTCCGGAGCGTGAACGGCGCCACGAGCAGGTGCTCGAAGGTCGGTTTCTCCTCCTCGCCGGTGAGGAAGGCGAAGACCCGGCGGGCCTCCGACGTGAGGCGCCCGTCGGCGGAGAGGAGGGCGTGGTCGGCGTAGACGCGGGCGGTCCGCTCGTTGAAGTTGCCGGTGCCGAAGTAGCCGTAGTACCGGAGGTCCCCCCGCTCGCGCCGGCCGATGAGCGCGAGCTTGGCGTGCACCTTCAGGCCGGGCATCGAGTAGTGGACGCGGACGCCGGCCTCCTCCATCCGCCCGGCCCACGTCAGGTTGTTCTCCTCATCGAACCGGGCCTTCACCTCCACGAAGACCTCGACCCGTTTCCCCGCCTCGGCCGCTGCGATGAGGGCCTGGACCACGGCGGAGTCGGTCGCCACGCGGTAGAGCGTGGCCCACACCTCCTCGACGGTTCCATCGGCGGCGGCCTCCTCGAACAGGCGAACGACGGGGTCGTAGCGCTGGTAGGGGAAGTGGAGGAGGCGGTCGCGTGCGGCGACGGCCTCGAAGAGGGAAGGCGCGCGGGCGAGCTCGGGGTGCGGGAGCGGCGGGAACGGGGGGTCGGAGAGGGCGGGGTCGTCTGGGCGCGGGAGCGTCCAGAGGTCGGAGAGGTTGTGGTAGCGCCCGCCCACGACGAGGTCCTCGTCCTCCAGCTCCAGCCCCTCGCGGAGGCGACGGAGGATGTTGTCCGGCATGCGCGAGTCGTAGAGGAACCGGCTCGGGACTCCCTCCGAGCGCCGCTCGAGCCCCTTCCGGATCTTCTCCACGAGGTCGCCTGTGAACTCGTCCTCGACCTGGAGGTCGGCGTCGCGCGTGAGCTTGATGGCGAAGCTCTGGCCCACGTCGTGCTGTGGGAACAGCGCCGGGAGCCCGTGCCGCACGATGTCGTCGAGGAACAGCACGGCGCGCTCGCCCGGGGGCGCGAGGTCGGCGGGGAGCTCGACGAAGCGGCCGACCGGCGGGGCCGGGATCTCGACGAGGGCGCAGGCGGGCTCGCCGCTGCGGAGCTCGGCGCCCGCGGGCCACAGCTCCACGGCGAGGTAGAGCCGGCCATTCTCGAGGAAGGGGGCGAGCGGGTCGCCGACGTGGGCGTCGGTGAGGAGGACGGGGTGCAGGAGGGGCGCCACCTCGTCGCGGAAGAAGCGGTCGAGCCAGTCGGCCTGCGCCTCGCCGAGGCCGCGGGCGTCGCGGAGGTGGAGCCCGTGCCGGGCCAGGGCCGGGAGCACCTCGTCGCGGAAGACCGCGCCGAAGCGCTCCTGCTGCGCCGTCACGCGGCGGTGGAGCTCGTCGAGGAGGGCGGTGGGGTCGAAGTCGAGCCCCTTCCGCTTCTTCTTCTTCAGCCGCAGGAGGGCCCGGAGGCCGGCCACGCGGACGCGGAAGAACTCGTCGAGGTTGGAGGAGAAGATGGCGAGGAAGTTGACCCGCTCGTTGAGCGGGACGCCCGGATCCTCGGCCTCCTGGAGCACGCGCTCGTTGAAAGCGACCCACGAGAGCTCGCGGTCGTAGAGCGGCGGGTCCGACGTGACGGCGGGGGGTGCGGGGAGAGCGGCAGGAGGGATTGGCTCGGCCATGAGAGGGGGATGTGGGGGTCGGAGGCGGCAGGGCGCGGGCCGTCGTGGAGGCGCCACCATCGGCCCCTCCACCCGCTCCTCGCCCCCGTCCGCGCGCAAACCTACGTCCGACACGTTGCGGCGGCGTTACGCCGCCACCGCCCGCGGCGCGGGGCCCCCTTCCTGGGGCGGCACGGCCGGGAGCGTGATCGAGAACACGGTCCCCTCGCCCTCGCGGCTCCGGACGTCGAGCGTGCCGCCGTGGCCCTGGGTCACGATCTCGTAGGCGAGGGAGAGGCCGAGACCGGTGCCCTCCCCGCTCGGCTTCGTCGTGAAGAACGGCTCGAACACGCGCTCGACCACCTTCCGCGGCATCCCCGGCCCGTTGTCGGTGACGTAGACCACGGCCCCATCGGGGGTGCGGCGGGTCGAGACGCGGAGCCGGGGGGTGAACCCGTCGCCGGCATCGGCGGCGTGGGCGCGGAGGGCGTCGAAGGCGTTGGCGAGGAGGTTGAGGAAGACGCGGCCCAGCTCCTGGGGCACGACGGGGATCGGCTCGAGGGCGTCGTCGTACTGCCGCTCGATCTCGACCTCGAAGGGGTGGCGTGCGCGCATGCCGTGGTAGGCGAGGCCCACGTACTCCTCCAGAAGCGCGTTGAGGTCGGTGGGCTCGTGCTCGCCGGGGCTCATGCGCGAGTGGGCCAGCATGCTCTTGACGATGCCGTCGGCCCGCCACCCGTGCTCGGCGATCTTCTCGGTGTTGAGGACGAGGTCGTCGAGGGCCTCGCCCAGCTCCTCCTCGACGGCCCGGGCCGGGCGGTCGGGGTCGGCGCGGAGCGCGTCGCGCACCTCGACCGCGAGCTCCTTGGAGAGCCCGGCGAAGTTGTTGACGAAGTTGAGGGGGTTCTTGATCTCGTGGGCGATCCCGGCCGTGAGCTGCCCAAGGCTCGCCAGCTTCTCCTGCTGCACGAGCTGGTCCTTCATCCCCCGCTCGCGCCCGAGCACGCGCTCCAGCTCCCGGCTCCGCGCCGCGCAGTAGTCCTTGAGGTGGGCGAGGCGGCGGAGCGCGCGGTACTGGAGGTACCGGCTCGCGTAGAGCACCGCGGCGACGACCGTGATGACGGCCGTGACGAGGAGGAGGAAGAGGAGGCGGGGGCGGTCGCCGCTCATCCCGGGGGTGACGAGAGCGAAGCCCCAGAACTCCGCCGTCATCGCGAGCCCCAGCAGCCCCATCTGCCACGGCCGGAAGGGCACCGTCCCCACCGCGATCACCATCAGCAGCGTCAGCCATGCGGCGGCCATGTTGAAGCTGCCCGGCTCGAAATTCCGGAGGACGACGAACCACGTCACGACGACGAGGAACACGGCCACGGCCATGCGGCCCACGCGGAGGCCCGTCCGCGCCCGCCCCAGCGCGGCCAGCCCCAGCCCCAGCGCCGCCAGGAGCACCTTGTCCCAGAGCTGGACGCTCCCAGCGAGGCCGCCGTCCGCCTCGATCCACGTCACCGCGTCGCCCGCGAGGACCCGCGAGAGCACGTGCAGGACGACGCCCAGCGCCGTCACGACGCCGACGAACTGGAGCCCCTGGCGCGTCAGCGCGCGCAGGAGCACGCGGAAGCGCGGGTCGCGCTCGAGCGATCCCGGGGCCACGTAGCGCAGCCAGAAGACGCGGAGCCGTCGCTTGAGAAGGGTCATCGGGGGGAGGCGTGGCGCGTCAGGGGGGCCGGCGCTGTGCGTCGGCGCACCGACGCGTTGGAGAAGCGCGCGACCACGGCCGGCAACGTGTCTGCGGAGAGCGGGCGTGCAGAAGGGGGGCCCCGCGTCCGTCGTGGCCTGGAGCGGCGTGGTCGAGCCGGCGGCCGGTGCAGGGCCGATTAACGGCGTCCACGCCGCTTCGATCCCGCGCATCCCCGGACGTGGCGCCCGTCCCACGCCGCGGCGCCGCACCCGGCGGCTCCACGCCTACGCCGCCCGACGCTCATCCGCCATTCACATACACGACGTATCTTGGTCGCCATGCGCGACGCGCCCCTCCCCCTCCCACCGCGCCCGACGCCGACGGCCCCCCCCCACGCCCCCGCGGTCGACGTCTCCGTCGTCATCGTCAACTACAACGTGCGCGAGTTCCTCGAGCAGGCGCTCGAGTCGGTCGCCCGCGCGAGCGCCGGGCTCGTCGTCGAGACGTTCGTCGTCGACAACGACTCGGCCGACGGCTCGGTAGCGATGGTGCGGGAGCGGTTCCCCGACGTCGAGGTCATCGCGAACGAGGAGAACGTCGGCTTCGCCCGTGCGAACAACCAGGCGATCCGGGAGGCCCGCGGCCGCCTCCTCCTCATCCTCAACCCGGACACCCTGCTCCAGGAGGACACCCTCCACGCCCTCGTCGGCTTCATGGACCGGCACCCTGAGGCGGGGGCCGTCGGGTGCCGCATCCTCAACCCCGACGGCACGTTCGCGCCCGAGAGCCGCCGCGCCTTCCCCACCCCGGCCGTCGCGTTCTACCGGCTCGCGGGCCTCAGCCGGCTCTTCCCGAAGAGCCCCGTCTTCGGCCGCTACAACCTCACCTACCTCCCGATCGACCAGGTGTGCGAGGTGGACGCCCTCTCGGGCTCCTGCATGATGGTGCGGCGCGAGGCGCTCTACCGACGCTGGGAGGGGACGGCGCACCAAGCCGCCGACACCGCAGCCCCCCCCCACCCCTCCGACGGGAGCGTCTGCGCCGAGGGCGCCGGCCTCTTCGACGAGGACTTCTTCATGTACGGGGAGGACCTCGACTGGTGCTACCGCATCCAGCAGGCCGGGTGGCGGATCTACTACACGCCGGAGACCCAGATCATCCACTACAAGGGGGAGTGCACGAAGAAGGGTGAGCTCCGCTATGTCCGGCTCTTCTACGGCGCCATGCTCCGGTTCGTCGAGAAGCACCTCGGCGGCGACGCCGAGGCGGGCCTCGGCGAGCGGGTGGGCTCGCGGCTCTTCGCCCTCGGCATCCGCGCCGGCATCGTCGTCCGCGCCCTGCTCACGTTCCTGGGCGGCGTCGTCCGCGTGCTGCGCGGCCCCCTCCTCGACGGCCTCCTCGCCTGGGCGGCGACGGCGGCAGCAGCGGCGGCCTGGGGCGCCCGCGTCGGCGCTCCCTTCGATGAGGCGTTCTACGTCGTCGTCGCCCCGTTCTACGCGGCGGCGAGCGTGGTGGGGGTGGCCCTCGCGGGCGGGTACCGCCGCGGCCGCTCGCGCCGGATCCGGACGGCGCTCACGGGGGTGTTCGGGGCCTTCCTGGGCGTCGCGGCCCTCTCGTTCTTCGTCAAGGCGATCGCGTTCTCGCGGGCCGTGCTCACGCTCGGCTTCTTCGGCTCGGGGCTGCTCCTCGCCGCGCGGCGCCTGCTGGAGCGGGGCCGCCGCGGCCCCCGGCGGCTGCTCCTCGTCGGCTCGGCCGCCGAGGCCACCCGGCTCCACCGGCTCGTGCGCGGGCGTCCGCGGCCGGCCGTCCAGCTCCTCGGCTACGTCGGCCGCAACGGCGAGGGCGGCCCGATCCCCCACCTCGGCGACCTCCGCCACCTCCGGGACCTCGCCCGCCTCCACGCCGCCGACGACGTGGTCTTCGCCGCTGATGCCCTGTCGAACACGGCGATCCTCGGGCTCATGCGGCAGCTCCGCGACCTCCCCGTCCAGCTCAAGATCCTCACCTCCGGCCGCGACCGCATCATCGGGAAGGCCTCGATCGAGGACCTCTCGGTCCCGTTCGTCGAGGCCGAGCGGGCCGTGGCGCCGCTCCGGGGCGGCACGCGGCGCCTCCTCGACCTCCCCGTCGCCACCGTCGGCGCGGCGGTGCACCCGCTCGTCCGCCTCCTGGCGCGCGCCACCGGGCTCCCGCGCCTCCGCAGCCTCGCCGCCGCGACGGCCCGGATGCCGGGCGTGCTGGCCGGCCGCCGCGCCCTCGTCGGCTTCGACCCCGCCGGGCCGCACCCGCCGCCGGACTGGGGCCTCCTCCCCGGCGTCGTCTCCATCCTCGACTCCCTCCCCGAGCGCCCCGACTCCATCGTCGAGGCCCACCGCGCCTACTGGTTCTATGCCCGAAACCAGTCGCTCGCGCTCGACGTGGAGATCCTCCTCCGGGCGCTGACGCGCCTCGACGGGCAACGGGCGGCGGGCGGCGGGTAGCGCCGGGCGCCGCGCCCGCACCCTCGCTCCTCGTCCCCCCCTCTCATGGCTCACCTCCTCGATTTCGAGA
This sequence comes from Rubricoccaceae bacterium, assembly GCA_033720695.1. Lineage (GTDB taxonomy): Bacteria > Bacteroidota > Rhodothermia > Rhodothermales > Rubricoccaceae > DATGQT01. The sequence continues at coordinate 13,031 of JAWWCA010000007.1, forward strand.
AGCCGCTCGTCGACCTCGAGAACAAGCTGCGCGAGCTACGCGCCTTCGAGGCCGAGGACGGCACCGTCGACCTCTCCGAGCAGATCGTCGCGCTCGAGCGCCGCGTCGAGACCCTCCGCGGCTCGATCTACCGCAGCCTCACGCGGTGGCAGCGCGTCCAGATCGCCCGCCACCCCGAGCGCCCCTACACCCTCGACTACATCGGCGCCCTCACCGACGGCTTCCGCGAGCTCCACGGCGACCGCCTCTTCGCCGACGACCGCGCGCTCGTGGGCGGCTTCGCCACGTTCGAGGGGTCCCGCTTCGGCTCCGAGGACCGCACCGTCATGATCCTCGGCCATCAGAAGGGCCGGGACACCAAGCAGCGGAAGGAGCGCCGGTTCGGGATGCCCAACCCCGAGGGGTACCGGAAGGCGAAGCGGCTCATGGAGATGGCGGCGAAGTTCGGCAAGCCCATCGTGACCCTGCTCGACACGCCGGGCGCCTACCCCGGCCTGGAGGCCGAGGAGCGCGGGCAGGCCGAGGCGATCGCGCGCAACCTCCTCGTGATGGCGCGGCTGCCCGTCCCCGTCGTCGTCGTCGTCATCGGCGAGGGGGCCTCCGGGGGCGCCCTCGGCATCGGCGTGGGCGACCGCGTGCTCATGCTCGAGAACGCGTGGTACTCCGTGATCTCGCCCGAGAGCTGCTCCTCGATCCTCTGGCGCTCCTGGGACCACAAGGAGGACGCCGCCCGCGCGCTGAAGCTCACCGCCACCGACCTCGCCGAGCACGGCGTCATCGACGAGATCGTGCCCGAGCCCACGGGCGGCGCCCACCGCGACCCCCAGGCCGCCTTCGAGGCCGTCGGCACCGCCCTCGCCCGCCACCTCGACGAGCTCTCGGGCAAGCCCCTCGACGACCTCCTGGCCGAGCGCCTCGCCAAGTTCGACGCCATGGGCGCCTGGGAGGAGGCGTGACGCCGCCGTGAGGCGGGCGCCCCGCCCGGCCCCGCTCGCCCGCTCCCTGCCCCTCCACCCCCGGCTCGCGTGCCTCTCCGCTACACCTACCGTCGCCGGGTGCGCTACCGCGAGGCCGACCCCATGGGCGTCGCGTACCACACGCACTTCCTGGACTACTTCGAGGAGGCCCGGACGGAGGCGCTCCGCGCGTTCGGGCTCGCGTACAAGACGCTCGAGGAGCACGGCGTGATCATGCCGGTCGTGGAGGCGGCCGTTCGCTACCACCGCCCGGCGCACTACGACGACCTCCTCGCGATCGAGACCGTCTTCGACGCCTCGCAGCGAACCCGCGTCGCGGTCGAGTACACCGTCCGATGCGCCGGCGAGGACGACGTGCTGGTCACCGGCCGCGTCGTGCTCTGCTTCGTAGACGCCGCGCGGCGCCGGCCCATCGCGGCCCCCGCCCTCGTCCGCCACGCCTTCGAACGGGCGGGCCTGCGCGACGAATGATGCCGCCGGGCCAGTTCCCCTCATCCCCATTCCCCCTTGCTCCCCCTCCCCGACCCCGTCGCCCAGGCCCTCGCCGACCTCCTCCCGCGCGCCCTCGCCGAGGACGTGGGGCCGGGCGACGTGACGACCCAGGCCACCGTCCCCGCCGACCAGCAGGCGACGGCGCGATTCCTCGCCAAGGAGGACGGCGTGCTCGCCGGCCTCGCCGTGGCCGAGCGCGTCTTCGGCACCGTGGACGGCGACCTCCGCGTCGACTGGACCGCCGCCGACGGCGACGCCGCCTCGGCCGGCACCGTGTTCGGCGAGGTCCGAGGCCCGGCCCGCGCGATCCTCACCGGGGAGCGTCTCGCGCTCAACCTCCTCCAGCGCATGAGCGGGATCGCCACGGCCGCCCAGCGCATGGCCGAGGCCGCCCGCCCAGCCACCGTGCTCGACACCCGCAAGACGGCGCCGGGCCTCCGCGCCCTCGACAAGTGGGCCGTTACCCTCGGGGGGGCGCGCAACCACCGCACGGGGCTCTACGACATGGTCCTCGTCAAAGACAACCACATCGCGGCGGCCGGCGGCGTCGGCGCCGCCCTGCGGGGCGTCCATGCGTTCCTCGAGCGGCGAGGGCTCGCGCTCCCCATCGAGGTCGAGACGCGGACGCTGGAGGAGGTGGACGCCGTGCTCCGGCTGGTTGCGGGCGGCCTGCGGGTGGACCGCGTCCTCCTCGACAACATGGCCCGCCCGACGCCCGGCGGCCTCGACACGACGAGGCTGGCGGCCGCCGTGCGGCGCGTTGGGGACCGGATCGAGACGGAGGCCTCCGGGAACGTCACGCTCGCCACCGTCGGCGCCATCGCGGCGACCGGCGTGGACTACATCTCCAGCGGCGCCCTCACGCACTCGGTCCGGGCCCTCGACCTCTCGCTGAAGATCGCCCTGGCATGAAGCGGTAGGTTCCCCACACACTAGGGGTTAGGAATCCGGCGGGAGGAGGCCGTATCATGCGGCCTGCCCAACGCCCCGAACACCCCATGCGCTCTCTGCTCCTCGCCTTCGCGGCCCTCCCCCTCGTCGCCGCGCCGCTCCAGGCGCAAACGCCCTGCGCCGGGGGCACCGCGGGCCCCTACCCGTGCGAGGACATCGACCTCCTCGCGCGCCTCCCCCTCTCCACGTTCGGCACCACCGCCATGAACGACATCTGGGGATGGACCGACCCTCAGGACGGCCGGGAGTACGCCCTCGTCGGCTACCGGAGCGGGACCGCCTTCGTCGACGTCACCACCCCCACGGCGCCCGTCCTCGTCGGCAGCCTCCCCACGGCCACGGGCAACTCGACTTGGCGCGACATCAAGACCTACGCCAACCACGCCTTCATCGTGAGCGAGTCGACCGGCCACGGGATGCAGGTGTTCGACCTCACGCGCCTCCGGAGCGTCTCGAACCCGCCCGTGACGTTTTCGGCCGACGCGCGCTACACCGGCTTCGGCAACGCCCACAACATCGTCATCGACGACGAGAGCGGGTTCGCCTACGCCGTCGGCTCCAACCGCTGCAGCGGCGGCCTCGAGATCGTCGACATCCGGATCCCGACATCCCCCTCCGACGCCGGGTGCTTCTCCTCCGACGGCTACACCCACGACGCCCAGTGCATCACCTACGACGGTCCGGACCCCGACTACGCCGGCCGCGAGATCTGCGCGGCGTCGAACGAGGACACCGTCACGTTCGTCGACGTGACCAACAAGTCCAACCCGACCCTCATCAGCCGGGCGTTCTACCCCTCCCCCGGCTACACCCACCAGGGTTGGTTCACCGAGGACCGCCGACACTTCCTCGTGGACGACGAGTTCGACGAGTTCTTCACCAGCAACCGCACGCGCACCATCGTCCTCGACGTCGCGGACCTCGACAACCCCGGGTTCGGCTTCTTCTACCTCGGCCCCCTCGGCACCTCCGACCACAACCTGTACGTCAACGGCCAGTACGCCTTCCTCTCCAACTACACCGGCGGGCTCCGGATCGTCGACCTCTCCGACATCGACAGCGGCACGCTCGTCGAGGTCGCCTCCTTCGACACCTACCCGTCGAGCAACGCCGACGGCTTCTCGGGGCAGTGGAGCAACTACCCGTTCTTCCCCAGCGGGACCGTCGTGGCCAACGACCAGAGCAACGGGCTCTTCGTGCTCGGCCCCACCCTCTCGTCGGGGTCGACGGTGACGGCCAGCATCGCGCCGCTCGACCCGCCCATCGTGATCCCGGCCGCGGGCGGGCCGTTCTCGTTCACGGCGACGCTCACGAACACGGGCGGGCAGGCCCAGACCGTGGACGCCTGGGTGGCCGCCATCCTCCCGAACGGGAGCGAGTACGACCGCCCGGTCGTGGGCCCGCGCACCGTGACGCTCAGCGCAGGCGAGACGTTCGGCCCCCTCACGCTCTCGGCGACCGTGCCCGGCGCTGCCCCGGCCGGGGAGTACACCGTCGAGCTGCGCGTGGGCGACTACCCCTCGTCGGTCGACGCCTCGGACAGCTTCACGCTCACGAAGGCGGCCGCGGCGGGGGCCGCGCTGGCCTCGGCCGAGATGGCGCTCGGGATCGCGCCGAACCCGTCCGTCGACCAAGCCACGGTCCGCTTCGCCCTCGACGCCCCGGCCAACGCTCGCCTCGCGGTCTACGACGTGCGCGGGCGCGAGGTGGCCGTCCTCCTCGACGGCGCCCTCGCTGCGGGCGCCCACGCGGCGGTCGTCGATGGCGCGGCGCTCCCGAGCGGGACGTACGTCGTGGTGCTGCGGGCGGGGAACCGGATCGAGCGCCACACCCTCACGCTGCTGCGGTAGCCCCGGCCAGCGGGCGCGCCCCGGTCGAGCCCGGGGGCGCCATTTGGCCTCACGCCCCGGCCGTACCTTTTCGATCTTTCCTCCTCCGCCAACCGGACCCCCTTCATGCGCCTTTCGCTTCTCCTCCTCGCAGCGTGCTTCCTCGCCGCGAGCTTCCTCGCCGCGCCCCCCGCCCGTGCCCAGGCCGAGAACATGTCTCTCATCGGCCAGATCAACCCCAGCGGGACCCCCTACTCCGACGTCTGGCACCACGTTGGGCCCGACGGCCGGGAGTACGCCCTCCTCGCCTCGTGGATCAGCGGCGGCCTCAACGTCATCGACGTGACCGACCCCGTCCCCGTCCTCGAGGGGTTCGTCCCGATGAACGGCGACGGCAGCGACGTCGAGGCCTACGGCGACTACGCCTACCTCACGTCGAACTCCGACCCCACCCTCATCATCGACATCTCGGACCCGACGAACCCCGCGCCCGTCCGCACCTTCGGGGCCGACTTCCACACCCTCTCCATCGTCGACGGCTACCTCTACGGCAACGGGAGCAGCGGCGTCGTGATGTACGACCTCGCCGACCCTGAGGACCCGACCTACGCCGGGCAGTACAACCCGTACTACGTCCACGACGTGCTCGTCCGCAACGACACGATGTACACCGCCGGCATTTACGGCGACGGCATCGACATCGTCGACGTGTCGGACAAGTCGAACCCCACGATGATCGCCCGCTTCAACTACCCCGGCAGCGGCGTGCACAACTTCTGCTCGGACCCCAGCGGCTCCTACCTCTACGCCGGCGACGAGATCGGGTCGGGGCGGTGGACGCGGATCTTCGACGTGCGCGATCCCCAGAACGTCGAGCAGGTCGGCGAGATTGTCATCGACGCGACCTCGACCGTGCACAACTGCCACACCAAGGACGGCCGGCTCTACATCGCGCACTACAACCGCGGCGTCTGGGTCTTCGACATCACGGACCCCGTGAACCCGGTGCAGGTCGGGTACTACGACGGCCCAGGCCAGCAGTCGACGTGGACGGCGAACCCACAGCTCCCCTCGGGCAAGGTCCTCGCCTCCGACATCGAGACGGGGCTCCTCGTGCTCAACCTCGAGGGGGTGGTCGCGAACGAGTCGGCCCCCGAGACCCCGACCGGCGTCACGCTGACGGCGGCGGCCCCCAACCCGTTCGCCGACGCCACCACGCTGGGCTACCGCCTCGAGGCCGCCGGCCCCGTCCGCCTCGCCGTCTACGACCTCCGGGGGCGTGAGGTCGCCGTGCTCGTGAACGAGTCGCGCCCGGCGGGCGCGCAGGAGGTGGCGTTCGACGCGGCCGACCTCCCGAACGGGGTCTACCTCGTCCGGCTGGATGCGGCGGGCCAGACCCTCACGCAGCGCGTGACGCTGCTCCGCTGACGCTCCGCTGCCCGGTCCGGGACGGGAGGGCAGGCCCCCCGTCTCGGGCCGCGCGGCCGGTCACACGTGGCGGACCTTCCGGGGCGGGGGCGGCTGCCGGCTCGGCAGCGCCTCCGGATCGACGATCTCGTAGCGCACGCGGACGAGGCCGCGGAAGCCGAGCCGACGGGCCGCGGCCCCCGAGAGATCGAGGGAGCGGCCGCGGATGAACGGCCCCCGGTCGTTGACGCGGACGACGGCCGCCTGCCCGTTCCGGGCGTTGACGACGCGGAGGAGCGTGCCGAAGGGGAGCGACCGGTGGGCAGCCGTGAGCCCGTCGTGGTCGTAGCGCTCGCCGCTGGCCGTGCGGCGGCCGTGGAGGGAGCGGGCGTAGCGGCTGGCGACGCCTTCCTCGACGGCGCGGGCGGCGCGCTCACCGCCCGGCGCGATTCGTTCGAGGCGCGCCGCGTCGCGGTCGGCCGCGGCGCGTTGCGCGGAGGCGGGAGCCAGGGACAGAGCCAGTACCGCGAGGGGAAGAAGCAGTCGCTTCACGGACGGAGCGGGGGGTTCGACAGCGCGAGAGCGGGGACAACCGAGGACCAAGATAGCGGTCGCCCCGGGAGCGGTCGCCCGCGATGGGAGCCGCCCCCAACGCCATCGTCCCCTTCGAGTTCATCCTTAACGCCTTCTTTTCAGCGCCTGAATCGGTCCTTCAGCCGACGCACGCCTTATCTTTTTAGCCCCACAGCGCTCGATCCGTGCTCTCGCTCGTCGTCATCCTGCTCCTGAGCTACCTGCTCGGTTCCATCCCGTCGGCGCTGATCGCCGGGCGCATCCGAGGGGTGTACCTGGAGCAGCACGGGAGCGGCAACGCCGGAGCCACGAACGCGCTCCGCGTGCTCGGCCCGAAGACCGGCGTCGCGGTCCTCCTGGCCGATGTGCTGAAGGGGCTCCTCGCCGTCGTCCTCATCAGCCCCATCCGGCTCGGCGACGGCCTCCCCGCGTGGCTCGGCACCGAGGCGGACGCCTGGGTGGGGGTGATGGCCGGGCTCGCGGCCCTCGTCGGGCACGTCTACACCGTCGTGGGGCGGTACTTCTACGGCCGCTGGCGCGGCGGCAAGGGCGTCGCGACGGCCGGGGGAATGCTGTTCGGGCTGGTGCCGTTCGCGGCGGCCGTGGCGCTGGCCCTCTTCGCCGGCGTCGTGGCGCTGACGCGGCTCGTCTCGCTCGGCTCCCTCGCCGCCGCCATCGCCATCCCCACCACCGTCTACCTCGAGTGGGCAGCGGGGCTGGACATCGCCCATCCGATCCTGATCGTCACCGCCGCCATCCCGATCATCATCCTCTACACCCACCGCTCGAATGTGAAGCGGCTGCTGACGGGGACGGAGCGCCGGATCGACCAGCGTGCGTCGCCGGAGGGCTAGGACGGCGCGGTAGCCCGGAGGATCGGGCCGAGGGTGGCCCAGACTGTCTCGGCGATGACGCGCTGGCCCTCGGCCGTCGGGTGCACGCCGTCGGGCTGGTTCAGCCGCGCCACGCCGCCGACGCCCTCCAGCAGGAACGGGATGCGGGCGGCGTCGAACCGCGCCGCGACGGCGGGGAAGACCGCCCGGAAGCGCTCGCCGTAAGCGGGGCCATAGTTGGGCAGCGTCTCCATCCCGGCGAGGACGAGTCGCGCCTCGGGGGCGGCCTCGCGGACACACCCGAAGATGCCCTCGAGGTTGGCCTGCATGGCCTCGGGGTCGAGGCCGCGGAGGCCGTCGTTGGCGCCGAGGGCGAGGACGAACACGTCGGGCCGTGCGCTCCCGAGCACCCACGCGACGCGGCGGAGCCCACCCGCCGACGTCTCCCCGCTCACGCCCACGTTCACGACGCGGACCGGCAGCCCCGCCTCGCGCGCGCGCCGCTCGACGAGCGCCGGGTAGGCCTGCGTGCCGGGGTCGGGCAGCCCGTAGCCCGCTGTCAGGCTGTTGCCGAGGACGACGACGGTGAGCGAGTCGTCGTCCGCCGGCGGCGATGCGGCGGTGCACGGGCTGGCAGGACCGGCCGCGGTGGCGGAGTCGGCCGCGGCGACAGGGGCGGTGTCCGTCGGCGCCGGGTCCGGCTCGGAGGCGCAGGCGGCGAGCAGGAGGGGGAGCACGAGGGCGAGGCGGCGCGTCATGAAGCGGGCGAGCGGTGCCGTCCCCTCACCCGTGCGGGAGCCGCGCTGTTCCCCCGGGCCCTCCACACCCTCTGCGAATCCCCGCCCGCCCGCCCTCGTATCAGCGCCCCCCGTTCCAACAGGGACAGGCGGGCCCGACGCCGCGCCCGCCCGCCCTCTGCGTCCCCCGCTCATGTCCGTCCTCAGCGTCCACGACCTCACCAAGACCTTCGATAGCGGCGGCCGCGCCCTCACCGTGCTCGACGGCGTGACGTTCGAGGTGGCGCCCGGCGCGACGCTGGCCATCGTGGGCCCGTCGGGCTCCGGCAAGACGACCCTGCTCGGCCTCTGCGCGGGGCTCGACCAGCCCACGCGCGGGCGCGTCATCCTGGCCGGGCAGGACCTCGGGCCGCTCGGGGAGGACGCCCGCGCCGCCCTCCGCGCCCGCCACGTCGGCTTCGTCTTCCAGAGCTTCCGGCTCATCCCCACGCTGACGGCCGTCGAGAACGCGGCGGTGCCCCTCGAGCTGCGCGGCGAAGCGGGGGCTCGCCGCGCCGCGGCCGACCTCCTCGACCGCGTGGGGCTGGGCGACCGCCTCGACCACTACCCGAGCCAGCTCTCCGGCGGCGAGCAGCAGCGCGTCGCGATCGCCCGCGCGTTCATCGGCCGGCCGGACGTCCTCTTCGCCGACGAGCCCACGGGCAACCTCGACGACGACACGAGCCACCGCGTCGAGGACCTCCTGTTCGACCTCAACCGCGAGGCCGGCACTGCCCTCGTCGTCGTCACGCACGACGCCGAGCTGGCCGCGCGATGCGCCCGCGTGGTGCGCCTCCGCGGGGGGCGGATGGTGACCGCGGAGGACCCCGCCCCCGACGCCCAGGCGGGCCGGACGGCCGCGCCCGCCGCGCCGATCCCGTCGTAGCGCGATGTCGTTCGTCCCCTCCCTCGCGTGGCGCGACAGCCGGAAGGCACGGCGGCGGCTGTTCCTCTACGTCGCCGCGATGGCCCTCGGCGTGGCGGCGCTCGTGGCCGTGCGCTCGTTCGGGGCCAACCTCCAGACGGCGCTCGACGAGCAGGCGCGCGCCGTCTTCGGCGCCGACCACCAGGTCTGGAACTGGGGCCGCTTCACCGAGAGCAACGAGGCGCTCGTGGACTCCGTCGCGGCGGCCTACGGCGCCGAGGTGGCCCGCGAGGTGACCGCGAGCTCAATGGCGCTCTTCCCCGAGAGCGGCGGGACGCGGCTCGTCCAGCTCCGCGCCCTCCGCGGCGGCTTCCCCTTCTACGGCGAGATCCGGACGACGCCCGACTCCGCCGCCGGCGTCTACCAGGCCCGCGGCGAGGCCCTCGCCGGCGCCTCCCGCCTCCGCCAGTACGACGCCGCCGGCGGCGACTCCATCCGCATCGGCACGCGGACCTACCGCATCGCCGGCCGGCTCGACGGCATCACCGGCCAGACCGACGTCGAGGCGCTCGTCGGGCCCCGCGTCTACCTCCCCCTCGACGACCTCGACCCCCAGCTCCTCGGCTTCGGCGCCCGCTACACGACCGGCGCGTACTTCCGCCTCCCGGACGCCGTCGAGCCCGACTCCGTGCTCGCCGAGATCCGCCCTCGCCTCGCGGCCATGGACCTCCGCGGCACGACCGTCACCGGCCTCGAAGGCGACTGGAGCGACGCCCTCGGCGACCTCACGCGGTTCCTCGAGCTCGTGGGGTTCGTGGCGCTCCTCCTCGGCGGGCTGGGCGTGGCGAGCGCCATCAGCGTGTACGTCCGCCAGAAGGCCGAGACCGTCGCCACGCTCCGCTGCCTGGGCGCGACGGCCGGCCAGACGCTCCGCATCTATACCCTTCAAGCCGCCGCGATGGGGCTCCTCGGCGCCGCGGCGGGCGCGGCCCTCGGCGTCCTCGTGCAGCAGGCGCTGCCGCGCGTGCTCGGACCGTTCCTCCCCGTCGAGGTCGAGACCCCGTTCGTGTGGGAGCCCGTCCTCGTGGGCGTGGGCGTGGGCGTGACCGTCGCGCTCCTGTTCGCGCTCCTCCCGCTCCTCCGCGTCCGCCGCATCCCGCCCCTCCGCGCCATCCGCGCCGACGCCCGCGCCGCCGGCGTCGACGTGTGGCCGTGGCTCCTGGGCGGGGTCCTGCTCGTCGGGATCGGGCTGTTCGCGCGGGCGCAGACCGGCGTCGAGGCGGCGGTGTGGGGCTTCCCGCTCGGCGTGCTCGTCGCCTTCGGCGTCCTCGCAGCCACGGCGAAGGCGGTCCAGCGGCTGGTCCGCCTGCTCCTCCCCCGCCGGGCGCCCTACCCCGCGCGGCAGGGGCTCGCCAACCTCTACCGGCCGGGCAACCAGACGCTCGTCCTCCTCCTCACCCTCGGCCTCGGCACGTTCCTCCTCACCACGCTCGGGCTCGTCGAGCGGACGCTCCTCGCACCCATCGCGCTCCCGGCCGAGGAGGGCGCCCGCCCCGACCTCGTCCTCTTCGACATCCAGGCCGACCAGCGGGAGGACGTCCGGGCGCTCGTCCGCGAGCAGGGGCTGGCCGTTCTGGACGAGGCCCCGATCGTGCCCATGCGCCTGACGGCCATCAACGGCCGCTCGACCGAGGCCATCCGCCGGGACACCACGGCCCCGCAGCCGACGTGGGCGCTCACGCGGCAGTACCGCTCCACCTACCGAGACCGGACCGTCGAGACGGAGGAGGTCGTCGCCGGCACGTTCGTGGGAGGCGTCGCCCCAGGCGCCGACGTCGTCCCGGTCTCGGTCGAGTTCGACCTCGCCAACGACCTCGCCGTCGGGCTGGGCGACCGGCTGACGTGGGAGGTCAGCGGCCGGACGATTGAGAGCGAGGTGGCGAGCCTGCGGCGGGTGGACTGGGCGCGCGTCCAGCCCAACTTCTTCGTCGTCTTCCCCGAGGGGCCGCTCGACGGCGCGCCGCAATCGGGCATCCTGATCACGCGGGCGGGGAGCCCCGAGCGCTCGGCCGCGCTCCAGCGCGCCGCCGTCGAGCAGTTCCCGAACGTCTCGGCCGTGGACGTCGGCCTCGTCCTCGGCCTCGTCGAAGGCATCCTCGACCGCGTCGCGTTCGTGCTCCAGTTCATGGCGCTGTTCTCCGTCGGGACGGGGCTCGTCGTGCTGGCCGGGGCGGTGCGGATCGCGCGGCTGCAACGGATCGAGGAGGGCGTGCTCCTCCGGACGATCGGGGCGAGCCGGGCGCAGGTCCGCCGCATCCTCGTCGCGGAGTACCTGTTCCTCGGCGTGCTCGCGGCGCTCACCGGCATCGGGCTCGCCGCGGCGGCCGGGTGGACCCTCGCCCTGTTCGTGTTCCAGGCCCCGTTCGTGGTGGCCTGGGATTGGATCCTGGCCGCGCTCGTCGTCGTGCCCGCGCTCACGATCGGCGTCGGCCTCGCGGGCAGCCGCGGGCTCCTCGCCCGGCCGCCGCTCGACGTCCTCCGCGCCGAGGTGGGCTGAGCGCTACGGCACGAGACGCGGCATCGCGGCCTCCTCGTCGGCGGAGGCGGCACGGAAGCGGGCGGCGAGGCCGCCGCCGGGCGCGAGCCGGAGGGGCAGCACCGTCGCCGCGTCCACCAGCCCCTCGTCGAGGGTGAGGGCCTCCGGGTTCGTCTCCCAGTGGGCGTCGTCGGCGTCGCGGTAGACCTCGGCAACGTAGCGGCGGCCACCGTGTAGGAAGTCGAGCGGGACGGAGAGCGTGCGTCCCTCCTCGTCGGTGACGGCGCCGAGGTACCAGTCCTCCGACCCCCGGTCCTTCCGCGCCATCACGATGACGTCGCCGATGGCGCCGTGGAGGACGCGGGAGTCGGCCCAGTCCACCGGCACGTCTTCGATGAACCGGAGCGCATCGGGGCGGGCTTCGTAGTGCTCGGGGAGGTCGGCCGCCATCTGCAGCGGGCTGTACAGCGCGACGTAGAGGGCGAGCTGCTTGGCGAGCGTGGAGTTGACGCGGTTGGCCGGCTTGCGCGGGAGCGTGAGGTCGACGATGCCCGGCGTGAAGTCGAAGGGCCCGGCGAGGAGGCGCGTGAACGGGAGGACGGTCTCGTGCTCGGGCGGGTTGCCGCCGTCGCGGCTCCAGGCGTTGTACTCCATGCCCCGGGCGCCCTCCCGCGTCATCAGGTTGGGCCACGTCCGCCGGAGCCCGGTGTCCTTGATCGGCTCGTGGATGTTGACCATGATCCCGTGGCGGGCCGCCGTCTCGACGACGCGCTGGTGGTGGCGGACCATGTACTGCCCGTGGTGCCACTCCCGCGTCGAGTCGCCCTCGGGCGTGACGCGCTGGACGCCCTGCTCCCACTCGACGTAGCCCGTCTTGACGGCGCGCACGCCGAGGCGGGCGTACAGCGCCATCGCCGCGTCGAGCTGCGCCTCGTAGGTCGGGACGTCGCCGCCGGTCTCGTGGTGGCCGATGAGCCGGACGCCCCGCGCTCGCGCGTAGCGCGCCACCGCCTCCAGGTCGAAGTCGGGGTACGGCTCGGTGAACGAGAAGTCGGAGTTGAGGCCGATCCAGTTGCGGTCCCACCCCCGGTTCCAGCCCTCGACGAGGACGCCGCCGAAGCCGTGGTCGGCCGCGAAGTCGATGTAGCGCTCCGCCTCCTCGGTGGTCGCACCGTGGCGGTCGCCGCTGTGCCACGTCTTCTGGTCGATGTGCATGGCCCACCAGATGCCGACGTATTTCTGAGGCTCGATCCAGGATGGGTCCTCGATGCGCGAGGGCTCGTTGAGGTTGAGCACGAGGTCGCTTTCGGCGAGGGCGCCCGGCGTCTCGCCGACGAGGAGCACGCGCCACGGCGAGACGAACGGGGCCGTCGCGTACACCTTCGCCCCGTCCGACCACGGCACGAGGTCGCAGTGGACGGAGGCCGCGTCGTCCACGACGAGCGTCATCGAGGCGTAGTCCACGAGCGCCGCCTCGTGGATGGCGGCGTAGAGACCGGACTCGGGGAAGCGGAGCGTGAGCGGGGTGTGGACCGCCTGCGCCGGTCGGTAGGGATGCGGCTGCGAGGGGGTGTCCACGTTCACGTCAGCCTGGAAGCGGCCGGCCTCGGCGAGGGGCGTGTGGCGGTAGAGGTACTCGTAGCGCTCGCGCTGGTAGGCCGGGATCCACCACGCCTCCGGCGCCTCGGCGAACCGAAACGCGGTCCTCTCGTCGGTGATCACGGCGTCGGCGAGGGCGGGCTGCTCGGGCCACTCATAGCGGAACCCGAGGCCGTCGTCGAAGACGCGGACGACGAGGTCTATCCGCGCCCCGTCGGCGTCCGCGAAAGCCACGCGCCCCTCGTTGTGGTGGTCCCGCACGAACTGCCGCTCGCCCCACACGGTCTCCCACGTCGTGTCGCGCGTGGCCGTCGCGGTGCCCAGCACCCGGAGGCCCGTGTCGAAGCGGGGGCCCTCCCGGAAGACGACGCCCAGCCGGGAGGGCAGGACGAGGTCGCGACCGCCGCGCCTGACGCGGTACAGGGGAGCGCCCTCGTCGTCGAGGTCGAGCGCGACGACGAGCGCGCCGCCGGGCGAGGCGACGGTGAGGGTCTGAGCGTACAGAGGGGCCACGAACAGGAGCGGGAGGAGGACGGCGAGGCGGCGCATCGGCGGGCGGAGGAACGGGACGAGAAGGTAGCGCTGCGGCCGGTCGCTCTCCGGTCCCGCGCCGCGCCCGGATGGGGCGGAGCCGGCCGGTCAGGTCGCGTAGAAGTCCTCTGGACGGGCGAGGGGACCGAGCCGATCGGAGGCGCCGGGATCGACCCGGACGCGGCCCGCCATCGCCTGCCGCCCGAGCAGCATCGGGAAGCGCATCGCGCGGCGGTCGGCGAGCGTGATCTCGATGGGCCACGAGGGCGCGTCGACGCGGAGACCCAGTCGCAGCGCCGTCTCGACAACGAGGCGCCCTTCGGCGTGCCCGCTCGACGACACCACCTCCCGCTCGTCCACGACCGGCGCCTCGCCCACGACCACGATCTGCCGCCGCTCCCGATGGAACGGCGTGACGTGGAGGCGCACCCACGGCGCCCCTCCACGCGAGAACCGCTCGACCGTCGTGGCGTGGAGCGACGAGGTGGCGGCCCCGGTGTCCACCTTGCACCGGATGGCGGGCAGCCCGAGCTCGGGCAGGGCCACCCACTCGCACCAGCCGACGACGATCGGCTCATCGGAGGATCGAGTCCTGGGTTCATCGGTGCGCACGCCCACCCCTCCGAGGGTTCGGTCCCCCGGTCATTCGATCGACGACCCTCCCGAGAGGAGGTAGAGCACGGCCATCCGCACGGCCACGCCGTTCGTGACCTGGTCGAGGATGACGGCCCGCTCGTGGTCCACCACCTCGCTCGCCAGCTCGACGCCGCGGTTGACGGGGCCGGGGTGCATGATCCGGAGGTCGGGGTGGCGGTCGAGGTGGTCGAGCGTGATGCCGAAGCGGTCGTGGTACTCCCGGAGGCTCGGGAAGAGGTTCGCCTTCGCCCCTTCGAGGCGTTCGAGCTGGATGCGGAGGGCCATCGCCACGTCGCAGCCGTCGAGCGCCTCGTCGAGCCGGTCGGTCACGCGGACGCCCAGGCCCTCGACGCCGACCGGCATCATGGTGCGGGGCCCGCACAGCGTGACCTCGGCCCCGAGCGCCCGGAGCCCGTGGATGTTCGAGCGGGCCACGCGGCTGTGGGCGACGTCGCCGAGGATGGAGACCTGGAGGCCGGAGAAGTCAAACGCCGGGAGGCCGGGGCGGCCGGGGAGGTCGAGCTCCGACATCGTCAGGAGGTCGAGGAGCGCCTGCGTGGGGTGCTCGTGCGCCCCGTCCCCCGCGTTGATGACGACGCCCTCGATCCACCGCGTCAGCGCGTGGGGCGCCCCCGGCGAGCCGTGGCGGATCACGACCACGTCGGTCTTCATCGCCTCGATGTTGCGGGCGGTGTCCTTCAACGTCTCCCCCTTCGAGACCGACGAGCCGGAGGCGGAGAAGTTGACGACGTCGGCGGAGAGCCGCTTCTCGGCAAGCTCGAACGAGATCCGCGTCCGCGTGCTCGCCTCGAAGAAGAGGTTGACGACGGTGACGCCCCGGAGCGAGGGCACGCGCTTGATCCGCCGCGCCAGCACGCCCCGCATCTCGCGCGCGGTCGAGAGGATGAGGCGGATCTCGTCGGCGCCGTAGTCGGCGAGGCCGAGGAGGTGGCGGTGGCGGAGCTCGGGGAGGGGCGGGGGATCGAGAACGTCGTCAGGCATGGAGGGGGGGCGGCCGTCGTCCATCGTCAGCCCTCCGCCGCCCGCTCGACGAGCCACACCCCGTCCTCGCCGTCGGACTCGGCAAGCCGGACGCGGACCTCCTCGCCGGGCGTCGTCGGGACCGTCCGGCCGACGAAGTCGGGGCAGACGGGGAGCTCGCGGAGGCCGCGGTCCACGAAGGCGAGGAAGCGGACGGAGGCGGGGCGGCCGAGGTCCATCACGGCGTCGAGCGCGGCGCGCGTGGTGCGCCCGGTGTAGACGACGTCGTCGACGAGGACGAGGCGGCGGTCGTAGACGTCGAACGGGATGTCGGTGGGCTGGACAACGGGCTGGCGGAGGCGCTCGCGGAAGTCGTCGCGGTAGAGCGTGGCGTCGAGGACGCCGAAGGGGAGGCGGAGCCCCTCGAACGCCTCGATCTTGTCGCGGAGGCGGCGGGCGAGGTGAACCCCGCGCGTCTGCATCCCGACGAGCGCGAGCCGCTCGGCCGGCTCGGCCTCGTCGTCGAGGTGCTCGACGATCTGCCGGGCAAGGCGGGCGAGCGTGCGGTCCACATCGGCCGCGTCCATGAGCCGCGCCTTGACGGCGTCGGTGGGAGGGAGCGGGGGCATGGCGCGAAGTTACGTGCGGGGACGCGCGCCGCGGTGGATCCCGGAAGGAGGCGCGGCGATCCCAGGTCGCGTCCTCCCCATCCTCCCCCGTCCGCCCTCCCTCCCCTACCAGACCCAGCGCGGGACGGCCAGCATGAGGGCCCAGATGGGAAAAGCGCAGGCGTAGAGGAGCCCCGCGATGAGGGGCGTGTGCTCGAGGAGGCCGAGCATCGCGAGCATGTTGTACCAGTCGTGCGCCTCCGGCCCGAGGCCGCCGATGAGCGGGAGCGCGCGGGCCTGGGCGTCGGCGGCGTAGACGCTCACGTCCACGAAGTTCTGGCCCAGCCACAGCAGGCTGACCTGGAGCCCCACCTTGAGGTCGTTCGAGACGCAGTACCACACGAAGATGCACGGGAAGACGAGCTGCCAGATCGTCCCCCCGGCGAACATCATGAACGTCCCGAAGAAGCGGAAGAAGAAGTGGCCCGCCTCGTGCGGGAGGAGGTTCACGCTGTGGGCGATGAACCGGAGCCAACCGAAGGCGCCCTCCACGTCGTAGTCCGCCACGGCGAAGACGAAGCAGCACGGGAGGAGGACGAGCGAGGAGAGGTAGGGCCGGAGCCGGTCGGGGAGGCGCTCGGACGTCGTCACGGCCACGATATCGGCGGTCACGGAATCTCTTTGAAGCGGAGGCGGGACGGGCGTTAGTTTCCGCCGGCTCCGCCGCGTAGGATAACAGGGGCGTAACCCTACCCGCCCCGACCCTCTCCTACCTTCGGCGCCCCTCCTTCCCTCCAACCCTTCCCCTTTCCCATGCGGAACGCGTATCCCCTCCTCTTCTCCCTCGCGGCGCTGCTCCTCGCGCTCCCGGCCCAGGCCCAGACGGACTACATGGACGTCGCCACCGAGGCCGACCTCCTCGACGGCGGCACCCTCGCCGAGGTCGACATCGCCTGCATCGACCGCGCCGCCGACGGCACGTTCGTCTTCTTCAACACCCCCTCCGACGAGCTCGTCTCGTACGACCCCGACGCGGCTCCGGGCAGCCGCACCACCATCCTCCGCACGAACGCGGAGCTCCTGACCGACACGGGCGTGACCGTCACGGCCTGCCGTGCGCTCGACATCGCCGACGACGGGGCCGTCATCGCCGCCCTCGCCGGCGCCGACAACCTGGACTTCGTCTACCGCCTCGACGGCGGCACGGCTACCGTTCTCACCGACCCCGCCAGCCTCGGCGACAACGGCGACGGCGTCACTGGCCTCGACGTGGACGGCAGCACCGTCTACCTCGCCCGCTCGGCGTTCTTCGGCGCCCCGGAGGACGGGTTCTACAGCCTCGACGCGACGACGGCCGGCCAGGACCCCACTGCCATCCTCCAGAACGCGGACCTCGACCTCTACGACGTCGCCGCTGGTGATGACGGCTGCCTCTACAGCAACTCCTCCGAGTTCGGCGGCACCGGGTTCGTGAACGTCACCGTCAGCGTCTGCGACCTCGACACCACGCCGGTCCTCAGTGTCGTCTACGACCCGTTCGCTGACGGCATCTTCACGAACGGGTCCGACGGCGGCCTCGAGGACATCGAGCTCGGCCCCGCCGGGATCTACCTCTTCAACAACAGCTTCGGCGCCACCGAGGGCGAGCAGTGGGGCTTCGTCGAGTACGGCGGGACCGGCGGCGTGCAGTTCGCCAACGAGACGGCGCTCGTGGCCGATGCCGACGTCTCGCTCCTGGCCTACACCGCCCCGTCCGGCACCCACACCATCCTCCAGGACGGCGTGATCTACGAGGCCAGTTCCTCCTCCTTCGGCGGCACGGACGGGATCGTCAAGTTCACGGACATCCCAGGGGCGCCGGGCTGCGAGGCGAAGTTCACCTCGGCCGACCTCGCCTACGACGCCGGCACCCGACGCCTCTCCGTCACCGGCGGCGTCCGGAACAACGGGGCCGACCCCGTCCCGCTCCGCCTCGAGCTCCGCTACAACCGCGACGGCGGCAA